>CANRIN010000041.1 GCA_947630675.1 uncultured Clostridia bacterium | reverse complement strand
GCGAAGGTAGTGGTGAGGCTCTGCCTCACTTCAGGACGCGGGGTCTCGCCCCGCGTATGCCCGCGGGGCTTCCCCGCTAGATGGCGCGGGGCGGCACAGCCCCGCGAAGGTAGTGGTGAGGCGCTGCCTCACTTAGGGACGCAGGGTCTGCCCCGCTAAATGGCACGACCCCGCGTGAGTGACGATTTTAAAAGCTTGCCGGGTAGCGCCCGTCGGCGCTCACAAGCAGGAAGCCGGACGTGCCGTTCGCCGCTTCGGCCGCGGCGCGTGCTTCACCGGCGGCCTCCGGAGAGGTGTAGTCATTTTCAAGCTCTGTCACGGCTACCGCTTCCGGTATCGCAACGCCCTCGGGAATACCCGTGACATACACCGCAGTCCCGTCCGGAAGGGAAGGAAGCGCTGTGCCGGCCGCCTCGGCCGCCGAGTACGCCTCGCTGTTTCCATCATAGGGGTATTGCGAGGCGGCGACCTCAAAGGAGATCGAGCCGCCGGCGGCGTCCGCCGCCTCCCTAAGCTCAGAGGCAAACGAGGCGAGGATGTCGCTGCGGGATATGCCGTCCACGCTTTCACCCTCGAAGTAGGTGAAGTCTGTGAGGCCGGTCGTGGGGAAGCTGAAGTTCGTCAGAAGGACTTCGTCAAACCCGAGGCCGATGAGCTCTGCCGTCAGGTCCTCGACGTACTTGCGCGAATCGGCGTTGTACGGGTCGAGCCAGCCGAGCAGCTCGCCGTCGAGCCAGCGGCGGCCGTCCGACCATTTCACGGCATAGGTGGTGTTGAGGTTGCCGAGATAGCTCTCCTTGAGCGAGGAGAGCTCCGCCACGAGACGCACGCCCGCAGAGCGCAGCTCGTCGAGGCGCGAGACGTCGAACGCCGCCTCGCCGCGCGCGGAGGGGACCGCGCCCGCTTCGCCCGCGAGCGGAACGCCGCTCTCGTAGTTCAGCCCGCCGCGCCGGTTGCCCATCTCGAGAACTACGGTGTTTATAAGACCGTCCTGCGCGAGTTGGACGGCTCCGGCAAACGCGACGTCGTCGCGCGGGTCAAGCCGCACCGCGCGGAGAAATCCCGGCCGCGCGTCCGGCGAGACCGAGGGCTCCTCGGACGGTTCGCTGGAGGGCGTCTCAACAATGAACGTCGGCTCGACGGACGGCTCGGATGACTCTCCGCCGGGCGAGGGCTCTCCGCCAAGCGAGGGCGAGGGAGATGCGTCGCCCTCGGAGAGAAAGTCGAGCCGGTGCGTCACCGCGAGGACGAGTATCGCCGCGGCGATGAGTATGAGAACTATGACGACGCCGGTAAATACGCGGCGGCCTCTGCGCCGCCCGCGGTACGGTTCGTAACTGGCCATTGGAGAATACCTCCTTTGTGAAATTCTGACCGCGCTCAGAAGTGCAGGCCGTGGAAGCCCGCGAACGCGAGCGCGATAAGCGCTGCGGATACGAGCGCGAGCGGCGCGCCTTCAAAGCATGCGGGCGGCTCGGAAAAGCGCGTGCGGCGCAGGACCGAGGAGAGTATCACGCTCGCGAGGACGTAGCCGAGTGCGGCGGACACAGCCCCGACGGCGAGCCCGCCAAAGCTCGGGAACAAATCGGAAAGCGTGAGCGCACAGCCGAGCACCGCGACGTTCAGCAGCAGGAAGGGCCGGTCCTCCCGGAAGCGCGCGCCGAGCGAAGGTGCGGCCTTCTTCAGGACGATCTCCGGCACGAGTTCAAGTATTCCCGCAATGAGAACGTACACCGGCGCGCGCGCCGCCTCCAGTCCGAACGGAGAGAGGAGAAAACGGTCGACCGGCCACACGGCCATCGCCGTGAGGACTATCCCTACGGCGACGCGGAGGGTGAGCCACGCCGTCCTGCGAGGGAGCTCCGTATCGAGCATCGCGCGCAGTCCGAACGCACGGGAGAATACGACATTCTCGGAGAGTATCAGACCGAGCGAAATTACAAGCGCTTCGGAAAAGCTCATAGCTCCGCCTCCTTACTGCCGCGCTTCGAGGCGCGGCGCTTTGTCCGGACGTATCTTGCCGCGCCGGAAAGCAGCCCCAGAAGGAGCAGCCCGCCCATCGGCGCGGAGAAGGCAAGAACGGGAGGGAGCGGGAGCTTGAGCCCGAACAGCGTCCGGGAACCGAGCACCTCGCGTATCACGCCGAAAAGCGTGAGCGCGGCGGTAAAGCCCACGCCGCAGGCCGCGGCGTCGAGAAGCGCGGATACCGGGTGGCGCTCCGCGGCGAAGTCCTCGCGCGAGAGCGTGAGGCCGCAGACCGCGACGAGAGGGATGAAGACGCCGAGCGCGTCCGCCGTGTCCGGCAGCAGCGCTGCGAGTGCAAGCTGTTCGCCGGAGGATACACACGCCGCGAGCAGAAGCATCAGCGCCGCGCGGAGACGGCGCGGCAGTCTGCCGCCTATGAGCGACGCCGCGAGGTTCGTCACGAGCAGCGCCGCAAGGGCGCAGATACCGGCGGCAAGCGCCGTGGAGCCGGTCGACGCCGCCGCGACTGCGGGGAACACGCCGACGAGCCCGAAGAGGAGCGGGTTTTCGGTAAGGGCGCCGCGCAGCAGAAGTGCCGCCGCCGGAGCCTTCGGCTTCGGCGTGCGCTTGGGCTTTTCGGGAGCTTCGGCCGCGGTGTCCTCTGTTTCCTCCGCAGGGACGTTCTCCGTGGTGTCCGCAGGAGCGTCCGCCGTCTTATCGGCGGGGCGGCGGGACTTCTTTTTCGGATTCTTTGCGGGCACGGAAGACGCCGGCTCCGCGTCGGGCGAGGGAACCGCGTCGGCGGGCGCGGCCTCCGGTGCGTCGCCGATCTCCGCTGGTGCGTCCATGTCTCCCGCCGGCTTCGGCGGTGCGGTGCGGCGCTTTCCGCGCCGTTTCGACCGTGCGGCTGTCGGAGAACCGCCGACCGCTGCGGCCGACGCTTCCTCCGCTTTGGCGGGCTGATCTGCCGCGGACGGGTCGGATGCTGCCGCGGCCTCCTGAGGCGTCATGTCCTGGGACGGCTGGTCCGTCGGCTCCGCTGCGGAATGCGGCTCCTGCGAGGAGGAAACGCTGTCCGATGCGGTATCCTCCGCGGAAACGGAGGCTTTCGCGGACACGCCGTCCGTGTTCCGCGCCTGTGCGGCGCGACGCTTCTTCCGCTTGCGGGAATTTCCCGCGGGCTTTGGCGCGTCGGGCGCCGGAACGGCGTTCGGAATGTCGGATATGTCGAGGGCATCGCCCTCCTTCGGCGCGGACGTCTCTGCGGAGTTGTCGGACGCTTCCTCGAAGGAGACGTTCTCGACGTCGCCGAATTCGTTCTGCGGGCCGAGCGTGTAGACAGTCCCTGCGGGTGCTGCGCTCTCGGGCAGGAGGTCGGGCTCTGCCGCGGGCGGCGCGGTGCGCTTTCTGCCTCTGCGGGAGCGACCCCGCGCGGGCGCATCCTCGGGGACGGGGATATCTATGCCGCCACGGGTCTCGGACTCGTCCCCGAAAATTTCCGGGGCGTCTTCCCTGCGTTTATCGGCCATTGCGCGCACCTCCTCTCGGCTGCGGCAGCCTTATGCGGTCCACGAGCCACGCGCAGGAATTCATTATGAGTATGGCAAAGCAGACCGACTCGGTCCACCCGCCGAAGTATCTGAGAAATACCGTGACAAGTCCGCACCCTACGGCGTAGACCGTCTGCCCGAGCGGCGTTACGGGGCTCGTTGTGTAGTCTGTCGCCATGAAAAACGCGGCGAGAACGAGCGACCCGCTGAGGAGCTGGGACGTCATCCATTCGAGCGGACGCGCGCCGCCAAGCGGGAAGAGAAGCGTTACGACCGCGACCGTTCCGAGGTATACAAGCGGTATCCGCGCCCTTATGACGCGGCGAAGTATCAGATAGAGCCCGCCGAACAGAAGGAGCAGGGCGCAGGTCTCGCCGAGCGCGCCGGCGTGGCGTCCGAGCAGAAGCTCTAGCGCGGAGTCGTCCGGAATGAGGCCGTTTTTCAATGCCTCCAGCGGATTTGCCGCCGCCTCCGCCTCGAACGTGCCAAGTACGGGAAGGCGCTCGAACGGCCGGGTCCAGGTCTGCATTGTGTCGGGGAAGCAGACGAGCAGGAACGCCTTGCCCGCGAGCGCGGGGTTGAGGAAGTTCTTGCCTATGCCGCCGTAGAGCTGCTTTACTATGAGTATCGCAAACGCCGCCCCGACGACCGGTATCCAGTAGGGGACAGAGGCGGGGAGGTTGTACGCGAGGAGCACGCCGGTGACGACGGCGGAGAGGTCTCCGACGGTGGCGGGCTTTTTCACTGCGCGCCGGAAGAGCCATTCAAAGGCTATGCAGCTCGCGACGCTCGTAAGCGTCAGTGCGAGCGTGCGGAAGCCGTAGAAGAACACCGACACGATGAGCATCGGGGAGAGCGCTATCAGCACGTCGCTCATTATGCTCCGCGTGGAGGCCTCGGCCCTCAGGTGCGGCGCGGGGCTCCTGCGGAGCGCGCCGGAGCCGCGTGAGAGCGGGTTCTGCCTTGCCCTGGGGATGAGGTTTGAACGGGCCACTACTCTGTCACCTCGCTTTCGGAGTTTGCCTCGGGCGGGACGAGAGTCTTCCTCGCGGCGAGGAGCTTCGCCTTTGCGAGGCGCGCGTGCTCCGCGAGGGGCAGCTTCGCGGGGCAGACGTAGGAGCAGGAGCCGCAGCCGATGCACTGAGCCACGCGCGAGCGGCGGAGCTCATAGTTCGCGCCGCGCGTCAGCCAGAGCGAGATGTAGAGCGGCTCCAGATTTTCCGGGCAGACCGCCACGCACCGCCCGCAGCGGATGCACGCGCTGCTGTCTGTGTGCGCGGCGGCGGCTTCCGAGAGGACGAGCACCGCCCGCGCGGACGAGGTGACGGGGTAGTCCGCGCCGTCGAGCGCCGCGCCGGTGAGCGCGCCGCCGAACAGGAGCATTGCGGGGTCGCGGCTGAGCCCGCCCGCCGCGTCGATAAGCGCGGAGAGCGGAGTGCCGATGCGGACGAGAAGGTTCTTGGGGTTTGCGACGGCGTCTCCGGCAACGGTGACGGCGCGCGTGAGCTGCGGCGCGCCGGTCGAGGCGGCGCGGTAGAGCTCCGCCGCGGACTCCGGGTCGAGAACGACTGCGTCTGCGGACTGATAACCGGCGACGGCCTCGATGAGCCGCCGCTCGTTTCCTTGGGGATACTTCGAGCTGACGACGCGGACGGCCATCGGATCGCTCCGGGAGATGCGCTTTGTGAGGTGCTCCGCGATGTCGTAGGAGTCGGAGGAGACGGCGAGCACCGTCCGCTTCGGCGAAAGCGCCTTCGCGAAGAGACGCACCCCGGCGAGCACCTCGTCGGTGCGGTCGAGAAGCGTCCTGCGCCGCGAGGTGACGAACGGGTCGCACTCGGTACAGTCGATAATAAGCGCCTCGCACGGCGCTCCGGCAAGCGAACGGAGCCGATTGTAGACCGGCGTGGGCGAGCCGGTGAGAACAAGACCCGCCGTGTAGCAGAGCTCGGTTATCTCGTCGGGCGTAAGCGCCTCCAGGCTGCCGCGCGGCCGGACAAACGGGTCGGACGTGTCGAGCCCGTCGTTTTCAAGCTCGACGGCGGGAACGCTCCCACCGTCGGGGATCGGGACCTCTGTTACCGAGCGCACGCGGCCGCTCACCGGGCTGTACACCGGGATCTCGCCTACGCCGAGGCGGGTGCCAATATTCACCGCGTCGCCGGGATGTACGTCGGCCGTAGCCGGCGTACCCTCGCGAAGGGCGAGGGGAACGGTGATGAGAGAGGGCGGGTCGAGCGCCTCGAGCACCGCCGAAAGCGTTGAACGCTTGCGGGGGTCGAGCCGTATTCCGCCGTGGAAAGTGCCTTTCATGCTAGAATTACCTCTGTAAGTTTGTCTTGGAGCTTGCGCCTGCGCGCGTGGAGTCGACCGAGCACCAGCCCTCCGCGCGGGATACTCTGTTTTCCGCAAAGCCAGCCGCCTCGAGGGCCGCGAGAACTTCCGGGAGCCGGGGTTCGATTATCCCGGAGGTGACGAAGTGCGCCTCCGGAGCGGCAAGGCGCGCGGCGAGCGGCGCAAGCGGGATTATAACGTCCGCAACGATGTTTGCGAGCACCAGGTCGTAAGGGGCGGACGCTTCGAGCGCCGCGCGGAGCCGCGTGTCGTGCAGCACGTCGCCCGCGTCCGCGTGCGTGCGGCTCTCGACGCCGTTCAGAGCGGCGTTCTGCATGGCTATGCGCGCGGCGGCGGGGTCGATGTCGACAAGCTCCGCCTCGCCCGCGCCGAGGAGCAGCGCACACACGGCGAGTATGCCGCTCCCGCAGCCGAGGTCGAGTACGCGCATCCCGCTCTCCGTCAGCCGCTCGACCGCCTCGAGCGCGAGGCGGGTGGAGGCGTGGGTGCCGGTGCCGAAGCTCATGCCGGGGTCGTTGAGAAAGACGACGCGGTCGGTCTCCGGACGCTCCTCCCAGCGGGGGAGTATCAGCAGACGGGAGCCCACCGGCGTGGGCTTGTAGTACTGCTTCCAGTTGTTTGCCCAGTCCTCCTCACGGATACCGTTCACCGTGACCGCAAGCGTGCCGAGGTCGAGCTCCGGAACGTCGCCGCGCAGGGACTCGAGCGCCGCGCGCAGCTCCCGGAGCTTTGCGCGCCCCTCGTCGTCGGAACGGAGGTAGACCTTTATCTGCGTGGGCTTCTGCTTCGAGCGGATAAGCTCCTCGTCGACGTAGTCCCAGCTCGGACGGGTCTCCTCGAGTATTGCCAGAAATTCGTCGTAGTCCTCTATCTGCATGCCCTCGATGTCGAGGGAGATGATGCGGGCGGAGACGGGGTCGATGCCCGCGGGGGTGGTCTCAACGGAGACCTCGAGCCATTCGTTCTGTGCGGAAAGTTCAGACATGTCGCCAAAACCTCGATAAATAGATGTAGTACCGAAAACGCAAGGATCTCTTTTTCCGCGCGGCGCGGACGCCGCGGGATCCGCCGCAGTGCGGCGGCTACTTACATATAATAATCAATTTTGCGGAAAAAAGCAAGAGGGAGGGAGATTTTAAGAGACAAGCCGCGCATTTTTCGCGTTCCCGCCGCATAGCCTTTGAACGGAACGGAGAGGTGTGAAGAATGCGCAGACTTCTGATAATGTGGATGCTCGCGCTCACGGCGGCTGCGGTGATACCTCTGCTGCTCGCGGGAGCGTGGGAGAGCCGCGCGGAGGCGGCGTTCGGTACGGGCGAGGTGAGCGCCGCGCCGCCTGTGGCGCGGGACGCGGAAGACTCCGGTGAGCCGGACGGCGCGGTATCGTCCGAGCCGCCGCCGGGCGCGGTGGAGCTCAACGCCGCGGGCGGAAGTTCCGTCCGCGCGCCAGTCGGCGCGGAGGGCGCCGACTCCGCCGTCCAGAAAGCGGACGAGCCGTCCCGGGGGGAGGAGACGTTCGCGGAGACGGAGATCGGTGCATCCGCCGGCCAATCGGGACCCGAAGCCGCCGCACAGCGCGTACCGGATTTGGAGACCGTCGTGCGGGTCCTGGACGGCGATTCGACGCGGCTGATGCCGCTTGCGGACTACCTCGAGGGAGTCGTCGCGGCGGAGATGCCGCCCAGCTTTCCGGAGGCGGCGCTCGAGGCGCAGGCTGTCGCCGCGCGCAGCCTCGTGTATTACAGGATGGCGCACCCGAAGCACTCCGGCGCGGACGTCTGTACCGACCCCGGCTGCTGCATGGCGTTCGGAGAGACCACGGACGAGAGCCGCGCGGCGGTCGCCGAGACCGACGGGTCGATACTCGTATACGGCGGCGAGGCGGCAATGGCGGCCTTCTTTTCATCCTCGGACGGCAGGACACGCTCCGCCGAGGAGGTCTGGGGAGCGGCGGTGCCGTATCTCTCCGGTGTGACGAGCGGGGAAAACATGACGCAGAACGGACACGGCGTAGGCATGAGCCAGTACGGCGCACGGGAGATGGCGCTCGGCGGCGCGGACTGGCGGGAGATACTCGAGTGGTACTATCCCGGTGCGGAGGTCACGTGAGCACGCCGCAGCAAATGCGCCGATTTTACACTGTAATGTCCGACTGTGCGCCGCATATTGAAAATTTCCGGTAGGAAATCGCCAAAAAGATTCGGAACGGCAGCATCCCACGGGCATAAGCGACAGTATGCCGCATATCCAATACAGACTTATATGGAAAAATTTGTTGATAATGTGCACAAAAATTTTTCAAAAATTTTTGAAAAAACTATTGACATTTTACCAAACATACGGTACAATGTAACCGTAGCAAGGAAGCACCTAAACCGAACAGAGGGTGATACCAATGAAAGTGTTTCGGAGGCGTCAAACCAAATTCTAATCGGAGGTACGGTCCAATGCGCTGAGTACGTTCCACTCGATATCTTTGCGGGAGACCGCGGAAGGGAATGAGTCCGATGTACGAGGTAATCACCGCCTGACTCCAGCGTCGGGTTGCCGCACAAGGGGTTCGAGATAACGACCCGATAGCAAGGTTTATAAACCGACAGCGGCGGCGGCACGGAGAGTCGATCGTCCGGTGCAAACCCGGAGAGGGCAAAGGAACGAAAATACATTATAGGAGGTACGGTCCGGTGAAGCAGTTTTAACTGCCCCGCCAGTGACTTTAGATAAGTCGGCGGGGCGCGCAGAAGTAGGATCTGACAAATCCGGGAGCTGCGTTTCGGCCGACAATTTAATACGGGCGCGCGCCGGTAAAACGGCCTGCAGCGCCGAAAGTGCTCAAGACGATGCGAATGGCATCTGATATATGGAGGTACGGTCCAATGAATGTTCTTGCTCTGAGGTACAAGAATTAAAACTGGAGGTACGGTCCAATGTTCTAATTAGGCCGCGTCCCACGGGGACGCAAAGAAAGACCTGAGAACACAAAGAGCAAATTTACGGGAGCTGAACGGAAGTTCAGCTCCCTTTTGTATCTAAACGCACACAGGACAAGGGCACGCCCGCTTTGCGGGCGTGCCCTTAATGCTATTTTATGCTATTTTTCGGAGTTGTCATCCGCGCCTTCGTCAGGACCGTCGGGTTCGCTGGCCTCGTCGGACTCTGCGCCTTCGGCCGCATCGTCGTATTCGTCGCGGCCCAGGTCCGTGCCGGACGCTTCGCTGTCGCCTGCGGAGTCCCCGTCGGACGTATCGTCCGACCCGTCCGGCCGGAACCGCTTCGGCAGGAGCGGGACATTCTCCGGCAGCAGGAGAAGCGCCCCGCCCGCAAGCGCGAGCAGTACGCCGGCGGCAAAGGATATACGCGTCCAGCGCAGGCCGGCGCGCGCCGCCTCGAGAACGGTGTCCGCAAAGAAAGAGCTCATCTCGCTGTCGCTTGTCCCGTAATAGGCCGCGCTCTCCGAGACCGATTCGTCGAGCACCCAGGTGCTGTGCTCGTGATAGTCCGGGCGGGCGGCGCGGAGTATGAACTCGACGTTCCACTGGTCGGCAGGCGCGTCGTTCTCGTCGAACGCGCCGTCGCCGTTCGTGTCCTTTCCGTCCGCGGGGAGGTAGAAGCAGACCCAGCCGTCATTGAGCACGCCCCACATTACCCAGACCGCGACCCTGCCGCTGTCGTCCGAGAGATAGAGGCCGGAGAAGGTGGAGTACACGAACTCCACGCGGTTGAACGGACGGTAGATCCCACCGCCGTTCGCACCGACGAGCTCCGCCTCCGCCCCGGACGACACCGTGCGCGGAGAAAAGAAGCTCGACCCGGACTGGACCACCGTGAGCAGTATGAGAAGCACGCCGAGCGCGGTGACGACCATCCCCGCGGGGCGGCGCTTTGAGGTCTTTTTCATCTTTACCTCCTGAGTTTTCAGACAAGCTTTCGTGTTTGATAGTGCTCATTCCGCTTTGCAGAGCTTCGCGGGCTCTGCGAAGCTTTTGACGAGCCGCCCGCCCGAAGGATGAGAGCGGAGGTGCTGCGGTAACGGCAGCTCGCTACGCGCATTGTACCACATATACAGTCCAAAAGCAATCGGATGGCGGCGAATTCAACATTTGGTGAAAGTTTTCGCTTCCGCTTGATTTTGCCATTCGGCAGGAGTATCCTATTATAGGATGAGCGTGCGGACACGCGCGCGGCGGAACCGCGGGACGGAGGAGAAAATGTTCAACATCGTACTGATGCAGCCGGAGATACCGGCAAACACCGGCAACATAGCGCGCAGCTGCGCCGCGACCGGGTCGGTGCTCCACCTTGTGGGGCCGCTCGGTTTCGACATAAGCGCAAGCGCGGTGAAGCGCGCCGGTCTCGACTACTGGCACCTCGTGGACGTGCGGAGCTACCCATCGAGCGGGGACTTCTGGTGCGAGAACGCGGAGGCGTGGCGCGCGGGCGCGCGCTGCTTCTACGCGAGCACGAAGGCTCCGAGGAGCTATGCCGAGGCGGAGTACCGCCCCGGGGACTGGCTTTTCTTCGGCCGCGAGACCCGCGGTCTGCCCGAGCCGATGCTTCTGAGCCGCCTCCGGGACTGCGTCCGCATACCGATACGCGCGGAGGCGCGGAGCCTCAACCTTTCGAACTCGGTGGCGATAGTCCTGTTCGAGGCACTGCGGCAGAACGGCTTCGCGGGCCTCGAGGAGAAGGGACGTTTCGCCGCCGAACACTGACACCGCATTACCAGCGCATATAAGGAGTTTATTCCCCGTGGAAAAGATTCACATACTGACCGACTCGTGCAGCGACATCCCCAAACCTCTTGTCGAAAAGCTCGGCATAGAAGTCATGGGCATAGAGATAGACGCCGGGGGACGGCGGATAACCGAGTATTACGACATAACCCCGGAGGAGTACTGGGATCTGCTTGACTCGCTCCCGGACGTGCCCTCGACGGCGCAGATAACGCCGGTGCGTTTCCTCGAGCGCTTCGAGGCGGCGTATGCGGACGGCGCGATGCACGTCCTCGTGGTCACGATAAACTCGAAGGGAAGCGGGACATACAACGCATGCCTCGTGGCGAAGGGACTTTTCGAGGAAGAGCACCCCGGCGCTATGGAGATAACCGCCCTCGACGGAGAGGGATACTCGGTGGTATACGGGCGTGCCGTCGTGGAAGCGGCGCGGATGCGCCGCGCGGGCAGGAGCTTTGAGGAGATAGTCGCCGCAGTAAAGCATATACTGAAGCGCTCGGAGGCGCTGTTCCTTGTATATTCGCTCCGTCACCTCAAGAAGAGCGGAAGGATAAACGGCGCGGCGGCATTCGTGGGCGAGGCGCTCGGCATACGCCCGATACTGCGCGTCGCCGCCGGCGGCATAGACATAATAAAGAAGGTGCGCGGAGAGCGGAACGCCGTCCCCGAAATGATACGGCAGGTACGCGCGCTCGCCGTAGAGCCGCAGAAGCAGACGCTCGTTATAATGTACACCAAAGTGCCGCCGGAGGAGATAGACCGCGTGGAGCGGCTGGTGAGGGAGACCCTACGGCCGAGACGGATCGTCCGCGCCCCGCTGGGGCCGTGCGTATCCACGAATACCGGCACGAAAGCCGTCGGTATAGGCTTCCTCGGCCGCGAGCACTGACGAACCGGGGGCGCGAAAAGGGTGTAGCATCGGAGAACAAAAGAATTTCTTTTAAAAATCACAAAAACCTCTTGAAAACCCGTTTAGTATGGGATATAATCAATAATGTGTGTGGTATGGCATATATTGCCGCCGCGCACCCCGTATTTGTTTGGTATCCAATTTATAAACTTTATAAAAAGGGGCAAGACAAGATGAAGTACAACAAGAAAACGATCGAAGACATTGACGTATCGGGCAAGAAGGTACTCGTTCGCTGCGACTTCAATGTTCCGCAGGACGACGACGGGAACATCACCGATGAGGGACGCATCGTGGGCGCTCTTCCCACGATAAAGTACCTCAAGGACCACAACGCCGCCGTCATCCTCTGCTCGCATCTCGGCAGGCCGAAGGGCGAGTTCAAGATGAAGTACACGCTCGCTCCGGTGGCAAAGCGCCTCAGCGAGCTGCTCGGCTGCGAGGTCGCGATGGCCGCCGACGTGATAGGACCCGATGCCGACGCCAAGACCGCTGCGCTCAAGCCCGGCGAGGTCATGCTGCTCGAGAACGTCCGCTTCCACAAGGAAGAGGAGAAGAACGACCCCGAGTTTGCAAAGAAGCTTGCAAGCTACGCCGACATATATGTCAACGACGCGTTCGGGACCGCTCACCGCGCCCATGCTACAACTGCGGGCGTTGCCGACTATCTGCCGGCGGTCTGCGGCTTCCTTATAAACAAGGAGCTCGAGATAATCGGCGGCGCGCTCGAGAGCCCGAAGCGCCCGTTCGTCGCCGTCCTCGGCGGCTCGAAGGTCTCCGACAAGATAGGCGTCATCAACAACCTGCTCGAGAAGGTCGACACCCTCATCATCGGCGGCGGCATGGCCTACACCTTTGCCAAGGCTCAGGGCGGCTCGATAGGCAAGAGCCTCTGCGAGGACGACCGCCTCGACTATGCCCGCGAGATGATAGAGAAGGCGAAGGCCAAGGGCGTCAACTTCCTGCTCCCTGTCGACACCGTCGTCGGCGACGAGTTCAAGCCGGACACCCCGTCCGCCGTCTATCCGACCATGTCCATCCCGGAGGACAAGATGGGCCTCGACATCGGCCCGGAGACCGTCAAGAGCTACGTTGCGGCCGTCAAGGGCGCCGGCACCGTCATCTGGAACGGCCCGATGGGCGTGTTCGAGTTCGAGAAGTTCGCGGTCGGCACCAAGGCCATGGCGCAGGCGCTCGCGGAGAGCGGAGCCATCACCATCATCGGCGGCGGCGACTCCGCTGCGGCCGTCAAGCAGCTTGGCTACGGCGACAAGATGACCCACATCTCCACCGGCGGCGGCGCAAGCCTTGAGTTCATGGAGGGTCTTGACCTTCCGGGCGTTGCCTGCCTCGAGGACAAGTAATCAGGAGATATCGCCGTTCTGCGGCGGACTGCGTCCGCCGCAGAACACGCGGGAAAAATATACAAGTGCTTTGGAAGAAAGGAAGAAAAGAAAGTGAACAGACGTTATCGTAAGACTATTATCGCGGGCAACTGGAAGATGAACAAGACCGCGACCGAGGGCAAGGTCCTTCTCGACGAGATAAAGGCGAGCGTCGGCAAGGCAAAGTGGTGCGAGGTTGTCGCCTGCGTGCCCGCGGTCGACATCCCCATGGCCGTCAAGACCCTGAAGGATTCCCGCATCGCCGTTGGCGCGCAGAACCTTCACTTCGAGCCGAGCGGGGCTTACACCGGCGAGATCTCGGCCGCGATGCTCAAGGACCTCGGCGTCAAGTACGTCATCATCGGCCACTCCGAGCGCCGTCAGTACTTCGGCGAGACCGACGTCACGGTAAACAAGAAGGTCCATGCCGCTCTCGAAGCCGGCCTTCATCCGATAGTCTGCGTGGGCGAGAGCCTTGAGCAGCGCGAGATGGGTATTACGAACGACCTGATAAGCGTCCAGGTCAAGAGCGCGATCTGCGGCGTACCCGCCGAGAAGATCCGCCGCATAGTCTTCGCCTACGAGCCCATCTGGGCCATCGGCACCGGCAAGACCGCCACCTCCGAGCAGGCGAACGAGGTCTGCGAGCATATCCGCACGATAATCCGCAAGCAGTTCGGCGCGCGTACCGCCCGTGCCGTGACCATACAGTACGGCGGCTCGATGAACGCCAAGAACGCCCACGACCTGCTTGCTCAGCCGGATGTCGACGGCGGCCTCATCGGCGGCGCGAGCCTCAAGAGCGAGGACTTCGTAACGATAGTCAACGCCGCAAATCAGGAGTAATATTACATTTTCAAGGGCCCGGGCGCTCCGCGCCGGGTGACGGACGTCCGGCGTGCGCGTGACGCTTCGTCGGACGGACGGGAGCCGGGATGCTCCGAAAGCGCGGCAGCCGCGGGCCTTTTCTCAAAGCAAGAAAGGTGAACTTGATGAAAACACCGGTCACACTTATTATAATGGACGGCTTCGGCCTTGCCCCCGAGGGCAAGGGCAACGCCATAACCACGGCGAGCACCCCCGTGCTCGACGAGATATTTGCCAAGAACCCGCGCACCATCCTTCAGGCGAGCGGTCTTGACGTCGGTCTGCCCGCCGGGCAGATGGGCAACAGCGAGGTCGGCCACACCAACATCGGCGCGGGACGCGTCGTGTTCCAGGACCTCCCCAAGATATCCAAGGCCATAGAGGACGGAGACTTCTTCGAGAACCCCGCCTACTGCGAGGCCGTGAAGCGCTGCCTCGAGGGCGGCGGCAATCTCCACATCTTCGGACTGATGAGCGACGGCGGCGTCCACAGCCACGTCACGCACATCCAGGCCATGGTCGAGTTCTGCCACCGCAAGGGCCTCGACAGGGTGTTCGTCCACTGCTTCATGGACGGCCGCGACACCCCGCCCGAGAGCGGCGCGGGATTCGTCGCCTCCACCAAGGAGTGCTGCGAGAAGTTCGGCGGACAGATAGGCACCGTGATAGGCCGCTTCTACGCCATGGACCGCGATAACCGTTGGGAGCGCGTCACTGAGGCGTACAATGCGCTCGTCTGCGGCGAGGGCAAGCATGTCGCGGATCCGGTCGAGGGCGTTCACGAGAGCTATGCCGAGGGCGTCACCGACGAGTTTATAAAGCCGATAGTCATCGACGGCTACGAGCCGATAAAGGGCGGCGACAGCATAGTGTTCATGAACTTCCGTCCCGACCGCGCCCGTGAGATAACCCGCACGTTCGTCGACCCCGAGTTCGGCGGCTTCGAGCGGAAGAAGGGCTACTTCCCGGTCTACTACGTCTGCACCACGCAGTACGATGCCGACATGCCGAACGTCCACATAGCGTTCGGCAAGGAGGAGCTGAAGAACACCTTCGGCGAGTATATCTCGTCGCTCGGGCTGCGTCAGCTCCGCATAGCCGAGACCGAGAAGTACGCGCACGTCACGTTCTTCTTCAACGGCGGCGTCGAGAAGGTCTACGACGGCGAGGACCGCGTGCTCGTTCCGAGCCCGAAGGTCGCGACCTACGACCTCAAGCCGGAGATGAGCGCCTACGAGGTCACCGAGCAGGTGGTAGAGAGGATAAAGAGCGGCGTCTATGACGTCATAATACTCAATTTCGCGAACTGCGACATGGTCGGCCACACCGGCGTGTTCGATGCGGCGGTGAAGGCTGTCGAGACGGTTGACGAGTGCGTGGGCAAGGTCGTCGACGCGATGAAGTCTGTGGGCGGCATAACGATGATAACCGCCGACCACGGCAACGCCGACAGGATGCTCGAGGACGACGGCGAGTCGCCCTTCACGGCGCACACGACGAACCCCGTCCCGCTCGCCATAGTCGGCGCGGATGTGCGCCTCGAGGAGGGCCGCCTGTGCGACATCGCCCCGACGATGCTCGACCTCATGGGTCTCGGCAAGCCGGAGGAAATGACCGGCAAGTCGCTTATCAGGTGAGCGCGCCTTCGGGCACACGTATAAAACGTAATCAAAGCAACATTATAATAAAAGGAGTTGTTTTAAAATGAAACAGTACATTGAGATCGTTGACGTCGTCGGCCGCGAGATAATGGACTCGCGCGGCAACCCCACCGTCGAGGTCGAGGTCACCGTCGAAGCGGGCGACAGCATGTATGTCGGCCGCGCTGCCGTTCCGTCCGGCGCTTCCACCGGCGCTTTCGAGGCGGTCGAGCTTCGTGACGGCGACAAGAGCCGTTACGGCGGCAAGGGCGTTCTGAAGGCTGTCGAGGCCGTCAACGGCGAGATCGCGGACGCGGTCGTCGGCATGAACGCTCTCGACCAGGTCGAGATCGACCGCACCATGTGCCAGCTCGACGGCACCCCCAACAAGGGCCGTTTCGGCGCCAACGCCATCCTCGGCGTATCCCTCGCCGTCGCGAAGGCCGCCGCAGAGGCTCTCGGACTTCCGCTCTATCAGTACATCGGCGGCGTCAACGCGAAGACCCTGCCCGTCCCGATGATGAACATTCTCAACGGCGGCGCTCATGCCACCAACAACGTCGACATCCAGGAGTTCATGATCATGCCTGTCGCGGCTCCGTCGTGGCGTGAGGCTCTCCGTATGTGCGCCGAGGTCTTCCATCAGCTGAAGAAGACCCTCGCCGAGAACGGCACCCCCGCTGCCGGCGTGGGCGATGAGGGCGGCTATGCCCCGAACCTCGCCGCCGATGAGGACGCGCTGAAGGTCATAGTCCAGGCCATATCCGAGGCCGGCTACAAGCCGGGCGAGGACTTCATGATCGCCATCGACGCCGCTTCCTCCGAGTGGTACGAGGAAGAGGACGGCAAGTATCACCTGCCGAAGAAGGGCACCGTCATGACCAAGGAAGAGCTCGTCGAGATGTGGAAGGACTTCGCTGCGAAGTACCCGATAATCTCCCTCGAGGACGGCATGGCCGAAGAGGACTGGGAAGGTTGGAAGCTCCTCACCGACGCTATCGGTGACAAGGTCCAGCTCGTCGGCGACGACCTGTTCGTCACCAACACCACCCGTCTCGAGAAGGGCATCAACCTCGGCGTCGCCAACTCGATACTGATCAAGGTCAACCAGATAGGCAGCCTCACCGAGACTCTCGACGCCATCCAGATGGCCAACCGCGCCGGCTACACCGCCGTCGTCAGCCACCGCTCCGGCGAGACCGAGGACTCCACCATCGCCGACATCGCCGTCGCGCTTAACGCGGGTCAGATCAAGACCGGCGCTCCGAGCCGCACCGACCGTGTCGCGAAGTACAACCAGCTGCTGCGGATAGAGGAAGAGCTCGGCGAGACCGCCCAGTTCCTCGGCCGCAAGGCATGGTTCAACCTGAAGTAAGCGGTTTTTCGACACTTCGGTTCAGGGAAAAGTACAGGCCGCCCGAACGGAGATCCGTTCGGGCGGCGTTTTCTCCGGGAAGCGTATTGAATACGGCGCGCGAGCTGCAAAGGTCATTTTGCATAAGGAAGCGTGCAAAACATCCCGCACGGAAGGGCAAAAAGACATTTTTGAAATTTCCAAAAAATTTCTGAATAAAAGTGTTGACATTCCGGTGGCGGTGTGATATATTATTAAAGCGCTCGCCGAGAGGACAGCTTCCGGAGAACGCAGGACAGCGGGTCATATCGCTTGTCGCCGCACCTTGAAAATTAAACAACGTGATTTTAGAAGAAGCCAGTAAGAGATAGGGTGGGGAGCTTCGGAGCCGGAAG
>CANRIN010000040.1 GCA_947630675.1 uncultured Clostridia bacterium | reverse complement strand
TGCAAAAAGTAGCCAAAAACACACATAGGGGAGAAAACCAGGTTTTCTCCCCTATGTACCCCTCTTTCTACATATTAGTCTCTACCACGCTGCAAAAAGCGGGGAAGCTGGCATCAGCTTCCCCGCTTATACTTTCTGCATGGAACCGAAAGTTCCGTCTCCTAAGGAAAGCCTCTGCATTACGCCTATAGCTGGAGCGTTGGACCGGACTTTTTGACTCTACTACGCAGGAATCGTTCGATGTTGTCGACTGTCTGGGGAAAGTTGGATAGAAACGCACCCGGTGGGATGATAGATTTGTTTGAAGCAGAGTATGTCCTGTTATGTGGGTTGCGGTTGTGTGTCTGTATAGGGAGAGGGTTTATTAAGGGAGAGGGCGGAGCCCTCTCCCTTAAGCGCGTTTTTGATTACTTTTTGCGCGAGCAAAAAGTAATGCAGGGGCGCGGGGCGGCACAGCCCCGCGAAGGCGTCGGTAGAGCTCCGCTCTACCAAGGACGCGGGGCCCGCCCCGCAAATGCTTGCGGGGCTTCCCCGCTATGCGGTGCGGGGCAGCAGGCCCCGCGAAGGTATCGGTAGAGCTCCGCTCTACCAAGGACGCGGGGTCGCCCCGCAGATTCCTGCGGGGTCTACCCCGCTAGAGGGGTGGGGATGCAATCCCCGCAAAGTGCCGGTGAGGCTCAGCCTCACTTAGGGACGCGGGGCCCGCCCCGCAAATGCTTGCGGGGCTTCCCCGCTCGAGGGGAGTGGGGCAGATCCCCGCGATGTGGCGGCGGTTTCAACGTTGGTCAGCTATATCGGGAACTGTATGATATGGTGAAAGCTCCGCCCCTTCTCGTCGTAGTACATCTTATCTATGCCGTTGTAGCTCTGCACGACGCGGGAGATGCTTTTCAGCCCGACGCCGTGGAGCCGCTTGTCCCGCTTGTTTGAGACGTAGCCCGTGCGGTCGGAGCGCTCGGGCACGGTGTCACAGGAGTTGACTATGATTATTGTGCAGCTCCGCTGCTCCTCGTCGTAACGCGTCGAGAGCTCTATCCACTTTTCGGCCGAACTCCCTGACGCCTCAAGAGCATTCGAGAGGAGGTTTCCAAAGAGCATAGTCGTGCTCGTTGCGTCGAGAAAGCTCCGCCCGCCCTCGTCAAGCTCGAGGCGGAGGTCTATCCCGCGCGCTTCGCATTCCGTTTCGTAGCGGATGAGTATCGCGTTCAGTATCGGATCGACCGAGACCTGAACCGGGGAGGCGGGGAGAAAACCGTCCTCAAGCCCGGAGATATACTTCACGACCTCGTCCGCCCTGCTCTCCGCCGCTAAACCTTCTATGGCGCGGAAGTGGTTCTTTATGTCGTGGACAAGTATTCGCTGGTCGCTGTATTTTTCCTGAAGGGTGCGGTAGTAGCTGAGGTCGGAGGTCTCCTGCTGGATGCTGAGTTGGAGGGCGGTGTACTCCGCATTAGTTCGCCGCATGCGCTCGTGCTGTATGAGGAGCAGGATGTTCAAAAAGAGCAGCGAGAGAATGAAAAGGACGGTCATAGTCCCGCCGGTGCCGTTCGTATCGCCGCCGAAGCCGAAGAACACCGACACGGCCGAGACGACGATGCAGACCGAGGGAAGCACGACAAACAGTCGGGAGGTCTGCGCCGAACCGTGCGCTTCTGCGCGCGGCGAGAATATATGCGCCGCAGCGAACGCGAGCAGGAAGTAGAGCAGGCGGCTTGTCGAGTCGAGCGCCGCCGCATACAGCGCGCCGTCCGCCGGAGGCACGAAAAGCGCGAAGACTCCCCAAACCGCGGCCTCCGAAAACAGCATAGCGGCGGTGAGCACGGCGGCGCAGAGCGCCGTCGTTTTCGCGTCTCGGCGGTGACAGAAGCGGACGAGCGCCGCGCTCGTCAGGGAGAATGCGGCGAAGTCGAGCACGGCGGAGCCGAGCAAGCTTATCCCGAAGAGTGCACCATAGCAGACTAGATACGCGCCGAAGACGGCGATGAGCGGTCGCTCACGTCCGAAGCAGCGTTCGAGGCAGAGCCAAGTCGTAAGGGCGGTAAAGACGTAAAGCAGGGCACGGAGCAGCAGTTCCGCCATCATTTCACACTTTCCAGATACATGAGGTATGCGTCCTTGAACTGAGAATATCTCCGCCGGGACAGATAGACTTCCTTCCTCGTCCCGGCGAAGTTCAGCTGCACGCTGTCGTGCTCTATCGAGTACACATAGCGCATGTTTACGATGTAACTGCGGTGGGTGGCAAAGAAGCACGGCAGCGTCAGCGTGCCGCGCCAGTGGTCCAGGGTCTCGGAGCTTGTGAAGGTGCCGTCCGTCGTGTAGACAGTGACCTTCCGCCCCGCCGCCTCCACGCAGACTATTTCCTCCGCTCTGCGCGTATACACCCCGTCGGCGGTGAGGATGGCAAACTCGCGGCTCGCGAGGCTTATCTGCGACACCGCGTCGCGGAGGTTGCGGAAGAGCCGGTCGCGGTCGACCGGCTTCGTGAGAAAGCGAAAGACCTGACTTCTCATCGCCTCGTCAAGATAATCCGGGTAGGAGGTGACGATGAATATCTTGATGTAGGGATTGCGCTTTTTCAGCTCGTCTCCGGCGGAAATGCCGCTCATGCCCGGCATTTCGACGTCAAGGAATGCGATGTCCGCACGGGTCTCGCCGGAAAGCATCGCTTCGCCGCTGTCGTAGACCGCAAGCTCCGGCTCCGGCGTGCCGATGGAGTGGAAGAACTCCGCGACGAGGTGCGTAAGCTCGTCCGTTATCTGGCGGTTGTCGTCACAGAAGACTATCCTCAAAGCGTCCGCCCTCCTCTCCCGTGGTATACGTTTATTATACCACTTGCCGGGAGGATTGTCACCCCGGCACGGTGCTCCGTCAAGACCGTTCATGTCGAAATAATTGCATCTCGTTCAAACGGGGTTGCTTTACACGGATAAAAGGCGTAAAGTTAGATTGTAGAATAACGATAAGCATCACACTGCCGCGAGGTATCCACAAAGCACTAGGAGGCGCTGGTATGCCAGCAATATCACTTGAATCCGTAACATACTTCTATAAGAATGCGCCGAAACCGGCGGTTTCGGGCGTGACCTGTTCCTTTGAGGAGGGCACGCTCTACGCCGTCATCGGCCCGAGCGGGTCGGGAAAGAGCACGCTCCTGTCGCTGCTCGCGGGGCTCGACCTGCCCACCGGCGGCGACGTCCTGCTCGACGGAACGCCAATACGCACGCTCGACCTCGACCGCTACCGCCGCGAGTCGGTCTCGATGATTTTCCAGGCGTTCCAGCTCTTTCCGCTGCTCACCGTAACCGAGAACGTCGCGTTCCCGCTCGAGCTTCTGGGGAATAGGCCGGACGAGGCGAAGGCGCGTGCGCGCGAGCTTCTCGAGAGCGTCGGCATAGAGCCGGACGAGATGCGGCGCTTTCCCACAAATCTCTCCGGCGGACAGCAGCAGCGCGTTGCGATAGCGCGGTCGCTCGCGTCCGGCGCGAAGGTCATACTCGCGGATGAGCCCACCGGCAACCTCGACGTCGAGAACACGCGCACCGTCATGGAGATACTGAAAAGCCTCGCGTCCGAGCAGAACCGCTGTGTTATCGTCGTCACGCATGACAGCGAAGTCGCGGACGTCGCGGACGTGGTATATCGGATGAAGGACGGCGTCCTCACACGGGAGAGATAGGGTGAGCGGCATGGTCAAGCTCGCTTTGCTGAATACACGCCGGTGCGAGGGGAGGCGGACGGAATGGTGATGCGTTATGTTCTGCGGCACATCCTCCGCGCGGCGCTGAAGTCCATACTGTGCTTCCTGCTAGCGGCGGCGCTGATAGGCGCGTTCGGACAGTTCACGGTGGTCGTGAAGCAGTCGGGCGAAACCGTGGAGGACATGTATTCCAAGCTGGAGGTGGACGCCACGGTCGTCTCGGCGGACGGCGCGGGCGGCGGCGCTCTGCCGTTTGACGCGCTGCACGGCCTTCTCGATACCGGCTTTGCGGAGAGCTTCTACGCCTCCGCAAGCGTCTTTTTCTACTGGATAAATACCGACGGCGGAGACAGCACGGACAGATTTTATGCGGAGGCGTATGTCCTGCACGCGGCAAACGACCCGGCGCGCGTCGGTCTCGAGTCTATAGAGTATGCGCCGGGGTATGACAGCGGCGTGTTCTCCGGTGAGGGCGAAAACATCTGCTTTGTCAGCCGCAGAGCAAGCGAGCTGCACGGCATCACTCCCGGAAGTGCGGTGCTTCTCACCGGCGTCATCCCGTCCGCCCGGGACGGGATATCGGAGGAAGACATAGGCGTATGGCTCACGGTCGCGGGAATATACGAGAAGGAAATAGTCGAGACGGAGCTTTCCTCGACCTTGGGCGACGTATACATGCCTCTGTGGACGCTTGAGCGGATAAACGGAAGGCTTAACGCCGGCGGCACACCGCAGACGCTCCGCACCGACTTCTGCACCTTCCGCGTGAAGAACGAGCTGCTGCGGGACGACAGAGCGTACCGCGACGCGCCGCTCGCTGTCCTCGAGGGCTCGCCCGACCCGGAGGCGAAGGGCTGCACGCTCCGCTTCACCGACGACGAGCTGCAAAAGGTCATCCGCCCGCTCGAGTCGAACACGAGGACACTCAGGATGCTGATACCCGTCATTGCGGCGCTCGCCGCGGTGATAGGCGCGGCGATCCCCGCACTCGTCGTCATACAGTCGTCAAAGGACGCGGCGCTGCTGCGAGTGCTCGGAATGTCCTGCGCGAAGGTGCGGTTTATCCTCACGCTCGAGCAGGTGATGCTTTCGCTTCTGGGACTTCTCGCGGGGGTGGCGGCGCTCGCGATCATTCACGGCTCCGGGTTTGGCGCAGGTGCGGGAGATGTCTCGCCGGCGAGCCTTACCGCGAGCCTCGCCGCCGCGTACTTTGCGCTCGTCGCCGCTGCGTCGCTCGTGGGCTCGATAGTCGTCACGGCGAGAAAGCCGCTCGAGCTGCTGCAAACGAAAGAGTAGCTTCGCGGGGAATAGCGCTCGCTTTGCTCGCTTACCAATTCCCCGCGAGAAGTTCACTTGGAATTGCGCCTGCGCAATTCCAAGTGAAGCTGTCGGACAGGGCTTGGCCCCGCCGACAGCATGCGCTCCGCTTCGCCATTCCCACGCGGTCGGCGACCGCGTGGGAGCCCTTCCGATTAAACGTGCTCGGGGCGAACACGAGGGCGCCGACATATTACTCATCGTAACATATTCAGCCCTCGTGAGCTTTACCCGCTTTGCGGGCAAAGCCAAACACAGGGCAGAATTGCCTGCGCGAAGTTGGCGGCTTCGCCGTGGGCTTCAACCGCTGCGAACCGCGAGGGCGCGAACCAATTCCTCATCCTACATTTTACAGCCCTCGCTTGCAATATTCGCTGTGCGAATATTGCCCGACATTTAGCTAATTAAAAGGCGGAATGCGCCTGCGGCGCTTCGGCGCGCACTTCGCGTAGTACAAAGTCGAGACGTCGGCGCAAAACCTTACGGGGCTAAACAGAAATTATACGAACGGAGGAAAGAATATGAAGCTGCGGAAGTTTTTGGCGGCGGCGCTTGCCGCGTCGCTGCTCCTTGCATCGGGCTGTGATGCGTCGGTGACGGCGGGTCCTCCCTCCGCGCCGCCGTCGGAAGGACCGGCCGACCCGACGCTTGTCGTCATTCCCGCAGGTGAGGACGAGCCCGCCGGTCTCATCCTCGACGAATACGCCATGCGGGCCGGTACGTCCACGCCGGTGACCTTTGACAGCTGTGAGGGTGACACCGACATCCTGAACCTCACCGGAATAAGACGAAGGAACTACGACATGACCGGGATCGGGGGCTCTGTTCTGTTTGAGTTCGTGTTTGACGCGAAAATGCCGGTGGCGTTTACCGCCGAAAAGTGGGAGGACGGCGAGGTCGCAGAGGACGCCGCCGCTGCGGAGATAACGGCGGCCGACAGGGCCGGCTTTGTGGAGAAATACAAGGGAGAAAACAGATGGGAGTGGTACTCCTACGCGGGCTTTAGGGACGCCGCAAGGTCAAAAAACAATTACGGTCTTCCGGCAGATGACGAGAACTATATGCCGCTTTCCGAGACGCCGGTGGGGCTCAGTGAGGACGGAGAGGTGTGCTTCACCCTGCCTGCCGCCGGCATATACCGCTACACGCTCTACTTCCGCGAAAGTCTCGACAATACCCCCGAGCACTGTACTACTGGCGACGAGCTGTATTCGATAACCTTCAGGCTGACCGTGCCGAAAAGCGACCGCGATTTTGATGTGCTGTCGGTCACGGGAGTATGGGTGGACGAGCCGACAGTGCTTCATGACTGGCAAGGATATAAAGAGCGGGTCGATAACTGCTATGTGTATATTGTCGTGTCGTACAATTTCACGCCGGAGACAGGCGAGCTCCTGCAGTTGGGACTGACGGCGAAAAAGTGCTCCGTGGAGATGCTGGAGAACGGCGAGTGGAAGACGCTGAAGGACGCAGTGCGGCCTGACAGTATTCAAACCGGAACGCGCGGCTTATATTGCGGTCTTATTGCCATGGATCTGCCCGACCCCGAGGGGACGTACCGGCTGACGGTACATTTTGAAGGCTGCGGCGATTTCCCGCTTATTCTCAACTGGGCGGAGTAGAGCTTTAAGGCCGGAAGACATACTGTGGAAAGAGGGCGGAAACGATGAATTTGCGGTTTTTGTTTGCGGCGCTTGTACGTTCGCCGCTGAGGACGGCTGTCACCTTCGCGCTGCTGATAGCGGTGAGCTTTGCGTTTATCAGCCGCGGCGCGGAATACTATCAGACGAAGAACCTGCTGCTTCGCACCGAGTCGGAATACACGGCCGTCGGCACGCTCGTCGCCGCCGAGAGCAAGATAGCGGAGACGAGCGGGCTGGAGAGCGCGGAGTATGATGACATCGGGGGCTACTTTGCGGGCGGTCTGGAGACGGCGAAGTATTACAGCCCGATAAGCGACGAGGCGGCAGAGCTGATACACTCGAGCAAGTACGTCAAAGACGTTGAGACCCGCCACGTCGCGGGCGGGTTTTCGGACGAGTACGAGACGGTGATGGAGCAGCCGTACAGCGGCGATACGCTGATGCTCGACGCGGCGGTGGTGATAGCCGAGTGCCACACCACCATGCCGTCCGCCGAGGAGCTGCTGGAGGGCACCGACCTCTACTCGCCGAACACGGAAATAGACATTCCGAGTTATGTGTATTACAGTATAGAGAAGGTACTCGCCGGGGACGGGGAGCTCTACCCGTTGGGCGATCCGCCCCTCGACGATGAGGGAGTTCTCACCCGATGGATAGGCTATACCACGCCCTTCTGGGACAGGGAGGCGGAGATATACAGCCGGTTCAAGGAGGGGCACCGCTACATCCTCGCGCTTAAGGGTATTGGTACTTTCAAAGGCACGGATATAGCTCAAGTGATATGCGGCGGGGTATGGCACGACACCACCGAGGTGACCTATCCCCTTGTGGACCTTACGCTCATGGAGGAGGAGAAGGGCGCTCCGCTCACCGAGGAGGACTACGCCTTCGTCCTCGAGGACCGCTTCACCCGGATAACGCGGGACAACCACAAAAAGGAGGACCTTGTCTACACCTCCGATATGTCGAAGCTGCAAGGTTTCCACGACGGAACGCTCTACATCGCCTCGGGACGGATGATAACCCCGGAGGACGACGGCGACGTCTGCGTGATAAATGCGGAGTTCGCCGAGCGGAACGGTTTCTCCGTCGGGGACAAGATAACATTCGACGTTGACCCGAACACCGGCGCGTGCTGCGGCGAGGTGCTTGCGCGGGAGGTCTATGACCCCAACCCGAGAAATGTCGGCGCGGAGTACACAAGCTACGACCTCGAGCGGGTGGAAAAGACCTACGAGGTCATAGGCATCTGGACGCAGGACCCGCGCGAGGGGTACACCTTCCACTCCGGTACGGAGGATCTGAGCTGGTACACCGACACGGACCCGAACAGTCCGCTCATAAGCTCGCGGAACACCGTCTTTGTCCCGGCGGGCACATATCCGTGGAGCGATGAGGAGGTTCCGGCGCAGCGCCTGCCCTCGACCTTCACATTCACGCTGAAGCACCCGGGCGATATGCGGAAGATCGAGGAGGAGCTTTCGGATAAACTCGCGGAGCTGGGATACATCCTGCAGATAGACGACGAGGGATATTCGCGCATGGCGGAGGGCTTCAAAACGATGAAGGCCGGCGCGCTCATCAGCTTCCTATCGATGGCGCTCGCGATGCTCCTCTCGCTTGCGCTGATAGTTTACCTGTTTATCATGCGGCGCAAGAGCGAGTACGCGATAATGCGCGCGCTCGGAGTGCCGGAGACGCGCGCGGGCGCGTCGCTCCTCGTGGGACTGACGGCGCTCGGCGTCGTCTCGGCGGCGGTGGGATGCCTGCTCTCCTTCCTTACGATGCGCGGCTTTGCCGCGCGGCTCGCGGCGGCGCTCGCCGAGATGAAGGGCGAGGCGGTGACGGTGACGGTGAGCGTCCTGCCGATACTCGCCTTCGGCGTGGCGACGGTGGTGCTGCTTCTGCTCGGCGCGGTGTACGGACTGCACCGGATAGGCAGCAAGCCTCCGCTCAGCCTGCTCCAGAACGGCAAGAAGTGACGTTTGGCAAACAAATTATGCGAAGCCCCGGCGGGACGAAACGTCCCGCCGGGGCTTATGCTCTTTTGGTGCGCCGCACACTTTTGTCAGCTTATAAGGTCATTCAGCTGCCGGATATAGCTCGAGGTGTTCATCGGGAACGGGTTGTCGATGATTATGATGTCGTCTATCGGGTGCTCCTCAATGAAGCTCACAAGGTCGCCGGAGGGCAGTCCGTCGCCGTTGTACTTGCGCGGGTCGACGATGTAGACGTTCTCGTAGTGGTTGATAAGGTAGGGGCAGAAGGCGTTGCCGTAGCTCTCCTTGAGGACGAGGACGCTCTTTCCGTTCCCGACGTCGGTGGAGACGTGTATCAGCGGCTGGTCGCCGGACATGAACGCCATGTACTTGTTCGCTATGCCCTGAACGGTCGAGCTTATCGCGTAACCGTTCCACGCAGTCGCCTCGTTCATGGTGAGGTCGGAGTATATCCTTGTCGTGAAGTCGCGGACGGGACGCCAGAAGTACACCTTGTCCGGGTTCTCCGCTATGACCGAGGACTGAGGGTAGCTCGACGACCAGTTGTAGAGCGTTCCGAGGAAGTCGCCGTTCACCTCGCCCTGCTCGAACTCGTCGAGCTCATAGGGCGTCTCTCCGATCGCGTCCATCACTGCGCGGTAAGCATAGTAGGCTCCGAGCTGCGTCCAGTGGTGATCGCTTCTGAAGTAGATATACTCGTCGGTGTGGGGACGGAGCGCGTCGTAGCCGTTTATCGCCACGACCGAGTCGCTGAGCTTGGACTGCATGGTCGCTATCGCCGCCTGCTGGTCGTAGGACCCGGTGCGGTACTCCTCCGGCGCGTAGAAGCCGCCGGCGTTCGGAACGACGATGTTTATCACCCGAGAATCCGGGAAGGTCTCGGCGTAGAGGTTGACGGCGTTCGCGTACTTCTCGGTGGAAGCCTCCGAGCTGGAGCAGAGCTCCATCGCGCGTCCGCCGGCGATTATTATGCCGTTAGAGGTACGGACGTCGAGCTCGTTGTCCTCGAGGCCGGGAAGCTCGGGCGTGGGAGTCGGGGTCGGCTCCTCGCTCGGCTCGACGCTCGGAAGCGTGCTCGGCAAGGGAGAGGCGAGCATCGTCGGCGGTGTGGACGGTTCCGCCGTCACGTCGCCGGGGGGCGGCGTCGCACCCTCGCCGGTCTCGTTCTCGTGGTCGATGCCGGGCACGAAAAGTATGACCTCGTCGCCGTTGCCCTTGGTCACGCCGGACGGCGTGAAGTAGTAGAAGCGGTTCAGGTCGCGGTTGACCTCGAGCAGGCTCTCGCGCTGCGGGAAGGTGTCCGCATAATACTTATCAAATGCCTTGGCCCACTCGCCGGACAGCCAACTCTCGGCGGTGAGGGGAGGCGGACTCTCAAAGTCGCGCCGCTCGCTCTCGCTGCCCGTCGGATCCTTGTCGACAAGAGAGTATACTCCGATCGCAATAAGCGGCAGGACGAAAACGGCAATGATGGCGATATACCATCCGGTGTGGCGTTTTCTGCCTCTGTATGCATGGTTTGGCATATTGTCGCCTCCTCAGAAATTCCAGTAGATAAAGGGATTGAAGCTCGAGCCCGCGAGGCTCACTGCGCACACCGAGAGGACGGCCGCGACAAAGAGCATCGCGGGGACGGCGTACAGCCCGAAGGGAAGCGCACCGCGCTCGGCGGAGTTTTGCAGAGCCCTGCCGCAGAGAGATGCGAGCGGCGTCGCTCCGACGGCGCAGAGCACGAGAAGCGGGAGGTTCTGCATCAGCGCAAGCTGCGCCTTGCCGTTCATGAAGCCGTTTGCGCCGAACATGTCCCGGACGCAAGCCCAGACCGAGTTGAGGTCGGTGAAGTAGAAGAGCACCCAACCGAGCAGCACGAGGAAGAAGGTGCAGACAAGGCGTATGGGTGAGGGTATGACCTCGAGCCGCTTGAGGCCTATCAGCTTCTCGATAGAGAGAAACACCAGGAACCACAGTCCCCACAGCACGAAGTTCCAGCTCGCGCCGTGCCAGAAGCCGGTGAGCGCCCAGACGACGAGCAGATTGAAAAGCTGACGCGGCAGACCCTTGCGGCTGCCGCCGAGCGGGATATACACATAGTCGCGGAAGAAGGAGCCGAGGGTCATGTGCCACCTTCGCCAGAACTCGGTGATGCTCCGCGAGATGTACGGGTGGTTGAAGTTCTCGGCGTATCGGAAGCCGAAGATGCGCCCCAGTCCTATTGCCATGTCGCTGTAGCCGGAGAAGTCGAAGTATATCTGGAAGGCGTAGAGGAGTATGCCGAGCCAGCTGCTCACCGCGGTCCCGCCGGTTATGGTGCCTCCGAGCAGCGTTGCCGCGGCGGAACCGGCGTAGTTCGCGATGAGGACCTTCTTTGCAAGCCCGACCGAGAAACGGACGGCGCCCTGCGAGAAGTCGCGAAGTGATGTGTGCCGGTCCTCAAGCTGCGGAGCGACCTCGCTGTACCGGACTATGGGTCCCGCGATAAGCTGCGGGAAGAGCGACACGAAGAGCAGGAAGCGGAGGAAGGAGCGCTGTACCTCCACCTGTCCGCGCCGGACGTCGATTATATAGGAGAGGGTCTGGAAGGTGTAGAACGATATGCCTATCGGCAGGGCGAGCGGACTTTTCGGTATGGCAAGCCCGAAAAGCGAGTTGATGTTCCCTATAAAGAAATTGAGGTACTTGAAGCCCGCGAGTATCCCGAGGTCGACCACGAGCGCGAGCACGAACGCAAACGTCCCGAACCACCGCCCGCGGAAGCGGTTGATCATACGTCCGCAAACGTAGGCTATTATCGCGCTTAATATGAGCAGCGCGACCCAAACCGGCTCGCCCCAGGCGTAGAAAAAGAGTGAGAGGAGGGTGAGGGTGATGTTTTTCGCGGTAATTCCGGGCGCAAGAAAATACAGCGCAAGCGCTGCCGGAAGAAAAAGAAACAGAAATGTGAAGCTGGAAAAGACCACGCGACCTAACCCTCTCAGCCCTCCGGCACAGGTCTTGACCGGACGGCAAACATATATTATAATGTATATCCGGCGCGCGGGACGCGCTTCGCGTCCGGCAGCGAACGAATATGGCCCGCAGGGGCAAAAAACGGTCAGGACCTGCGCCGCGGGAAAGCGGCGGAGCCGTGACCGGCACCCCGACCCGAAGGGGGAGTATATAATATACTATCACTATCGGGCGGAAATTACAAGTGCGTCCGACGCCGTGCGGGAGTTTTTCTCGAGAAATTTTTTTGAAAATCCCAAAAATACACTTGACACGCACGGGACGGTGTGATATTCTATTAGAGCGCCTGACGGGGCGCACTATGCGATGAAGCGGGAGATTGCCGCCATATACCGATAATTCGGCGATATTCGCCGAAAATCGGAGGAGGCGGGTCACTTCTGTGGAGTATGTCCGATAATCGGGCGGAGCGGAGACCGTAGCAGTATTGCGTGCGTGTTGCCGGCTCACCGGGCCGGCTTTATTTGTGCAAAGGACGAGAAACACACGGCAAGGTGTACGGATTTTCCCTCCCGTATGCGGACGGATTTGTCAGTATCCACCAAAAAATCCACAGCCACAAAAATCTGCATAATGGAGGAAGACACAATGGCGAAGGAAATCATTCGTATCAGGCTCAAGGCTTACGACCATCAGCTTATCGACCAGGCGGCCGAGCGCATCGTTGAAACGGCGACCCGCACGGGGGCGCGCGTCAGCGGCCCGGTGCCGCTGCCGACCAAGCGTGAGATAGTCACCATCCTGCGTTCGCCGCATGTCGATAAGGACAGCCGCGAGCAGTTCGAGCGCAGGACGCACAAGCGCCTCATCGACATCCTGAACCCGTCCCAGAAGGCTCTCGAGGCTCTGACCTCTCTCGAGCTTCCGGCGGGCGTCGCGATAGAGATAAGGCTGTAAATCAGTATGTCCCTTGCTGCGGGGCCGAAGGGTACGCCGCAGCGGGTCAAGTTGGCGAAGAGTCAACCAATAACCTTTAAGGAGGAAGATCGAAGTGAATCTCCAGAAAGCAATCATCGGCAAGAAGGTCGGCATGACGCAGATCTTCGACGAGAGCGGCAAGGTAGTACCCGTCACCGTTATCGAGGCCGGCCCCTGCGTAGTCACGAAGCTCTTCAATGTGGAGCAGGACGGCTACCAGGCGGTGCAGCTCGGTTTTGAGGACGTCGCCGAGAAGAAGCTCTCGAAGCCGGAAGCGGGTCATCTCAAGAAGAATGACCTGCCCCTCAAGCGCCACCTGCACGAGTTCCGCCTCGAGGATACCTCGATGCTCGACATCGGCGACACCCTGACCGTCGACATGTTCGGCGAGGGCGAGTACGTCGACGTCACCGGGACCTCGAAGGGCAAGGGCTTCCAGGGTACGATCAAGCGTTGGAACGGCCAGCGCACCCCCACCTCTCACGGCGGCGGCCCTGTCCACCGTCACGCGGGCTCCATGGGCGCTAACTCCACCCCGTCCCGCATCATGAAGGGCAAGAAGATGCCGGGTCACATGGGCTCCGAGCAGGTCACGGCTCAGAACCTCGTAGTCGTCAAGGTCGACCCCGAGCTGAACCTCATCGCGATACGCGGCGCGGTCCCCGGCCCGAAGGGCGGTCTCGTCTATATCAAGAACACCGTCAAGACCCACCGCGAGAAGAACGTTTCCAATCAGCCCAGGCGCATCAACCCGCAGAAGGCCTCTGCGCGTCGCTGATGAAAGGAGAGTCAAGAAATGCCTAAAGCAACTGTTTACGATATGTCCGGCAAGCAGGTCGGCGAGATCGAGCTTTCCGAGAGCATATTCGGCATCGAGCCGAACGTACCGGCGATGCACGCGGTGGTCACGAATCATCTGGCCAATCGCCGTCACGGCACTCAGTCCACGCTCACCCGTACCGAGGTCTCGGGCGGCGGCCGCAAGCCGTGGCGTCAGAAGGACACCGGCCGTGCCCGTCAGGGCAGCATCCGCGCTCCGCAGTGGACTCACGGCGGCATAGCGCTCGGACCGAAGCCCCGTTCCTACCGCTACACCCTCAACAAGAAGCTCCGCAGGCTCGCACTGAAGAGCGCGCTTTCGAGCAAGGTCGCGGCGGGCGAGCTCATCGTCATCGACGAGCTCAAGATGGACGAGATCAAGACAAAGAGCTTTGTCAAGTTCCTCGGAGCGGTCGGAGCCGGCAGCGGAGCTCTCGTAGTTACCTCCGAGCCGAAGGAGAACGTGATAAAGAGCGCGCGCAACATCCCCGGCGTCTACACCACGATAGCGCCCGTGCTGAACGTCTACGACGTACTGAACGGCGACAAGCTCATCGTCGACCGCGCCGCCGTTGCCTGCATAGAGGAGGTCTACGCGTAAAATGAAGACTGCTTACGATATCATCAAGCGCCCGATAGTCACCGAGCAATCCATGGAAGGCGCAGCCGACAAGCGTTATGCCTTTGAGGTCGCGCGCGACGCGGGCAAGATCGAGATAAAGAAGGCCGTCGAAGAGGTCTTCGGGGTCAAGGTCTCCAAGGTCAACACCATGAACTACACCGGCAAGCTCAAGAGGCAGGGTTACACCCAGGGCCGCCGTCCGAACTGGAAGAAGGCCTACGTCACTCTCACTCCCGACTCCAAGCCGATAGAGTTCTTCGAAGGCATGTATTAAGGAAGGAGTTAAGAAATGGCTATCAAAGCGTTTAAGCCGACGACGCCGTCGCGCCGTCACATGACCGTGATAGACTACTCCGGCCTTTCCAAGGTCAAGCCGGAGAAGAGCCTTATCGCCACCATAAAGAAGACCGCCGGACGCAACAGCTACGGCCGCATCACCGTCCGTCATCACGGCGGCGGCGAGAAGCGCAAGTACCGCATCATCGACTTCAAGCGGAACAAGCTCGATATGCCCGCCACCGTCGAGACGCTCGAGTACGACCCCAACCGTTCGGCGCACATCGCGAAGATAAAGTATGAGGACGGCACCCTTGCCTACATCCTCGCGCCCATCGGCCTCTCGGTCGGCGACACCGTTGTCAGCTCCGCCTCCGCGGACATCAAGCCCGGCAACTGCCTGCCGATAGAGAACATCCCGCTCGGCACCTTTATCCACAACATCGAGATGCATCCCGGCAAGGGCGCTCAGCTCGTCCGCACCGCCGGCACCGCCGCCCAGCTCATGGCTAAGGAAGGAAAGCTCGCTCAGGTCCGCCTTCCCTCCGGTGAGGTCCGCATGATCCCCATGAACTGCAAGGCCACGATAGGCCAGGTCGGAAACCTCGAGCACGAGAACGTGCAGGTCGGCAAGGCCGGCCGCAAGCGCCACATGGGCGTCCGTCCCACCGTCCGCGGCTCGGTCATGAACCCGAACGACCACCCGCACGGCGGCGGCGAGGGCAAGAGCCCGGTCGGCCGTCCCGGCCCTGTTACCCCGTGGGGCAAGCCCACTCTGGGTTACAAGACCCGCAAGAAGAAGAATTCGACTGATAAGTTCATCGTTCGCCGCAGGAACGCGAAGTGAGGGAGGTAACTGAGAAGCTATGAGCAGAAGCATTAAGAAAGGGCCTTTCGTTGCCCCCGAGCTCTTGAAGCGCATCGAGGAGATGAACGAGAGCGGCGACAAGAAGGTCGTTCGTACCTGGTCGCGTGCCTCCACCATCTTCCCGCAGTTCGTCGGGCACACGATAGCCGTCCATGACGGACGCAAGCACGTCCCGGTTTATATCACCGAGGATATGGTCGGTCATAAGCTGGGTGAGTTTGCCCCGACCCGCACCTTCAGGGGTCACGCGGGCAGCAAGACCACGAAGTGAGGGGGATAAACATGGAAGCGAAAGCAACACTGAAGTATTTACGCATCTCCCCGCGCAAGGCGCAGATCGTCTGCGACCTTATCCGGGGCAAGGACGCCTCCACCGCCCGCGCGATACTCATGCAGACCCCCAAGGCTGCGAGCGAGAGTGTCATAAAGCTCCTCGACAGCGCGGTCGCTAACGCCGAAAATAATCACGAAATGGATACCGAGAAGCTCTACGTCTCCTACATCCATGTCGGCCCCGGCCCGATACTCAAGCGTATCCAGCCGGTTTCGCACGGCAGGGCGTACAGGATAAACAAGCGCACCTCTCACATATCCATCACGCTTTCGGAGAAGGAGTAAGGCTATGGGACAGAAAGTTAATCCGCACGGACTGCGCGTAGGCGTCATCAAAGACTGGGACAGCCGTTGGTACGCCTCCAACGAGAAGGTCGGCGACCTCCTCGTAGAGGACAACAAGATCCGCAAGTACCTCAAGGGCAGCCTCTACGCCGCAGGTATCCCGAAGGTCGAGATAGAGCGCGACAGCGCACGCGTCCGCGTGTTCCTGCACTGCGCGCGTCCCGGCATGGTTATCGGTAAGGGCGGCGCCGACATCGAGGTCCTCCGCAAGAAGCTCGAGGACATGATCTCGAAGCCGGTAGCGCTCAACATCATCGAGATACGCAACCCCGACCTCAACGCGCAGCTCGTGGCCGAGAACGTCGCCGCTCAGATAGAGAAGCGCGTCAGCTACCGCCGCGCGATGAAGCAGGCGATCGGCCGCGCCATGCGCATGGGCGCGCGCGGCATCAAGATAGCTGCCTCCGGCCGTCTCGGCGGCGCTGAGATCGCCCGTTACGAGCACTATCACGAGGGCACCATTCCGCTTCAGACCATCCGCGCCGACATCGACTACGGCTTTGCCGAGGCGCAGTCCTCCGGCAAGATCGGCATCAAGGTGTGGATATACAAGGGCGAAGTGCTCCAGACCACCGGCCGCAAGCTCTCGCGTTCGCTCGAGGCTCCGCGTCCTCCGCGCAGCGACCGTCGCGGCGACCGCCGCGACCGCCGGAACGGAGACCGCAGGGGCGGCGACCGTCGAAACGGAGACCGCAACAACGGCGGCGAGCGCCGCGGCTACAACAACAATAATCGCCAGGGCGGCTACAACCGTCAGGGCGGCTCGCGTCCGGCGGCGCCGGGCGGCAACAGGGAAGGAGGAGAGCGCTGATGCTGCTTCCTAAGCGCGTCAAATACCGCAGGGTACACCGTGGCCGCATGACCGGCAAGGCTACCCGCGGAAACACCGTCACTTACGGTGATTACGGCCTCGTGGCCGTCGAGCCCGCATGGGTCACCTCCCGCCAGATAGAGGCGGCGCGTGTGGCAATGACCCGTTATACCCGCCGCGGCGGTCAGGTCTGGATAAAGATATTCCCGGACAAGCCGGTAACTCAGAAGCCGGCCGAGACCCGAATGGGCTCCGGCAAGGGCTCGCCCGAGTACTGGGTCGCAGTCGTCAAGCCCGGCCGCGTGATGTTTGAGATCGCCGGCGTCGGCGACGACATAGCGCGCGAGGCGCTCCGCCTCGCTTCGCACAAGCTCCCGCTCAAGTGCAAGATAGTCAAGCGGGAAGATTCGACTGGTGGTGACGAAAATGAAGGCTAAAGAGTTAAGGAACCTTACCACGGCGCAGCTCGAAGAGCAGCTCGGCAGCCTCAAGAAGGACCTCTTTCAGCTCAGGCTCCAGCACGCCACGAATCAGCTCGATAATCCGCAGCGGATCGCCGCGATAAAGAAGGACATCGCAAGGGTCCAGACCGTCATCAGCGAGCACCGCGTTGCGGGCGCGTAAGGAGGATAAGACATGAGCGAGAGAGCTTTCCGAAAGACCATGGTAGGTATGGTCACGTCCGA
>CANRIN010000039.1 GCA_947630675.1 uncultured Clostridia bacterium | reverse complement strand
CTTACTAAACAGGTGAAAAAGAACAACGGCGAGAAAAGCCGCTATATCGTAAGAGAATCTCACGAACCCATTATAGACCCTGCCATATACGAGCGGGTCCAGCGCGAACTCATCCGCCGCCGCACCGCCCGGCCCAAGCAGACAGGTAACAATCCCTTTGCTAACCGCCTCGTTTGTGGGGCTTGTGGCGGCTTCTATGGGCATAAGGTCTGGCGGAGCCGAGGCAAGATTGCTGCCCGCCACGATGTTTGGTATTGCAATGAGCGCTACAAGAACGAACAGAAATGCGCTACGCCTACTCTCCGAGAGGAAGAGATCAAGGCCGCATTTATAAAAGTCCTGAAGAAGTTAAAACGCCCAGAGCAAACATACACTAATGTGCTATGGCACGAACTAGTAGAGGAAGTAGTGATTCATGAGAATCGCCGGGCCGAGTTCCATCTCGCAGATGGTACCCACCTCACCGTCCCAATTTAACCACAAAAACCGAACAGATGCACCAGAAACCGGTTCCCTTAAATTCCGCCTTGCACCAATTCACAAAATATGATGCAATATGGTGCGCTTTTAGAGCTATCTCTGTTTTTGGTGCTGCAGAAAGCTTCAATCCAGTTTTCTAGCACCCGCAAGTGCTACTAGAATGCGAAAACACCCCTAGAAATAGGGGTGTTTTCCTCATGGTGGCCTGGACATGGCGCACGCCACGTCCACGTCATTTTGTGGTCGGGATGACTGGAGTCGAACCAGCTTGACCTTGCTCCCAAAACAAGTGGGTGACCGTTACCCTACATCCCGGAGATGAGGCGCGGAAGCTCCGCGCCACTGTCTAACTATATCACATTTCGGAGGGACTTTCAAGAGGAAAACGCCCATGCCGCGCGTCTTGACCGCGAATCGCGCCTTTACTCTTGCAAATCGCGGAAAATCATTGTATCATTAACATATAGAGTTCCAAATACACAATACGGAGGTATCAGCCATGTGGAATGATTTCAACACCGGCGAGTACAGCGGCATGATCGCCGAGACTGTGCGCATCACCGGCCATAACGGTGATTCCATCACCGCCTACTGGTCGCGCCCCATCGGAGACGGGCCGTTCCCCGGCATCGTGCTCATCCCGCACATGCCCGGTTGGGACGAGTGGTGCCGTGAGACCGCGCGCCGCTTCACCGCGCACGGCTACAGCGTCATGTGCCCGAACATCTACGAGCGCGTCGGCCACGGGACTCCCTCGGAGGTAGCGGCAAAGAGCCGCGAGCAGGGCGGAGTTCCGGACGCGAGCGTTATGGGCGACACCGCCGCGTCGCTCGGCTTCCTCAAGAATCAGACGAATTCAAACGGCAAGGCCGGCGTGATAGGAATGTGCTCCGGCGGACGCCACACCTTCCTTGCCGCCTGCACTCTCGACGGCATCGACGCCGCGGTGGACTGCTGGGGCGGCGGGGTCGTCTGCCCGCCCGAACAGCTCTCGCCCGCGCGCCCGGTCGCGCCGATAGACTACGCGGAGGGCCTCAGCTGCCCGCTCCTCGGCATATTCGGCAACGACGACCACAGCCCGACTCCCGAGGACGTCGACAAGACCGAGGAGGTGCTGAAGGCGCTCGGCAAGGACTACGAGTTCCACCGCTATGACGGCGCTGGTCACGGTATATGGTACTACGATAAGCCGATGTACCGCCAGGAGCAGGCGATGGACTCGTGGAACAAGGTCCTCGACTTCTTCGATAAGCATTTGAAGTAGTGGGAGAGACGAAGAAGCCGGAGCAGTTCGTCATTATGGCAAAGCCGGTCGGCTCGCGGTGCAACATGCGCTGCTCCTACTGCTACTACCTCGACAAGGGCAAGTATTCTTCACATGGGACGCAGACCCGCATGAGCTTCGACCTGCTCGAACGGCTCATCCGCCGGTACATAGAGGCGAGCGGGGGACCGGTCGTCTCCTTTACCTGGCACGGCGGGGAACCGACTCTTGCAGGGCTCGACTTCTACAAAAAGGTCGTCGAGCTCGAGCGTAAGTATCTCCCGCGCGGCTGGCAGGTGTGGAACAACCTCCAGACGAACGGCCTCATGCTGAACGACGAGTGGTGCCGGTTCCTCGGCGAAAATCACTTCGACGTCGGCCTCAGCATCGACGGCGCGCAGGCTGTCCACGACCGCTTCCGCCGCGACCGGGGTGGAAACCCCACCTACGACCGCGTCCGCCGAGCCGCCGCGCGTCTGCAAAAAGCGGGCATACAGCCCGACCTGCTCTCGACCGTCACGAGCGCGTCCGCGGAGGATCCGCTCGGCGTGTACCGCGGGCTCCGCGAGCTCTCGACCGGATGGGTGCAGTTCATACCGATAGTCGTGCGGACGGAGGACGGCGGCGTCACGCCGGACTCGGTCACGCCGGACTCGGTCACGCCGGAGGGCTACGGGCATTTCCTCTGCGAGGTCTTCCGCGAGTGGGTGACGCACGACCTCGGCCGTCTCGACGTGCAGCTCTTCGCCGAGACCGCGAGGATAATGGCAGGGGGCGAAGCGTCGCTCTGTTGGATGGCGCCTACCTGCGGGCGGGTGCTCGTCGCGGAGGAGGACGGCAGCGTCTACTCCTGCGACCACTTCGTAGACCCGGAGCACCGGATAGGCGACCTGCGCTCGGGACGTCTCGATACCATGGTGACAAGCGAGGAGCAGACCCGATTCGGCGAAGCGAAGCGGAGCACCCTCACGGCGGAGTGCCGTCGCTGTCCGTATCTCCGCTTCTGCGGCGGGGGCTGCCCGAAGGACCGCTTCGGCGTGAGCGCGGACGGTGAAGCAGGGCAGTATTATCTGTGCGAGGGACTGCGGATGTTCTTCCGGTACGCGGAAGCGCCGCTCACGCGCGCCATGGAGCTGAGCCGCGCGAAGAAGGCGCCGGACGAAATAATGGAGGAGCTCCGGCGGGAGCTGTAGAGTACCGCACGCCGCACGGAGCGGCGGTTTGTCATTATTGTTCAGATCCATAAAATCCTTCGGACTCTGTCCGAACGCAAAGGAGTTTTTGTATGATTTCAAGACAGATTTGCGAGGCTGTCCTGCGAAAGGCGGTCTCGACCGGCGCCGACTACGCCGAGATCTTCGCGGAGAACACGCTGGATCATTCCATAAATATGATCTCCGGCAAGGTCGAGTCGATAAACGACGCGGTCATCGCAGGCGCGGGCATCCGCGTGTACAAGGGACTGCGGAGCGTCATGGCGACGACGATAGACACGAGCGAGGCGGGCCTCATGCGCTGCGCGGAGAAGGCCGCCTCCGCCCTCGGAGAGGGCAAGGCGGAGATAGAGATCTGCCTGCATGAGCGCCTCTACGGCGACGTTCACCCCATCCGCATCGTCCCCGCTACTGTGGCGAACGCCGACAAGATAGCCGTCCTCAAGGAGGGCGTCTACGCCGCAAAGGAGTACAGCGACGAAATAAAGCAGGTCACGGGCACGCTGCTCGACATAGACCACAACATCCTCATCGCGACGAGCGAGGGCATCTACGCCGAGGACCGGCAGATCCGCACCCGCCTTATCGTGACCGCCGTGGCGGAGAAGAACGGCGAGACCCAGACCGGCGCGTGCCGTCCCGGCCGCCGCATGGGTATGGAGATGTTCGAGCATGAAGTGAGCGCGCGCGACACCGGCATCCACGCCGCAAAGCAGGCGGTGACGATGGCGGGCGCGGGCTACTGCCCCGCGGGCGTAATGCCGGTTGCGATAGGCAACGGCTTCGGCGGTGTCATCTTCCACGAGGCGTGCGGACATTCGCTCGAGGCGACGAGCGTCGCCTACGGCACGTCGCAGTTCGCGGGCAAGCTCGGCCAACAGATTGCCAACCCGAAGCTCACCGCAATAGATGACGGCACGATACCGAACGCGTGGGGCTCGATAAACATTGACGACGAGGGCACGCCCTCCCGCAAAAACGTCCTCATCGAGAACGGCATACTCAAAACCTACATGATAGACAAGTTCAACGGCCGCCGCATGGGCATGGCGCCCACCGGCAGCGCCCGCCGTCAGAGCTACGCCTACACCACGACCTCCCGCATGACGAACACCTACATCGCCGAGGGTAATGACGACAACGACGAGATAATCGCCTCGATAGAGTACGGCCTCTTCGCAAAGGAGATGGGCGGCGGCTCGGTGAATCCGGCCACCGGCGAGTTCAACTTCGCGGTAAACGAAGGATATCTCGTCCGGAACGGAAAGATATGCGAGCCGGTGCGCGGCGCGAGCCTCGTCGGCAAGGGCTCGGACGTGATAATGAACATCGACATGATAGGAACGAATCTCGACCTCGGACAGGGAATGTGCGGCTCGTCGAGCGGTTCGATACCCACTAACGTCGGCCAGCCGCTCATCCGCGTCTCGTCGATAACCGTCGGCGGAAGATAAGGAGGCACAGAGTATGGATTTCAGCACTTTCAGGAACGCCGTCGTTGAGGCGGCGGAAAAGCAGGGCATCGCGGAGTATGAGCTCTACTATCAGTCCTCCGAGAGTACCGGCATCGGCGCGTTCGCGCACGAGATAAACGAATTTTCAAGCTCCGTGGACGGCGGCGTCTGCTTCCGCTGCATTGTGGACGGCAGGATGGGCTACGCCTCCACCGAGCGTCTTGAGCCCGCAGAGGCGGCGGACCTCGTCGCGCGCGCGGCGTCGAACGCCGCGTCGCTCGAGAGCGACGACCGCGAGTTCCTCTGCGAGGGCGGCAAGACCTATGAGCCGCTTGAGCGCACGCCCGCGCCGCTCCCCGCAACGGAGGAGCTCGTCGCGGCCGCACTGGCGGGTCAGGACGCGCTGTACGCCGCCGACCCCGCCGTCATAGACGGCTCGCGTTCGAGCGCCGAGTGCGCCAAGACCGAGATAGCGATAGTGAACTCGAAGGGACTCGACCTGCACTACGAGAACAGCTTCGCCGTATTCATGTCGATGGCCGTCGTGAGCGACGGGCACGAAATGGCAAACGACTACACCATAAAGTCGGGCGACTTTGCAAAGATCGACATCAAGGCCGCCGCCGGAGAGTCGGTAAGCAACGCCAAGTCGAAGCTCGGTGCGGACGTCGCACCGACCGGCACCAGCCCCGTCGTGTTCTCGCCCGAGGCTATGAGCAGTCTGCTCGGCACCTACTCCGGCGTGTTCTCCGGCGAGAACGCCCGCCGCGGTCTCTCTCTGCTTTCGGGCAAGGAGGGGGAGAAGATAGCCTCCGACATAGTCACCCTGGTAGACGACCCGTTCTACAAGGACAGCATGATGCCGATAAACTTCGACGCGGAGGGTTCGCCCACGCACCGCAAGAACGTCATAGAGAACGGAAAGCTCACGACGCTGCTCCACAATCTCAAGACCGCCGCCGCCGCGGGCATTGAGACGACGGGCAACGCTTCCAAGGGCTCCTACGATTCGCCGGTCGGCATCCGCCCGTTCACGATGTACATCGCCCCCGGAACGACTACCGAGGAGGAGCTGCTGAAGAAGGCCGACGGCGGCGTTCTCATCACCTCGCTCGGCGGTCTGCACGCCGGCGCGAACGTCGTCTCCGGAGACTTCTCGCTCCAGAGCTCGGGCTATATGATAGAGGGCGGAAAGAAGGGCAAGGCCGTCAAGAGCTTCACCGTCGCGGGCAACTTCTACACGCTGCTGCAAAGCATAGCGGGCGTCTCGGACACGGTAAAGCTCCCCGGCTTCGGCGGAATGACCGCGTTCGGCTCGCCCTCCGTGCTCGTCGAGGGACTGAGCATCGCGGGAAAGTAATTGATTCGACAAACGATACGTATTCGGGGCTGCGCGAAAGCGCAGCCCCGAATTGCTTCTAAGTGTTTTCGATACCCCGGCTTGGCACGGATCCTAAGCACCGCAGCGTTTTGCGCAGAAAGACGGCAAGAAAGCTCAATCATTTTCCGGCGGCAATGCGCCCTCGAATGCCTGCGCATCCGGCTGCCTATCCGGCGCATCAAATTCCCGCGCGGTCAGCGACCGCGCGGGAATGGCTGCCGCCGGCCTGTCCGACGGTTCGCGGCAAATTGATAAGGCGGGCAGACAAAGTCTGCCCGCCGCGATCTGCCGCGAATTTGTTATACTTCGAGCGCCTCGAGCGCGCTGACGACATGCTCGCAGGCGCGCTCGACCGTCTCCTCATCGAAGCCCTCGGTCATCACGCGGACGAGCGGCTCGGTGCCGCTCGGGCGGACGAGTATCCGCCCTCCGTCGAGCATAGCCTCCGCCTCGTCTATCGCGCGCTTTATCTGCGGAAGTTCGGTGAGGGTGTGCTTTATCTCGTTCGGGACGCGGACGTTCTTCAGCAGCTGCGGGAAGTGCGCTATCTCCGCGTCAAGCTCGCTCGCCTTTCCGCCGCTCGCGGAGAGGAGACCGAGGTACTTTATCGCGGTGAGCTGTCCGTCGCCGGTGGTGGCGTCGTCGAGGAATATCAGGTGGCCGGACTGCTCGCCGCCGAGGTTGTAGCCGCCCTTCTTCATCTCCTCTAAGACGTAGCGGTCGCCGACCGACGCCGTTATGACGTTAAGACCGTTCGTCTTGGCGTAGCGGTGGAAGCCGAGGTTGCTCATCACCGTAGCTACGATGGTGTCCTTCTTCAACGCGCCGCGCCGTTTCATCTCGCGGCCGACTATCGCCATTATGTGGTCGCCGTCCACCGTGTCGCCCTTCTCGGTGACGACGAGGCAGCGGTCGGCGTCTCCGTCGAACGCGACGCCGACGTCGTAGCCGCCCGCGACTACGAGCCTTTGAAGCCGCTCGAGGTGAGTGGAGCCGCAGTCCTGGTTGATGTTGACGCCGTTCGGCTTGTCGGCGATGATGTCGACCTCGGCGCGGAACCCGTCGAACAGCTCGTGCGAGGTCACAGACGCCGCGCCGTTCGCACAGTCGACAAGCACGCGGAGCCCCGCAAGGTCGTTCTGCGCGCAGCGGCGGAGGTGCCGCACATACAGGTGCAGAGCGTTTGCGTCGGAGCGCACACAGCCGATGGTGTTGCCGGTGCGCGGCGCAAATCCGCTTTTCATGTGCGCCTCTATCATATCCTCGACCTCGTCGGGGAGCTTGCAGCCGTCCGAGCCGAATATCTTTATCCCGTTGTCGCCGAACGGATTGTGCGAGGCGGAGATCATCACGCCTGCGTCCGCGCCGAGCTCGCCTATCAGGTAAGCGACCGCCGGGGTGGGTATCGTACCGAGCAGGAGGACGTCCGCACCGGCGGAGCATATCCCCGCCGCGAGCGCGTTTTCGAGCATGTCGCTCGAGATGCGCGTGTCCTTGCCTATAACGACAAGCGGCTTTTTTGTCCCGCCCGACGCCGTCTCGGTGAGGACCTCCGCCGCGGCGGCTCCGAGGTCGAGCGCGAGCCGCGCCGTCAGTTCCTTGCCGGCGGCTCCGCGAACGCCGTCCGTGCCGAAAAGTCGTGCCATAAGTAAAACTCCCTTTCAGACCCGGGAAGAGCCTTTCGGCTTCCCGGAATTATATGTTGTCTAAAGACTGCTGGGCGTAGCCGTTTTCACCGGGATAGGGCAGACCGAGGTGGTCGTAGGCGGACTTCGTCGCCATGCGGCCGCGCGGTGTGCGGTTGATGAAGCCGAGCTGGAGAAGATACGGCTCATAGACGTCCTCGAGAGTGACGGCTTCCTCACCTATCGTCGCCGCGAGGGTGTCGAGGCCGACCGGGCCTCCGCCGAAGTGGAAGATGATGCTCTCAAGCATCCGCCTGTCGGTCATATCGAGACCTATTTCATCCACCTCGAGCATCCTGAGCGCCGCGTCCGCCACTTCGCGTGTGATAACGCCGTCCGCGCGTACCTGCGCGTAGTCGCGAACGCGCTTCAGCAGCCGGTTCGCTATACGAGGAGTGCCGCGCGAGCGCCGCGCTATCTCCATGGCGCCGCCCTCCTCGATGTCGATGTCGAGTATGACGGCGGAGCGGGTGACTATCCTCGCAAGCTCCTGCGCCGTGTACAGCTCGAGGCGGAGCACCGTGCCGAATCGGTCGCGGAGCGGGGCGGTGAGCTGACCCGCGCGGGTCGTCGCGCCTATCAGCGTAAAGTGCGGGAGGTCGAGACGTATCGAGCGCGCCGAGGGTCCCTTGCCGATGATTATGTCGAGCGCGTAGTCCTCCATGGCGGGGTACAGTATCTCCTCGACCGCTCGGTTGAGGCGGTGGATCTCGTCTATGAACAGTATGTCGAACGGGTTGAGATTCGTGAGCAACGCCGCAAGGTCGCCCGCCTTCTCTATGGCGGGGCCGGAGGTGATGCGGATGTTCGTGCCCATCTCGTTTGCTATTACCCCCGCGAGCGTCGTCTTTCCGAGTCCCGGAGGGCCGTACAGCAGTATATGATCTATCGCCTCGCCGCGTCCCTTTGCGGCCTCTATCGCAATGGCGAGGTTCTCCTTTGCCTTCTCCTGGCCGGTATATTCGCGGAGCGTCTTCGGACGCAGTGACGCGTCCGAGTCGTCGCCCGGGCCGGACGTGGGTGAGACTATTCGCTCCTCATCAAAGTCGTTGAACTCTATGCTCATCCCTCGTCGCCTCCCCTTACAGCTTCTTTATCGGGAACCACAGCTCGAGCGCCCCGTTTACCGGGTAGAACTCGTGGACTGCGCCCGAGAGTTTATGACCGTTCTTTGGCAGCCAGTCGCCCGTGACTTCACGGAAGACCTCGTTATAGGTTCCCTCGGTGTATTCCGCGACTGCGTAGCGGTACGCCGGAACGTCCCACCTGCTCCAGCCGTCCGGCGCGGACGCGCCGGGGCGCACCTCGCACCCCGCGAGGTAGAGGCCGCCGCGTTCGTCCCACGGCAGAAAGCCGCGCCCCGCGTCGCTCATCAGGCCCCAGACCTGCGCTTTTCCGAGCCTGTCCTTGGCGATGATGGGGAATATCTCGGCGAAGTGTGAATTCGCGTCATCCCAGAGCGCGCGGATCCATTCCCCGCCGGGCTCGCCGGAGCCCTCCTTGCCGACGACCGCGAAAGCGGGCTTATCGACTATGCGTATCTCCATAAAGTCCTCCAGACCGTCCGGATCGCGGACGAAATCAAAATCTTACGAGCTTTTTCAGCGCGAGCGTGACTATCTCCTCGGTGGTGAGGTGCGACGCGTCTATGCCCTTCAGGGCGGCGTTTATCTCGCTGCGGTCGTAGCCGAGGACGGCAAGCGCCGTCTCTGCCTCCGCCGCCGCGCCGCCGAGGAACGCCGCCGGCGCGCCTCCGCCGCCGCGCGCCGCCTCGAGCTGCTCCTTCTTCATCTTGTCTGTGAGCTCGAGAATTATTCGCTGGGCTATCTTTTTCCCTATCCCCGGCGCGGCGGTGAGCGACTTCTCGTCGCCGGTTATCACTGCGAGGGCAAGCTGCTCCGGCGTCACGGCGGAGAGTATCGACACTGCGGCCTTCGGCCCCACGCCGGATATCGAGACGAGCATGCGGAAGCAGGAGAGCTCCTCCTGCGTCCGGAAGCCGAAAAGGTCGAACGCGTCCTCGCGTATCGACTCATGGATGTAGAGCCGCGCGGTCTCGCCCGTGCGGAGCTCGGAGAGCGTGTTCATTGTAGTCTGGATGCCGTAGCCGACGCCGCCGACGTCTATGACGGCGAGCCCCGGCTCTATTATCGCGACCTTACCCTCTATGTAGTAGAACAAGGCGTATACCTCCCATAAGTACGTGAAAATCGGTGAAAGTTCCCCGAAGATGTCCCCGGAGGGACTGAACGCTATATCGTGGTCCCGTCGCTCACGCCGCCGGAGGCGTGTGCGTAGCATATCGCGACGGCGAGCGCATCCGCCGCGTCGTCCGGGCGGGGGAGCGCGTCAAGCGCGAGCAGGCGGCGGGTCATCTCCATCACCTGTTTCTTCTCCGCCGCGCCGTAGCCGGTGACCGCCATCTTCACCTGCATCGGGTTGTACTGGTATATCGGCAGATTAGCGCGGCGGCACTCGAGCAGGAGCACCCCGCGCGCATGTGCAACGGCGATGCCTGTTGTGATGTTTTTCGAGAAGAACAGCTCCTCCATCGAGACGGCGTCCGGCCTGAACATGTCGATGAGCTCCTGCATGTCGTGCGATATTTCGAGCAGGCGGAGGCTGAGGGGCTGGTGCGCCGCCGTCTTGATTATCCCGTGGCGGACGTGGCGGAACCTGCCCGCCTCGTAGTCAATGACGCCGTAGCCCACCGTCGCGACGCCGGGGTCTATTCCGAGTATCCTCATCAAAATACCTCGTCCCGGGCAAAAGTGCCCGATATTTTATGCTTTCAGGAACTTCTCGAGCGCGAGCAGCACGCCGAGCTTTCCCGCGGGCCACGTTAGCCCGCCCTGAAGGAACGCGCGGTAGGGGGGACGCATAGGCCCGTCGCAGCTGAGTTCTATCGACGCACCGCCGATGAACGCGCCGGCCGCCATTATCACGTCGCAGTCGTAGCCGGGCATAGGCCACGGCTCGGGGGTGACGAAGCTGTCCACAGGCGCGCCGGACTGTATCCCCTCGCAGAACGCGCGGAGGCGCTTCGCGCTGCCCAGGTCGAGCGACTCGATGATGTCGTGCCGCTTATCGAACGGTCCGGGGCTCACGCGGACACCCTCCTCCTCCAGAAGCGCCGCCGCGAACGCCGCCGTCTTGAGGGCGGACGCCACCACCGACGGCGCGAGGAACAGTCCCTGAAAGAGCAGGCGGTTCTGTCCGAGCGTCGCGCCGACTTCGCCGCCGATGCCGGGTACGGTGAGGCGCTCCGCCGCGCGCTCGACGAGGTCGCGCCGTCCCACGACGTAGCCGCCGCACGGCGCAAGCCCGCCGCCGGGGTTCTTTATCAGTGAGCCGCAGAGAAGGTCTCCCTCCGGCTCGGACTCGTCCACAAACTCGCCGTAGCAGTTGTCCACGACGACGTTTACGTTCGGGCGCAGCTTCTTTATCTCGCGGTAGATATCGGTTATCGCGTGGGCGGAGAGGCTTCTTCTGCCGGAGTAGCCGCGGCTCCGCTGGATGAGCACCGCGCCCGTATCCGGCGCACGCACCGCGTCAAGAATGCCGTCCCGGTCGGGAAGCCCGTCCTCCGTCACCGGCACCTCGCGGTACTGCACACCGTAGGACGCGAGCGTTCCGTGACCCGGCGAGTCTATGCCAATGACGCCGCGCATCGTGTCGTACGGCGCGCCGATTGCCGAGACGAGAGTCCTGCCCGGCTCGCACGCGGCGTAGAGCCCGCACGCTATGGCGTGCGTGCCGTTCGCAAAGCCTATCCGGACAAGCCCGGCCTCCGTGCCGAACACGTCCGCGTATATCGCCTCGAGCGCGCTCCGCCCGAGGTCGTCGTAACCGTAGCCGGTCGAACCGGCAAACATCGCTTCGCTTACTCTGTGACGCGCGAACGCCTCAAGTATCTGCTCGGTGCGGATCTCCGCGGTTTTGTCGAAGGCGAGAAAGATGTCTCGAAGCTGCGCCTCGGCACGCTCCCCGCGCTTGCGGACCTCACCGGAAATATTCAACATCTGAAACTTCTCCTTTTTGCGGGCGACCGTCCCGTTTTCCGTACATTTTGAAAACAATGGATCTATTTATATCATACAGAGATATTTTACCACGATTTGAGGCATAAGTAAAGCGGCGATATTACGCCGCTTTATCGCTCCGCACATCGTTGGCGCTTCGCACCCCAAAGCCTCGCAGAGTTTCGCCGCCGTATGCGGCGAAATAGAGTCAAATCCGTTTTTTCCGACGGCGTGTACGTCGGAAAAAACTCTTTGCGCGGAGCGTGCGTCGATTTTTTGCCGGAGGCAAAAAACTCGGCGCGTAGCGGAGCGCAAGCCGTCGGCAGAGCTTCGCTCTGTCCGACAGCTTCGCGGCGAATTGGTAAGCGAGCGCAGCGAGCGCGATTCGACGCGAAAGCCACACGCGCTTAGCGCGTGTGGCTTCTAAATCCGTCCCCCAGCACCTCGTGCGCGTCCATGATGATGAGGAACGATTTCGGGTCTATCTCGCGCACGAGCTTCTTGAGGTCGGCTATCTGGCGCCGCTTTATCGCGCAGAGTATGACGTTCATCTCCGCGCCGGAGTAGCTGCCTTCGCCGTGCAGGAGCGTTGCGCCGCGGTCGAGCTCGCGGTCTATCGCCTCCACGACCTCGCGCGTCTGATGCGTGATGATGTATGCGACGCGCGCTGAGTCCGCGCCGTAGAGTATCCCGTCTATGACGAGGGTGGAGATGTAGAGCGCGGCCACGGCGTAGAGCGCGTAGGTGATGTGCCCGAACGTGAGCGCGGCGAGCGCGATAATTATCGTGTCGACGACGAGCATCAGCCGCCCGACCGACAGCCCGGGGAATTTGTAGGTGAGAAGGCGCGCGGCGATGTCGCTTCCGCCGGTCGTCGCGCCGCGGGTGAAGACTATCCCGAGCCCCGCGCCGAGCATCACGCCACCGCTTATAGAGGCCATGAGCGGATCATCGGTGTACTCGTAAAGGCCATGGAACACGTCGATGAGCACCGACGAAATCACCGTTCCCCAGAGCGACTTTATGAGGAAGGTCTTTCCCTCTATTCTCCAGCCCATGAGAAAGAGCGGCGCATTGATTATGAGCACCAGCGTGCCGACCGGCAGAAACGGGAGCTGGCGGTTTATCACCATCGCGAGGCCGCTCGCGCCGCCGGGGGCTATGTCGTTCGGGTCGAGGAAAATGTCGAATGCGAGCGCATAGAGCGCGCTTCCAAACGCAATAACGACGAAATCGAGTACGCCGGTACGCAGTATTTTCGGTTTCTGCATTGTCGGAAACCCCTTATCTGAAGTGTCTGATAGCTGACGGGAGGTGAGCCCATGGTGGGTGTCGACGGCGGGTTTGCGCTCGTCAGCTATATATCGAGCGACGCCTGCACCTCGCCCACGTCCTCCGGACGGAGCAGCGCGCCCGCGCCGGGCAGCGCCCTCGTGCGGTAGCGCGCGGGGTTCAGTATGCCGCTCTCCTCCGCACGTTCGACGCGCGAAAGGAGGCGTCCCTTCTTCGGCGTCACGACCTGCACGCCTATCGTAGAGCGGGTCGACTTCGGCGCGAGGAGCGCTGTCGTGAAGAGTATGGCGCGCCCGTCCGAGGTGTGCATGCACAGCTCCTCGTCCCGCTCGAGGAAGAACGCCGCGACGAGCGGGCTCGCCCCGCTGAACGCGCCGGTGAGGCGGCGGCGGTTCGACTTTGTATTATATGCTTCCGCCTCTATCTTTGCCGCCTTGCCGTTCTCAAAGAAGAGCAGGAGCGAGCCGGTGTAGTCCCCGGGCAGGAACATGAACACGACCTGCTCGCCGGGGTCCATGCCGAGCTTTGCCGGCAGATAGTCGCCGAGGGCGGAGGCCTTGGTGTCCGGGAAGTCGCCGACGCGGCACTTGTACGCCTGCTGCATATTCGTGAGGAAGACGACCTCCGCCGAGGCGCTCGTCTCGAAGCTCTGACGGAGCGCGTCGCCCTCCTTGAAGCGCTGTTCGCTCGCCATACGGAGCGACTGCGGGGTTATCTTCTTGAAGTAGCCCTCGTTTGAGAGGAACACGGTGACGGGGCTCGCATCGGGTGCGCTCTCCGTCTCGGCGGGCGCGTCCTCCGAGAACTCACGGAGAATGACCGTCCGCCTCGGCGTGCCGTACTTCTTTGCGACCGCCTCCAGCTCCTCCACTATTATGTCCATTATCGCGCGCTTGTCGCCGAGTATCTTTTCGAGCCGCGCGACCTCGTCCGCGAGCTCGCCCGTCTCCTCGAGGCGACGCAGGATATACTGCTTGTTGATGTTGCGGAGGCGTATCTCTGCGATATACTCCGCCTGCTTCTCGTCTATGCGGAAGCCTATCATGAGGTTCGGGACGACCTCGTCCTCCTCCTCGGTCTCGCGGATTATCTTTATCGCGCGGTCGATGTCGAGAAGTATCTTCTCGAGGCCGCGCAGAAGGTGCAGCCTGTCCTTCTTTACGCCGAGGTCGTAGTGGACGCGCCGACGCACGCACTCGCAGCGCCATGCGCACCACTCCTCGAGTATCTCGCGCACGCCCAGTTGGCGCGGCGTTCCGGCGATGAGGATGTTGAAGTTGCAGGGATAGCTGTCCTGAAGGGGTGTCATACGGAAGAGCTTCTGCATCAGCGCCTCCGGGTCGGTCCCGCGCTTGAGGTTTATCGCTATCTTGAGGCCGGCGCGGCCGGTCTCGTCGCGGATGTCCGCTATCTCGCGGAGCTTGTTTGCCTTGCAGAGCTCGACCACCTTGTCGATTATGGCCTCGACCGTTGTGGAATAGGGTATCTCGTACACCTCGATGAGGTTTTCGCTCTTGTCATAGCGCCAGCGCGCGCGGAGCTTTACAGAGCCGCGGCCGGTGTTGTAGACCTCCTCGAGCGCCTCGCGCTCGTACAGCAGCTCGCCGCCGGTGGTGAAGTCGGGCGCGGGCAGCGTCTCGAAGATGTCGACATTCGGGTCGCGGATATATGCCGCCGTCGTCCGGCATACCTCGGCGAGGTTGAAGCCGCAGACCTGGCTCGCCATACCGACGGCTATGCCCTGGTTCGCGCTCACGAGGACGTTGGGGAAGGTCGTCGGCAGCAGGGTGGGCTCCTTTGTGGTGGAGTCGTAGTTGTCGACGAAGTCGACGCAGTCGCGGTCGATGTCGCGGAAGAGCTCCGCGCATATCGGCGCGAGCTTCACTTCGGTGTATCGGCTCGCGGCGTAGGCCATGTCGCGCGAGTAGACCTTGCCGAAGTTGCCCTTCGACTCGACGAACGGCGCAAGCAGCGTCTCGTTGTCCTTCGTGAGGCGCACCATCGTCTCGTATATCGCGGCGTCTCCGTGCGGGTTGAGACGCATCGTCTGACCGACGACGTTTGCCGACTTTGTGAGACCTCCGTTCAGAAGCCCCATCTTGTACATGGTGTAGAGCAGCTTCCGGTGGGACGGCTTGAAGCCGTCTATCTCCGGGATGGCGCGGCTCATTATGACGCTCATCGCGTAGGGCATGAAGTTCTTCTCGAGCGTCTCGGTTATCGGTTGGTCGGTGACGGGCGCCGGGATGTATTCCCTTGTCTCGTTATCTTTCTTCTTTGCCAAGGTATCTTCTTCCTTTACAAATTACTCTCTGTCATTTCACGCCGAAGTATTCGAGGCATTTATCGGCGGCAAATTCGATGTAGCGGTCTATCTCCGCGCGGGTGATGTACTCTGAGGGCTTCAGGTGGGAGAAGTCCTGCTCGAACCAGTGCAGCCGGCGGAGCCGCCACTTCTCGACCTCCTCCGCCGTGAGCATATCTTCCGCCGCCTCGCCGCGGGCGTTTTCGAGCGCGGCGTAGACCGTCGGGACCCACGGCTCGGAGCGGTAGAGTGCGAGGTCCGCGAGGTCGGTGTCGTTGTAGTATGCCTGGGCGTGGTCGGCGTCCGAGAACTTCACCTTGAACCTTGCTTTGAACGCAGTGCCGACCTCGCGCGACCAGTACATGTCGGTGACGAGGTGGACGGCGTAGCCCGTGAGGAAGTCGCTCCGTCCTATCAGCGCCTTTGCATTCTGTTCGTTCTCGAAGAGAGTCCCGCGCATACCTATATGCGACCTGAATTTGTCCTCCGTGGAAGCACCCTCGCGCATGTGTATCGCGTCGGGCGCTATCGAGCCGAGGTAGAACGCTCCGTCGTCCTCTGTTTTCAGCTTGTCCTTCACTCTGACCGCGACGGCCGGATGTACCATGGGAAGCGAATCGTCTTTCCTCCGAAATCGCAGCTTTGCCTGCGCTCAGCTCACGTCGACCATGTCGAGGAAGCGGTAGCCCTCCGAGGCGATGAACTCCTTGCGGCCCGCGAGGTTGTCGCCCTCGAAGAGGTCGAACATCTCGGCGGTGCGCTCGGCGTCCTCCGGCATGACGCGGACGAGCCGCCGCGTCTCGGGATTCATGGTAGTCTGCCACATCATTTCCGACGAGTTCTCGCCGAGACCCTTCGAGCGGGAGATGGTGTACTTCTTGTTTCCGAGCTTCGCGACTATCTCGTTCCGCTCGGCGTCGGTGTAGGCGAAGAGTGACTCCTCGCCGCCGCGCAGACGTATCTCGTAGAGCGGAGTCTCCGCGATGTAGACGTAGCCCTGCTGAATGAGCGTCGGCGTGAGGCGGTAGATCATCGCGAGTATAAGCGTGCGTATCTGGTAGCCGTCCACGTCCGCATCGGTGCAGATTATCACCTTTGACCAGCGGAGGTTCGCGAGGTCGAAGGACGCGAGGTCCTTCGCGCCCTTGTGCGCGACCTCCACGCCGCAGCCGAGCACCTTCAGGAGGTCGGTGATGATGTCGCTCTTGAACACCCTCGGGAGGTCGGCCTTGAGGCAGTTGAGTATCTTGCCGCGCACCGGCATTATCGCCTGGAACTCCGGCTCGCGCCCCTGCTTTACCGAGCCGAGAGCGCTGTCGCCCTCGACGATGTAGAGCTCGCGCCGCTCCACGTCCCGCGTGCGGCAGTCCACGAATTTCTGTACGCGGTTGGAGAGGTCGAGCGTGCCGGTGAGCTTCTTCTTAATCGTGAGACGGGTGCGTTCCGCCTGCTCGCGGGAGCGCTTGTTTACCATGACCTGCTCGCAGATGCGGTCGGCCTCCGCGGGGTTCTCGATGAAGTAGACCTGCATCTGCTCGCGGAGGAAATCGTTCATCGCGTCCTGTATGAATTTGTTCGTGATGGACTTCTTTGTCTGGTTCTCGTAGCTTGTCTGGGTGGAGAAGTTGGAGCTGACAAAGACGAGGCAGTCCTGAATGTCATTGAAGGATATCTTCGACTCGCCCTTCTGGTACTTGTTCGTCCGGCGGAGATATTCGTCGAGCGCCGCGACGAACGCGCTGCGGAGCGCCTTGTCCGGCGAGCCGCCGTGCTCGAGAAAGCTCGAGTTGTGGTAGTGCTCGATAACGGCCGTGCGGTTCGAGAAGAGGAACGCGCAGCCAATTTTGACGCGGTACTCGGGCTTGTCCTCGCGGTCGCGCCCGACGCGCTCGCAGGAGACGCTGCGGACGTCGGTTATCCGCCCCTCCTCGCCCGCGAGCTCCGCGACATAGTCCGAGATGCCGTTCTCGTACATGAACTCCTGCTCCTCAAACTTGCCGGGTGCTGTCTCGTTGCGGAAGATAAATGTGACCTTCGGGTTGACGACCGCCTGCCGCTTCAGAACGTCGGTGTAGTATTCTACCGGGATGTCGATGTCGGTGAAGACGTCGAGGTCGGGCTTCCAGTGGTGGAGCGTGCCGGTGCGGCGGCCGGAGTAGGGCTCGCTCTTGAGGCCGCCGATGTTTTCGCCCTTCTCGAAGCGGAGCGAGTACTTCTTCCCGTCGCGCCAGACGGCGACGTCCATGTACTCTGAGGAGTACTGCGTCGCGCAGGAGCCGAGGCCGTTGAGGCCGAGGGAATATTCGTAGACGCCGTCCGCGTCGTACTTTCCTCCGGCGTACAGCTCACAGTATACGAGCTCCCAGTTGTAGCGCTCCTCCTTGGGGTTCCAGTCGACCGGGCAGCCGCGCCCGAAGTCCTCCACCGAGACCGAGCGGTCGAGGTAGCGGGTGAGGATGATGCGGCTGCCGTGGCCGCCGCGCGCCTCGTCGATAGAGTTTGAAAGTATCTCGAAGACCGCGTGCTCGCAGCCCTCCAGGCCGTCGGAGCCGAAGATGACGCCGGGGCGCTTCCGCACCCGGTCGGCGCCCTTCAGGGCGCTGATGGACTCGTTGCCGTAATCCTTTTTCCGCTGTGCCGACATGTAGTTCCTCCGGATCAAAAATCGCATTCTGCCATATAGTGTATCAAATTTGCGGAGGAATGGCAAGAGGGTA
>CANRIN010000038.1 GCA_947630675.1 uncultured Clostridia bacterium | reverse complement strand
GTGATTTCCGGCACGACTACGGTGTGCGACAGCTCGTATTCCTCGTCGCCGAGATTCCCCTTCACGGGGAAATGCTCGTTCATCACATTCCTGAAATAATACGTCACCCTGTACGTCCCGGGCTCCGAGAAAAACGGAAAGTTCGTCGCTATACCGCTCGCGAAATTCGGATACAACATCAAGAGCTCGTAGGGCGATACATTTCGTGATTCTCCCGCACCGCAGGCGGTCACGGTCCCGTCCTCGTTCAGCCGCTCGATATCACAGAAAGCCCACGAATCAACTTCTCCGCAGCTGTCCGTCAACGCGAGGGCCCTGTCGCTTTTCATTACTGCGAGGATAGAACAAGGCCGCTCAGCACGGAGCAGCCCGTAGTCAAACCCGACGGTCTCAATGGTCACGACGTCCGTATCCCCGGACAGTCCCTCCACCGTGTTCTCGCTGCCATACGTGCCGACGGTTATGACCTCGTCCGCGTATCCGAAGTCGGCGTTTCTCTCCTCCTCACAGCCGACGGCGCCCGCAAGCATCAGCGCGGTGGCAATCAGCGCGGCGGCGCGTCCGATAGATCCGAGTTTCATGGTATGTCACCTCCCAAGTGCGGTTCAAATATTTTTCAAAAATATCATTCGTCAAAGCGCAATAAATCCGGCTGTTTGCGCAATTTTATTATAACATCTTTCTGCCAGAATTTCAAGTGATTTTCCCGCGAAAAGCACCGGAGGGTCTCCCCTCCGGTGCTTTTTTGCTCACTATCAATGCAAAGCCGTTTCAAAGAACTTTCAGTCGCGCCAAATCTCCTTTGCGGCCTCGTCCGCAGAGACGAACGGTCCCGGCAGGGCATCCGTGCCGCGGTGCTCGCCGAGGAAGTCGCGGTCGAAGATTATCTCGGTGCCGTCCGGGTTCTCGAACCTCTGCTCCGGCTCGAAGGCATACCCGAGGATGTCGCTTGTGACTATGCCGCAGCGGAAGCCGCCGAGGAAGTCGTAGAGGTTCGTGTCTATCGAATACGCGCCGTCCTTCTCCACGAGCGCCACCTTCACGCCGTCCCCGCAGACGAGGTTGTGCTTCTCGTGCTCATACGGCTGCGCGCCGCCGAGGTAGGCGTTGCCCTCCGCCCAGACGGGCAGGTGCGAGAAGTGCCACTTCGCAAGCTCCATCATGTTCGCGGGCTCGTCAAGCTTGAAGTTTGCTATCCACTCATCGTAGGTGGGGTATCCGTTGAACACGGACGTGCCGACCGTCTGATTTTCCACCATGCGGAAGCCCATGTCCACCTTCTCCTCGGCCTTCACCGCCGGCCAGTTCTGGATGAAGATGTTGTTGTAGAAGCGGTCGTCGCCGTGCAGTATCGTCATAAAGCCCGCGACCTCGGTGCGGTGACGGATGTGGTAAGGCGTGTAGCGGTCGTCCGTGCCGCCGCCCACGGATGTGAACGCGCCGAGTATCAGGTTGTGGACGAGCGCCACGCCCTCGGTCGCAATGCGCACGGACGCCTTCGAGAGCATGATGTTGTTGTCAATGAGCGTCGGACCGTGGCCGACCTCGACAAACACGTCCTGGCTCATCATGCCGCCGGCAGCGCGCGACGAGCTCTCGGGCGGGTAGTTGTCATGCAGGAGGTTTGCGGTGATGCGCGTGCCCTGCGCCTGCCAGTCGCACCAGATACCCATCGTGCAGTTGTGGATGTGGTTGCGGCGCATCGTGACATCTATCGCGGCGTGCAGCTTGATGCCGGATATCTCCGCGCCGCCGAGCTGCTGCATGTTGTTGATGTGGTGGATGTGGTTATCTTCTATCGTGCTGAAGACGCAGCCCATGCGTCCAACGATGCCGGTCTGCTCGCAGTGGTGGATATTGCAGCGGCGGACGATGTGGCTGCCGACCTTCTCCTTGAGCCAGCCGTGGTACTGCCCGCGGCAGACCGCGTCCCGCTCCATCTGCGTCGGGCTCTTGACGTGCTTGCGCGTGAAGTAGTGGTCGTTTTCCGGGTCGTAGTACTTGCCGAGCGAGATGCCGCAGCACTTGCTGTTAGAGATGTCGCAGTCCTCGATTATCCAGCCCTTCGACCAGTGCGGGCCGACCATGCCGTCCTGGAAGGCGGCGGGCGGTGCCCACGTCGTCGCGGCCTTCTCGACCTTGAAGCCGGAGAAGGTTATGTACCCCACGCCTGTCTTCGACGGCATGAAGCAGCGGCGGCGGACGTTTATCTCGACATCCTCCTCGTTCGGGTCTTTCCCCTGGAAGTTCGCGTAGATCACAGTCTCGCCGTCGTCCTGCTCGGTGTACCACTTGTACACCGACCACTCCGGCTCCCACGACGGCTCGTATACCTTGCCCTCGAGGCACTCCTCGAGCGTCTCGGTCTCGTAGAGCTGGCGGCTGTCGAGATAGACAGCGCCGGTGTGGCGCTTCGCGGGGGCGAAGTACCAGTCGCCGCCGACTATCGTGGTGTAGGGATTGTAGGCGCCGAAGACGCCGTTATTCACCCTCATGACCCAGGTGTTCCCCTCGTAGTGCGTCCACGACTTTGCGGGTTCCGCGCCGGTTATCACCGCGCCGAGCGGGACCTCGCTGCGGTAGACGATACGCTCGTCCTCCGTGCCGCCGTTCTGAGGGTCGACGCTCTCGCGGTACACGCCGGGCGCGACGACTACCTCGTCGCCGGGGCGCGCGACAAGCGCCGCGTCCGAGATGTGCTTGAACGGACGCTCCTTCGAGCCGTTCCCCTCGCGCGGAGCGGCTGCGTTGACATAGATCACCATACAAATTCCTCCTTTATATTTTTGCAGATCACTGTACCATAAGTATAAACCCTCGCGCGTGGGAAGTCAACGCGGAGGCGGAGGATGTTTTCCCTGCTCACGTCACAAACCCGCCGCGCAATTTTCGTAATTAATTTATATATATATATATATTGACAACTTTTTAAGGGAAATATATAATATCGTCAGATTTGTACGCAAGCATTTTGCATCCGCCGGCGTCTCCGGCGGACACGGGAAAGGAGCTTTCTATGAAAAGGATCACTGCGGTCGTTCTGGCGCTGTGTATGCTGCTCGGACTCGCGGCCTGCGGCTCCTCCGGGACTGCGGAAAACACCCCTGTCCCGACGTCGGCCGAAGCGGAAAAGGTCGGAATGGACGTCTTTGACTTCTCGCTTGCCGAGTATATCGGCAGCAAGACCTACGAAGAGACCCTCGCGCTCGCCGGTCTCTCCGAGGACGATTTTGACGACGCCGCCTATCTCGGCGGCGGACAGGCCTTTGACAGGTTCGTGGAATACAACGGGGAGCAGTTTCAGCTCTGCCTCGGCTTCTACTATAAGGGCGACCCCGCCGAAGACCCCACGCTGTACCTCGCGGAGGTAGGCTACCGCTGTCTCTATGAGGACATTTCGGATACCGACGCGATACTTCTGATGATAGAGTCGCTGTACGACGGACTCACGGAGAAGTACGGCGAGCCCGGCGAGGACTGTCAGGACGACATCCTTCCCGCGCTCGAAACCGGGAGCTTCGATGCGTTTGAGAATAACAACAAGGTGTTCACGCAGCCCGCCGAGGGCAGGGACGACTGCAGGTACGGCCTCTCCGTGTCCGCGCCTCTGCCGACGCAGATCCAGCTCTCCGTGTTTTTCAGGCTGGATACGGGCATCTGAGCGGCTGACGGCATCGCATATTTGCCGCGGGATGGTCTCCCCAACGGGAGCGTCCCGCGGCTCTGTTTTTTATAAAAAAAGATTGACACCGGGGCTCCGCGAACTTATTATGTATCTGTAAAAGTACGCCGCGCCGCGGGCACGGCAGGTTGAAACGGAAGTGATACGAATGATAAGCGAACGGCTGAAAGGCAGTTGGACTTTGACAAACGTCCGCACCGGTGAGACGGTTCCCGGAACGGTGCCGGGGAGCGTGTACTACGATCTCCTCGCGGGCGGCCTCATGGAGGACCCGTACTGGCGCGACAATGAGCTGAAGGCGCTGAAGGTGATGGACGACGACTTCGAGTACCGCACGACCTTCGACGCGCCGGAGGCGCTGCTCTCCGAGGAGCACATAGTTCTCCGCTTCGACGGCATCGACACCGTCGCGGACATCTCCCTCAACGGCACTCCGCTCGGCCACGTCGAGAATATGCACAGGATATGGGAGTTTGAGGTGAAGGGCATCCTCCGCGCGGAGCGTAACGAGCTCTCGGTCATACTCCGCTCGCCGACGAAGTTTGTAGCGGACGCCTACGAGCGCGACCCTATAGGAGGTCAGGAGGACGCGATGCGCGGCTTCCCGCACCTCCGCAAGGCGCACTGCATGTTTGGCTGGGACTGGGGCCCGAGGCTGCCGGATGCGGGTATATGGCGCGAGGTGTCGCTGCTCGGCTGGACGAAGGCGCGCTTTGAGAGCGTCTACGTCACGCAGAAGCACGAAAGCGGGAAAGTCTCCCTCCGCCTCGAGACGGAGGCAGAGCTTTCCGACTATACCGTCACCGACATCTCGCCGGAGAGCGGGCTTTCGCTCCGCGTCACCGTCACCGATCCGGACGGCAAAACGTCGGTCGAAGCCGAAGGAGCGGCGGCGCTCGGCGATATCGCCATCCCCTCCCCGCGCCTCTGGTGGCCGAACGGATACGGAGATCAACCGCTCTACACCGTCCGCGCCGAGCTGCTCTGCGGCGGTGCCACGCTCGACACATGGGAGCGGCGCATAGGTCTCCGCACCATGACGATATGCCGCGAGAAGGACGAGTGGGGCGAGAGCTTCTGCCACGAGATAAACGGAGTCCGCATATTCGCGATGGGCGCGGACTACATACCCGAGGACAACATCCTCCCCCGCGTGACGCCGGAGCGCACCCGCCGCCTGCTTGAGGACGCGGCGGCGGCGCATCACAACTGCATCCGCGTCTGGGGCGGCGGCCACTATCCCTCCGACACGTTCTACGACATCTGCGACGAGCTCGGCCTCGTCGTCTGGCAGGACTTCATGTTTGCATGCGCCGTCTACCGCCTCACCGACGAATTTGAGGCGAACATCACGGCGGAATTCGTAGACAACGTGAAGCGCCTGCGCCACCACGCGTCGCTCGGACTGTGGTGCGGCAACAACGAGATGGAGATGTTCGTAAAGTCGGGAAACTGGGTGAACAGTCCGAAGGAGCTCTCCGACTACATCAAGATGTACGAGTACATCATCCCGAAGGTGCTGAAGCAGTACGACCCGAACACCTTCTACTGGCCGGCAAGCCCGTCCTCCGGCGGCGGCTTCGACGAGCCGAACGACGAGAATCGAGGCGACGTCCACTACTGGGACGTCTGGCACGGGAGCAGGCCGTTTACCGAGTACCGGAAGTTCTTCTTCCGCTACGTCTCGGAGTTCGGCTTCCAGTCCTTCCCGTCGCTTGCGACCTGCGAGACCTTCACTCTTCCGGAGGACCGCAACATCTTCTCCTATGTCATGGAGAAGCACCAGCGGAACGCCGCCGCAAACGGCAAGATAATGAACTACATGGAGCAGACCTACCTCTACCCGACGAGCTTCGACACCGCCATCTACGCCTCGCAGCTCATGCAGGCGGACGCGATACGCTACGGCGTCGAGCACTTCCGCCGCAACCGCGGGCGCTGCATGGGCGCGGTCGTCTGGCAATTAAACGACTGCTGGCCGGTGGCGAGCTGGTCCTCGATAGACTACTTCGGGCGCTGGAAGGCGCTGCACTACAGCGAGAAGCGGTTCTTCGCGCCGGTGCTCCTCTCCTGCGAGGAGGAGAGCGTCCTCACACAGGACGTGAACCCCAACGCGCAGCCCTACGAGGTGAAGAAGTCGATACGCCTGAACGTCGCAAACGAGACGATGTCGCCCGCCCGCGTCGAGGTGCGCTGGGCGCTCCGCGACGCCGGAGGGAACGTGCTCCGCGAGGGACGCAGTGACGTCGAGGCGGCGCCGCTCTCCTCGGTGTGGCTCGAGCGCGAGGATATGCAGGACGCAGACCTCTACACCAACTACGTCAGCTACGACTGCTATGCGGACGGAAAGCTCATCTCCGGCGGGACGGTGCTCTTCGTGCCGCCGAAGCAGTTCCGCTTTGAGGACCCGCGGCTCGAGGTCTCGGTCGAGGGCGACGAGATAGTCGTCCGCGCCGCGGCCTACGCCCGCGCCGTCGAGATAAGGAACGCAGCGGACGACCTCGTCCTCGAGGACAACTACTTCGACATGAACGCCGGCGAGCGGCGCGTGAAGATACTCCGCGGCGAGCCCGCGGGGCTCCGCGTCCGCAGCGTCTACGACATCAGATAACAGGGAGGAATAGCAATGAAGCGTTCGGAAATAAACGCTGCTCTCCGCGAGATGGAGGCCATGATAAAGGAGCACCGCTTTGAGCTGCCGCCCTTCTGCTCCTTCACCCCGGAGGAGTGGGAGAGCAAGGGCCACGAGTACGACGAGATCCGCGACAACATGCTCGGCTGGGACATCACCGACTACGGCCTCGGGAACTTCGACAAGGTAGGCTTCTCGCTCATAACGCTCCGCAACGGCAACGTCAAGCTCCCGAAGTACACCAAGACCTACGCGGAAAAGCTGCTCTACATCAAGGAGGGGCAGTCCGCGCCGATGCACTTCCACTGGTCGAAGATGGAGGACATCATCAACCGCGGCGGCGGGAACGTCCTCATTCGCGTGTACAATTCCACGCCGGAGGGCGGCTTCGCGGACACCGACGTTACCGTCCACTGCGACGGCGTGGAGCGCACCGTCCCCGCCGGAACTCAGGTGCGCCTCCGCCCCGGCGAGTCGATAACGATATACCGCTACATGTACCACGACTTCGAGCTCGAGCCCGGCACCGGCCCGGTCCTGCTCGGCGAGGTTTCGATGACTAACGACGACAACACCGACAACCGCTTCTACGAGCCGATAGGCCGCTTCCCGGAGATCGAGGAGGACGAACCGCCCTACCGTCTGCTCTGCAACGAGTATCCCGAGGCGAAGTGATGAAGATAGACGGCTTTTCCTACCATCTCGGCGCGGCGGACTGCTTCTGCGAGATGGTCCGCGCCGGCGTGAAGCGGATAGCGCTCTCGCACCCCTGCGCGTCGAAGGATGAGCGGGACGCGTTCCTTCCGGAGTTTCGGCGGCTCGCGGAGAAGTACGGCGTGAAGTACTACGTCGAGGACGACCCGCTTCTCACCGACCTCTTCCCCGTCTCGATGAACAAGGGAAAGTTCAACGTGATATTCTACGCGGACGAAAGCGCGCTCGGAGAATATCTCGCCCTCAAGGACGAGAAGCGCGCCGCCGTCACGGACGGAAGCTACGGCGCCGTCCGCCGCGGCATCGCCGTCCGTTACGGGCATCTCCTCTCCTACACCAACGAGGGCATAGCCCGCCTTCTCGCGGCAAACGACGAAAAGGAATAGCAAATCGCGGTACATCGCGCCCGCCGTCACAATGACGGCGGGCGCTTTTTGCTTGCCGCGACAGCCTCGCAGAGTTTCGCGCCGGTAGGCGCGAAACAAAGTCTAATTCATTTTCGGCGGCGGCGTGTACGTCGCCGAAAATACCTCTCGCGGAGCGCGCTTCGAAGCGGCGAAGCCGCGAGGAGCAGAGCGAAGCGCCTGCTGTCGGTAGGGCTTCGCCCTACCCGACAGCTTCACTTGTAATTGCGCCTGCGCAATTCCAAGTGAAAGTCTCGGCGCGAAAGGGTGCGCAGGGCAATTCATTGCCCGAGCACATTTCGCGCCGACTCTAGCACATTTCGCGCCGAATCTCCGCATATATTTCAAGCGAACAACACGCGGAAGAGGTGGCGGCGGTGAAGAAGGACATCGAATCGAGAGCGGAAACGCTTGCGCGCTACATTATCGCCAACCGCGCGACCGTGCGCGACGCGGCTAAGAGATACGGGATAAGCAAGTCCACGGTGCATAAAGACATCTCGGAACGCCTGCCGGCGTTCAACAGGACGCTCTACTGCGAGGTGAGCGAGGTGCTCGCCCTGAACAAGGCGGAGAGACACATTCGCGGCGGCGAGGCGACGCGGCGAAAATACGGTTCAAAGTAAAAGGCGGCATATCCGAAAGATCTGCTTCTTCGGATATGCCGCTTTTTTCCTGCACCCGCGCCCTTTCGACGGCATTTTCCCGCGCGCCGTGCTATCCTGTTTTTGTGACAGGGAAATATCTTATCGCTCCGTATGATCTGTCGATTTTCGGTGAAAACTGGAGGAGGAAGAAAAATGGATGTGAAGATAGAGCGCTTGCGCGAGTCGCTGAAGATAAGCCTCAAGGGCGAGCTTGACGAGCACGCGGCGCGCGGGGTGCTCCTGCGGTTCGGCGAGCTGGAGTCGCAGGCGCTCCCGGCGCGGTGCGTTCTCGACCTCTCGGCGCTCGGCTTCACCGACAGCTCCGGGATAGCCGTACTGCTCGGCCTCGAGCGGAGGGTCCGCGACGCGGGCGGCGAGCTCTCCGTAGTCAACATACCGTCTCAGGCGCGGCGCGTCTTCGACGCCGCCGGGCTCTCCCGCATAATGCGCTTTGAGTAGCGCCCACCCTTAAAAGGAACAACAAAACGCAGGAGGTTTTACATAAAATGCGACCGATAAACGAAATGACCCTCACCTTCCCCGCGCGCTCGGTAAACGAGGGCTTCGCGCGCCTCTCCGCCGCCGCGTTCGCGGCGCAGCTCGACCCGACAATGGACGAGCTCGGCGACATCAAGACCGTCATAAGCGAGGCGGTGACAAACTGCATCGTCCATGCCTACCCGGACGCGCTCGGCTCCGTCCGTATGCGCTGCCGCATATACCCGGACGGCAGGTTCGAGGCGTCGGTGTCGGACGGCGGCGTCGGCATAGCGGACATCGAGAAGGCCCGCGAGCCGATGTTCTCCACCGGCGGCGCGGAGCGGAGCGGGATGGGCTTCACGATAATGGAGAGCTTTGCGGACAGCTTCACCGTCCGCAGCCGCCCCGGAAAGGGCACGACCGTCCGCTTCACGAAGCGCATCTCGCCGCGCGCCAAGAGATGAGCGCCATCGGCGAAAAATACGGCGGTGACAAGCTGCTCCTTCTCGCGCGGGACGGCGACCGCGCCGCGCGAGAGCGCCTCGTCGTAGAGAACAGCGGTCTTGTGTGGTCGGTGGCGCGCCGCTTCTTCGGGCGCGGCGTTGAAGCGGAAGACCTCTACCAGCTCGGGTGCCTCGGCTTTCTCAAGGCGATAGACGGCTACGACCCTGCGCGCGGGACGCAGTTTTCCACCTACGCCGTGCCGAAGATAGCGGGCGAGATACGCCGCTTTCTCCGTGACGACGGTCCCATAAAGGTCTCGCGCGGCATGAAGGAGCGCGCGGCGCTCATCCGCCGCGCGCGCGACCGCCTCGCAAAGCAGCTCGGCCGCGAGCCGCGCGTGGGAGAGCTCAGCGAGGCCGTCGGCCTCTCCCCGGAGGAGATAGCGGCAGCGGAGCTTGCCGCAGAGGCGCCGGACTCCCTCCAGCGCGAGACGGCGGACAGGCTCCCGCTCGAGGGGCTCGTGAGCTCCGGGGACATGGAGGAGCGCGTGGTCGAATCGGTGGCGCTCAGGGACGCGATAGCGAAGCTCTCCGCGCGCGAACGGCTCCTCATCGAGCTGCGCTTTTTCCGCAGCCTCACCCAGCAGCAGACGGCAAAGGCGCTCGGGGTGTCTCAGGTACAGGTCTCCCGCCTCGAAAAGAAGGCGCTTGAAGAGCTCCGTCGCCTCATAGCCTGAAACGGCGCAAAAAAGTATCCCTCTGCATAACATGGTGTGACCCGTAACATCAACATCACACACGCAGGGGGTAAAAACATGAACGGCAGGACATACTGCTTCTTCCTCGGGGCAAACTCCCCGAGCGGATTCTTTTCATACTATGACGACCTCATAGATCTCGGCCGTGCTTCGGCGGTCTATGTGATAAAGGGCGGCCCGGGCACCGGAAAGAGCGGCTTCATGCGCCGCGTCGCGCGGACGCTCACGGAGCGCGGTCTCGAGTGCGAGTATATACTCTGCTCCTCCGACCCGGACTCGCTCGACGGCGCGGTATTCCCGGAGATAGGCGTCGCGTTCGTGGACGGGACCTCACCGCACGTCGTCGAACCTCAATACGCCTATGCCGTCGAGCGCTACCTTCACACCGGGGCTTTCGTCGATACCGACGCGCTCGAGCCGCTGCGGGGTGACATAGTCGCCGCGACCGACGCCTACCGCTCCTTCTACTCCGGGGCATACCGCTGCATCCGCGCGGCGGGCGAGATAGAGCGGAGCATAAACCGCGCGGTCGTCACCATGGGCGCATCCGCGCGCGCCATACGCCGCGCGCAGGGCATAGCCCGCCGCGAATTCGGAACGAAAGCCGCATCCGCGCCCGGGCGCGAGAAGCGGCGCTTTCTCACGGCAAACAGCCCGAAGGGCGTCATGACGCTTAAGGCGACCGTCCCCGCGCTCGCGTCGAAGGTCTACGAGATATTGCCCGCATGTGGGCTCGGCTCGCAGATGCTCCACACGCTGCGGGCGGCAGCGCTCCGCGCCGGCTTCGACGTCATAAGCTGCTTTGCTCCCCTCGACCCGGAAGGGACGCTCGCGCATCTCTTCGTTCCCGAGCTAGGTCTGGCATTCACGACCTGCCCGGGCGCCGTCTCCGACCCCTACCGCCGGATACACCCGGAGGGGTATCTTGACCGCGACCTGCTCGCGGCAAACAAGCAGAAGCTGAAATTCCTCCGCCGCACGCGGGACGCGCTGATGGAGGACGCCGTCGCCGACCTCGCGGAGGCAAAGCGCCGCCACGACGGTCTGGAGGCGCTGTACCACGACGCCGTGGACTTCGACGGTCTCACGCAGTTTGCAGACGAGCTCGCGGAGAGCATCATAAAGAAATATCTGTGAAAACTTTGTACAAAAAACGCCCGGCGCGAAACAGTCCTCGCTCATAAAGCAGTATCAAAAAGGCCGTTGACTTTTTACCGGGAAACCGGTGTATCAACGGCCTTTTTTCAGTATTCAAGTTTCAGACTTTCTGAACAGGCAAAAATGCAAGCGGGTTTATCTATTCGGCTAGTACACCGGGGACAGCCGCTTTAGCGGTGCAAGGGGGGGGTGTAGGTCTCGCCTGCCGGCTCGGTCGGTGCTTCTGCCTTCGGCAGAGGTGTCCACCGGACACCCGCACCCCCTGACGGAGCGAAGCGACGAAACCTCTCGGAGTTTGGCTTTCTGCTGTCAGAGATGAAGCCTCGCAGAGCGCACGGCACATGTTCGCCAGACTATGTGTATAGAAGTGCGCCCTTTCGTTCCTAAAGGGCTTTGCAGCGTCTCGACAAATGATAAGTTGTCATGCTATCAAAACCAGCCGATTTTTTCTTCCTTGAATTGTGGGATATCGCCGTTTTGATAAGGATCGTAGTTGTTCAGATTGCAGCCGAATTCCTTTAGACATCTAATTTTGTTGTCAGAAGTCCATTCAACTAGTGATATTCCGTCAAATTCCCCAATGTTTCCCTTGTCCATCTCATTCTTGAAATACCACTCTACAATAGTTTGATTATCCTTGTGGAAAAATTGTTTTATGTCCCATACAAGGACTTTCCCACGAGTATTCCATTCCGTAAACCAGTGTTTTACAGTAGCGCGATTCTCGTATTTCGGGCCCCAACTTTCAATATAGATAACATCATCTGTGAAAACTTCATCTATACCCAAGTCTTTCTGTTGCAGCCACATATCAAACCACAGACGCACTATTTTCTCTCTTTCCTGCATGAACTATTTCCTCCATCAATCCCGATTTGTCGAACAGTTGTCCACTCAGCAATTACCACTATATCACACAAATGTGAAGAAATCAACTGTACGTTAAGACAGTTGATCGAATTATTACGAAGTTTCTGCCTACCTTGAACAGAAAACGCTCCGGCGATTTTGTACTCGCCCGGAGCGTTTCTGTCCGCTGCTAAAGCCCGTCTTAAAGACAAGCTCAAACAGCACATTGCTTTATGACAGCCTGTAAACCGCGTCAGGCGATTTTATCCGGCTGTGACCTTTTAGGCTCAGTCTATCGCTTTGGTCGCTATCTTCTCGTTGATGATTGCGAGGAAATCCTCGAACGGCATGGCTCCCATGTCCTCGCCCGCGCGGGTGCGGACGGAGACTGTGCCGTTCTCCGCCTCGCGGTCGCCGACGACGAGCATGTAGGGTATTTTCTGCATCTGCGCCTCGCGGATCTTGTAGCCTATCTTCTCGTTGCGGAGGTCGGCCTCGGCGGATATCTTCTCACCCTCGAGCTTCTCGCGGAGCGAGGAGGCGTAGTCGTTTGCGCGGTCGGTTATCGGCAGCACCTTCACCTGCACCGGCGCAAGCCACGTCGGGAACGCGCCCGCAAAGTGCTCGGTTATCACGCCGATGAACCGCTCTATCGAACCGAACACGACGCGGTGTATCATCACGGGGCGGTGCTTCTGCCCGTCCGCGCCGGTGTACTCGAGCTCGAAGCGCTCGGGGAGCTGACTGTCGAGCTGTATCGTGCCGCACTGCCAGGTCCTGCCGAGGCAGTCCTTGATGTGGAAGTCGAGCTTCGGGCCGTAGAACGCGCCGTCGCCCTCGTTTACTACGTAAGTCTTGCCCATGTCGGTGATGGCCTGGCGGAGGATGTTCTGGTTCTCCTCCCACTCCTCGACGGTGCCGATGTGGTCCTCCGGCATGGTCGAAAGCTCTATCTCGTAGGGCAGCCGGAAGAGCGAATATACCTCATCAAAGAGGCGGACGACGTTCTTTATCTCGTCGCTCATCTGCTCGCGGGTCATGAAGATGTGCGCGTCGTCCTGCGTGAAGCAGCGGACGCGGAAGAGACCGTGGAGCGTTCCGGAGAGCTCATGGCGGTGGACAAGCCCCAGCTCGCCGCAGCGGAGCGGCAGGTCGCGGTAGGAGTGCGGCTCGGAGGCGTAGACGAGCATTCCGCCCGGGCAGTTCATCGGCTTGATGCCGAAGTTCACGTCGTCAATGACGGTCGTGTACATGTTGTTCTTGTAGTGCTCCCAGTGGCCGGAGCGCTCCCAGAGGCCGCGGTTGAGCATCATCGGCGTGCTTATCTCGACGTAGCCGTAGCGCTTGTGTATCTCGCGCCAATAGTCGATGAGGCGGTTCTTCAGCATCATACCCTTCGGCAGGAAGAACGGGAAGCCGGGGCCCTCGTCAAAGAACGCGAACAATCCGAGCTCGCGGCCGAGGCGGCGATGGTCGCGCTTCTTTGCCTCCTCGAGCATACGCAGATGCTCGTCAAGCTCATCCTTTGTCGCGAACGCGACGGCGTAGACGCGGCAGAGCATCTTGCGGTTCGAGTCGCCGCGCCAGTAAGCGCCGGTGGCGCTCGTCAGCTTGAAGGCCTTGAGGCGTCCGGTATCCGGAACGTGAGGGCCTGCGCAGAGGTCGGTGAAGTCGCCCTGCTTGTAGAAGCTTATGACGGCGTCCTCCGGCAGGTCGTCAATGAGTTCGACCTTGTACGGCTCGCCGCGCTCCTCCATGAACTTCCGAGCCTCGGCGCGCGGGAGCTCGAAGCGCTCGAGCGGTATCTTCTGCTTGATTATCTTCTTCATCTCGGCCTCTATCTTCTCGAGGTCCTCGGGCGAGAACGGGGTCTCGACGTCGAAGTCGTAGTAGAAGCCGTCCGCGATGGCGGGGCCTATCGCAAGCTTCGCCTCGGGATAGAGGTGCTTTACCGCCTGCGCCATGATGTGCGAGGCGGTGTGGCGGAGGGTATGGAGCCCCTCCGGGTCGTTTGCCGTGAGGAGGTTCAGCCTGTCCCCCTCATGCAGCTCCGTGCGGATGTCGCAGACCTCGCCGTTTATCTCGGCGGCGCAGACTACGCGGGCAAGTCCCTCGCTGAGTGCCTTCGCCGCGTCGAAGGCGCTGGCGCCGTCCGCGACGGAGAGCGGGCTGCCGTCCTTCAGAATGATGTTCATACAACGTCCTCCTTCTTCCGAAGTATTTCCCGAGAAATGAAAAACCACCCTCGGGACGAAAATTCGTCTCAAGGGTGGGGATGATCCTCACGGTTCCACCTTGATTGCGCCCGAAAGGCATTCGGACGCCGCTCGTTTCCGCTGTAACGCGCGGACGCGTCCTCTCCTACTCCGCCGCGCGTTTCGGGAGGCAGCTCGCGGGCGGTATGCGCGCGCGCCCCACACGGAGGTCTCAGCCATGCCCCCGCTCTCTTTGGAGGGGTAGAACCCGCGCCGTTGTCCCGGTCAAAGCCTTTAACGGTACAAATATATCACGGGGTTTGTGGTTTGTCAAGGGGTTTTGCGCCATTTCCCGCCGCCGTACAGCTCCGAGAAGGTCACGGCGCCGGCGTTCGTCGTCAGGGCTGCTTCGTCCCCCTGACATACGCCTGCATGGCGCAGCCGACCTCGCCCTTGGGTATTTTGTGAAATCCCAGTCCCTCGTAGAAGCTCTCGCGGCCGCTCGCGGCGACGAGAGTCACAGTCGCCCATGTGCCGGAGGGCAGCATCTCGGATATGAGGTCGACGGCGCGGTTCACAAGCGCCGAGCCTATCCCCTCGCCCCGTCTGTCCGGACGGACGAGCAGGTCCGCTATGACGAACACATACGCGCCGTCTCCCGCGACGCGCACCATGCCGACGGTCTCGCCGCCGTCCTCCGCGCTGAGGCGGACGAGCGACGCCGTAAGCGCCTTCTTCAGCCTCCCGCTCTCCAGCGGCTCAAAGCCGCTCGCAAGGCGCAGCTTCTGAAATTCCACCATGTTAAGCCGGTTCTCGTAAACTCTGAATGACAAGCTCTCCCTCTCCCCGTGTTATCCGTATATATTCCTGCTCCATTATATTCCGCACGCTTATCGCGCGGCATAAACTCCCCGTAAAATCATACCATATACCGCGAGCCCGCGCAAGCGTCGGACGAAATATCGCTTTTTTCACCAACCGCTCTTGCTTTTCTCTCACAGATAGGTTAAAATAAGCTTTGTATAGTGTCAACTTCTGTTTCGGAGGTGGCTTGATGAAGATCTCTCTTGACAGGGGCACCCTTGAGATAACGAACGATGTGCTCACCGAGATAATAACCGGCATAGTGGGCGGATGCTTCGGCGTAAAGGGCATGGCCGAGAAGAGCCAGGGCGGCATAGTCCGCCTGATAAAGCGCGACAGCGCCCCGCGCGGCGTCACCGTCACGGAAAAGCCGGACGGGACGATCTCCGCCGGGCTGCACGTCGTTATCCGCCACGGCGTCAACATCAGCGCAGTCTGCCGCTCGATGATAGAGGCGATACGCTACAACGTCGAGGCGCAGACCGGCGTCCACGTCTCGAGCGTGGACATCTGCGTTGACAGCGTGATATGAGGCGGTCCCCGGACTTTTTCCCGAAAGTACGCCGTTTTTGCGGCTCGGAGGTGTAGAAGGAAATGACTAAGATAGGCGGTTCCATGCTCGCGGCCATGATCCTGGGCGGCGCCGCGGCGGTGGACAATCAGAAACAGGCGATAAACGAGCTCAACGTCTTCCCCGTTCCGGACGGAGATACCGGCACGAATATGTCGCTTACGCTGCTCGCGGCGGCGGGAGAGCTTGAGCGCACCGCTCCCCGCACCGCTGCCGAGGCGGCGGATATCGCCGCCAAGGCGATGGTACGCGGCGCACGCGGCAACTCCGGCGTCATACTCTCGCTGCTGTTCCGTGGCTTCGGCAAGTCGCTTGCGGGCAAGACCGAGATAGACGGAGACGACTTTGCCGACGCCATGACAGAGGGCGTCCGCTCCGCATACAAGGCCGTCATGAAGCCCGCCGAGGGCACGATACTTACCGTGAGCCGCGTCGCAAGCGACTCCGCGAAGAGCTTCTCCATAGAGAACCACGACCCCGAAGCGGTGCTTGAGGCGATGCTCACTGCCGGCTGCGCCGCGCTCGAGGAGACCGTCCACCAGAACCCCGTGCTCGAAAAGGCCGGCGTGATAGACGCCGGCGGCAAGGGCTTCTGCGTGCTTATCGACGCGATGCTCCGCACCCTTCGCGGCGAGGTGATAAAGCGTGAAGGCGCGGAGGAGGGCACGAAGCAGGCCGCCGACTTCTCCGACTTCGCCACCGAGGACATCACCTACGGCTACTGCACCGAGTACATCGTCAATCTCTCCCGCGAGGAGCAGGGAAAGAGCCACGAGGCTCTGCGCGCGTACCTCGGAAGCCTCGGCGACAGTCTCGTCTTCGTCGAGGACGAGGACATCATAAAGATACACGTCCACACGAACGACCCCGGCCTCGCCATTCAGGCGGGCCTCAAGCTCGGCTCGCTCACGAAGATGAAGATAGACAACATGCGCGAGCAGCACACCGAGAAGGTCATTATCACCGGCAAGGCCCAGCCCACGGCGAACACCCGCGTGATAGCCGCGCCGGAGAAGCCCTACGGCTTCGTCGCCGTCTGCGCCGGGGCCGGGCTCCGCGCTGTGTTTGAGGACATCGGCGTCGACAGCATCGTCGAGGGCGGTCAGACCATGAACCCCTCCACCGAGGACATCCTCCGCGCGGTGGACGCCACGCCGGCAGAGACGGTCTTCGTCCTGCCGAACAACAAGAACATCATCATGGCCGCAGAGCAGTGCGTGTCGATGAGCGACAAGAACGTCATCGTCCTCGGGACGAAGACCGTGCCGCAGGGCGTGAGCGCGATGCTCGCCTTCGACCCGGATGCCGAGACCGCGGCAAACCGCGAAGCGATGCTCGCCGCCGCTGCACGCGTCCGCACCGGACAGGTCACCTACGCCGCCCGCGACAGCATCTTTGACGACAAGAAGATAAAGCAGGGCGACTACCTTGCCATTCAGGACGGGCAGCTTATCGCGAACAACAAGTCGCTTGTGAACACGCTCCGCCGCCTTGCAAAGGAGCTTAGCCGCAAGCCCGCGGAGTTCGTGACCATCTTCTACGGCTCGGACGTCACCGAGGACGAGGCCGCCGAGGCGGAGAAGCTGTTCGCCGCGGAGTTCAAGGATGCGGAAGTGAGCGTCGTTCCGGGCGGACAGCCGGTCTACTACTACCTCATCTCCGCGGAGTGATCGCAAATGATACCACTCGACACCGAAGTTAAATATGTCAAGGGCGTCGGAGAGAAAAAAGCCGGGTTTTTAGCAAAACTCGGCATTTTTTCTTTGCGCGACCTTCTTCGACACTTTCCCCGTGAATACGAGGACCGCCGCACGGTAAAGCGCCTCATCGACATCCTGCCGGGAGAGAGCGCCTGCGTCGAGGGCACGGTCATATCCGCCCCGCAGCTCAGCCGCGTCCGGCGCGGGCTCGACATAGTGCGCTGCCGGATAAGCGACGGCTCCGCAAAGTGCGAGGTTTCTTTCTTCAACCAGAGCTGGCAGCGGAGCCGCCTCACTCCCGGCGAGGAGTACGTCTTTTACGGGAAATTCGGCGGCGACCTTCTCCGCCGCGAGCTCACAAACCCCGTCTTTGAGCCGGCGGGCGAGGCGCGGCAGACCGGGAAGATAGTCCCGGTCTATCCGATGACGGCGGGGCTCCGCCGCTCCGACCTCACAAAGCTGATCGAAACGGCGCTCGCCGCCGCCGAAGGGCAGTTCCCCGAGCCGCTCCCGGCGTCCGTCCGCGAGCGGTTCAGGCTAGTGGACGCGGAAAGCGCCTACCGCTCGATACACTTCCCCGAGAATGACGAAGCCCTCGCGGACGCGCGGCGGCGCTTCGTCTTTGAGGAGCTGTTTCTTCTCTCGCTCGGCCTCCGCCGCGCGAGAGAAGGCTACTCGGGCACGCCGCCGCACATCGAGCCGAGGGACACCGCCGAGTTCACCTCCGCCCTT
>CANRIN010000037.1 GCA_947630675.1 uncultured Clostridia bacterium | reverse complement strand
CACGCGCGCTCCGGGCGCGGCAGCGCGGGTATCGGCGCGGACTCCGCGCCGACGGCGCAGAGCGCCGCCGCGCAGCCGCGCAGGGCGGCGAGGAGGCGCGCGAACGTCGCCTCCGTGTCGGACGCGGTCAGGATGAACACGACGCTGCGCGCGTCCGCCATCTCCGCCGCGACGCCGCGCTCGCGCTCGAGCCATTCGGCGGCGGCGCGGCCGTCCGCGCCGTCGAACGCACAGACGAAGCGGCAGGGGTCGAGGCTGCTACATATAGTATGCGGCGCGCCGAGGACGCGCACGCCCGGGATCTCCGCCGCCTCCGCGCGGAGGCGCGCGACGCGCTCCGCCGTGAGGTCGAGCGCGTCGCGGCCCGCGGGGCTCATCGCCTCCGCGAGCGCGAGGTCGAGGCTCGCGAGCACCGCGTAGGACGGGCTCGACGAGCCGAAGAGCTGCATCGCCTCGAGCATCGCGCGCTTCGCCGGTGCTCCGCGCCCGCGCGGGACGTTCGCAAGCGCGAACGCGCCGCCGCCGAGGCTCGAAAGCGTCTTGTGCGCGGAGAGCGCGAACACCGCCTCGCACCGGCGGTCGAGGCCGAACAGACGACCGTCCCAAACGAGGTGCGCGCCGTGCGCCGCGTCGACGAGCAGGGGGACGCCCGCCTCCGCGCACACCGCACTCAGGGCGGGGATGTCGCTCATCACGCCGTAGTAGGTCGGCGAGGTGACGTAGACCGCGTCGTACTCACGCGCGGCGAGCGCGCGCGACAGTGCGTCCGCGGAAATGCCCGCGGATATGTTCCACGCGCTGTCGTACTCGGGGTAGATGTAGTCCGCCTCGCCGCCGAGCAGTCCGAGCGCCGCGAAGAAGGCACGGTGCGCGTCCCGCGCGGCGAGCACGCGGAGCGTGCGGCCCGCCTCCGCCGCACGACTCGCGGCGGCGCCGAGCATGCCCTGTATCACGAGCGTAGAGCCGCCGGCGGAGTAGACGCAGAAGTCCGCGCCGGCGGCGGACGCCGCCCGGTCCTCCGCCGCGCGGATGATGTTCGGCTCAGGGTCGTAGAGATTGCCGGTGTCCGAGAGCTCGGTGAAGTCTATCGTCTCGGCCGGGACGCCGAGGCGCGGCACGCCCTTGTGGCCGGGCATGTGGCCGCGAAGCGTGTCCCGCGCGGCGCGGGCGAGAAGTCTGTCGTAAAGTTCCGGCATGGCGTCACCTCATATTATAAAGTAGGGGGTGAGGAGCATCATCAGGGGTATCGTCACGATGCTGAGGAGCGTCGTCACGCTCACGATGGCGGGGCCGTACTGCTCGCCCTCGCGAAGCCCGAGCAGGTTTGAGAACATGCTGACGAGCGCCGCCGACGGCGCGCAGGTCATTATGTAGCTCGCCGTCGCCGCGTCGTGCGGGGCCTTGAGTAGGAGATAGAACGGCACCGTCAGCGCCGGGACGACGAGGAGGCGCAGAGCCGCGACCTTCCACACGCCGGGGCTCGCGAGCGCCGACTTTATGTCCGCGCGTGCAACGAAACCGCCTATCACTATCATCGCGAGCGGCGTGTTGAGGTTTGCGACGTGGCCGACGGCGCTCGCGAGCGGGCGCGGAAGCGTCACCGGCAGGCAGAAAAGGAGTATGCCGAGAAGCGAGCCTATCACGCCGGGGTTGAGGACGGCCTTCCGCGCCGTCTCGCGCCACGATCCTCCGCCGCCCGCAAGGATCAGCCGCCCGAAGGTCCACGCGCCGATGTTGAACGCCATGACGCCGCAGCTCGCGAACACCACCGCGTTGTCCCCGAGGACCGCCTGTATCAGCGGGATGCCCATGAAGCCGCAGTTCGAGAACACCACCGCGAACCGTTCGACGCGGCGGCGCTCGCTCTTTCCGCGTATCAGCGCGAAGGCGCACCCGAGAGCTATGGCCATACCGAGCGTGAAGAGCAGCGTTCCCATGCCGAGCGCGCGCAGCAGCTCCCACTCGAACTCGCGGTTGAAGCTGTTCAGCAGCACTGCCGGCGTGACGAAGTTCAGGAGCAGCTTGTTCATCTGCGCGCTGCCCTCAGAGGTGAGCATCTTCGTCTTCACCGCGATGAAGCCCACCGACATCAGCAGGAACATCACGAGGACCTGTGTCGCCGTGACCTGTGCCGTTTCGTTCATTGTTTGCCCTCCGTAAGCAGATTTACCCACACATTTTACACCATGCGGCACGAACGGTCAACCTTTTCGCTTGACCGGGCGGCCATAACGTGGTAGGATTGAGGAAAAGACAGGTAAGGAGGCGGCGGCGGATGGTAGTGCTGTGCATAGGCGACGTTGTAGGCGAACCCGGTCTGCGCTGCGCGGATCGGCTGCTCGGCGGGCTGAGGAAGTTTTACGGCGCGGACTTCGTCGTCGCGAACGGCGAGAACGCCGAGGGTACCGGCATCACCGGCCGGGACGCGGAGCGGCTGTACGTCGCGGGCGCGGACGTCGTGACGCTCGGCAACCACGCCTTCGCGCGCCGCGAGATAGCGTCCCGGCTCGAGGACGACCCGTACCTCCTTCGCCCCGCGAACTTCACCTCCCGCGCTCCCGGCAGGGGATGGGGAGTGTTCGACGCGAACGGGGGACGGCGGGTCGCCGTGGTAAACCTCATGGGGCGGCTCTTCATGGACTCAAATTTGGACAACCCGTTCTTCCTCGCGGACAGGATACTCGCGGAGGCCGGTACGCCGTTCGTCGTCGTGGACTTCCACGCCGAGGCGACGAGCGAGAAGGCCGCGTTCGCGTACTATGTGGACGGGCGCGCCTCCGCAGTATTCGGCACGCACACGCACGTCCCGACGGCGGACGCGCATGTACTGCCGAACGGCACCGGCTTCATCACCGATGTCGGTATGACCGGCGCGGAGCAATCGGTGCTCGGGATAGCGCCGGAGGCGTCGATCGCGCGGTTTGTCGGCGAGCTGTACGGCGGACGGCGTCAGGCGGATGGTGGCGCGGTGCTGATGGGCGCGCGCTTCGAGCTCGATGACAGGACCGGGAAGTGTGTCGCCGCGGAGAGGATAGAGGCGCGGTAGCGCCGGTTGACAGCAAAAGACCGCCTGCCCGCTGACGCGGGCAGGCGGTTCTATTTTTTCAACGATCTCGTAGAGTTTTGCCGCCTGTCATAAGCCGACGGCAAAATGAATTTCAATCGGTAGATTTCGGCGCGTGTACAATGCCACATCCAACCTTCTGCGCAGTCTGCGGCCACTTCGCGCCGACATCCCGACTTCCTGCTCATCGAAGGGCGCGCGCGAACCTATCCTGCACCCGACCGTCTGCGCCGCAGAGCGCCGACGTCCCTCCAAAACGCCTCGCAGAGTTTCGCCGCCTATCGGCGGCGAAATAGAGTCAAATCCGTTTTTTCCGACGGCGTGTACATCGGAAAAAACACCTCTCGCGGAGCGTGCGTCGCAGACGGCAAAGCCGTCAAGGCGCGTAGCGGAGCGCATAGCACCGGCAGAGCTTTGCTCTGTCCGGTGCTTTCGCGGCAAATTGGTAAGCGAGCGAAGCGAGCGCGATTTGCCGCGAAAGTCTATCTTCCCGATGCGAGGCTCATCCGGATGAGCGGCGCTTCGAGCGGCGACGCGCTGTTCTCGCCGTCGCCGCCGAGCTGTCCGCCCGAGTTCGAGCCCCAGAGGTAGATGTTCATATTCTTTGTCATCGCCATGACGTGCGCACGTCCGGCGGAGAGGCTTATGACCTCCTTCAGGCCGTCGACCGTGCCGGGCGTCCAGTCGGGCGCGCCGCCGGTGTCGCGGCCGAGCTGCCCCTCGTCGTTTGCGCCGAAGGTGCGGACGTTCCCGTCGCCGTCCATCACGGCAAAGAACCCGTCTCCGCCGACGAGCGAGTACGAATCGGGCAGCGAACTCATCACGGCGGGTCCGTCCTCAAAGCCGGTTTTGACTCCTACGTCCGGCGTCCAGAGCCAAACCTTCGCGTCGGCGTCCAGCACCGCCATCGCGCCGCAGCCGCAGACGACCTGCACCGCGTGCTCTATCGGGAGCATCACCGCACTGCCGGCGGCGCCCTCCGGCCTGTCAACACAGTCGCCCCAGACCCAGACGTGTCCGTCCATGTCCAGTGCGGCGCAGAGCCCGTCCCTTCCTGCGGCGATCTGGCTTATGCCCTCCAGCTCGCCCACACGGACGGGGACGTTCGAGAAGCGCAGAGTCTCCGGGTCGGCTCCGAGCTGACCCGCAGCGTTGCCGCCCCAGCCGTAGACGCGCCCGTCCAGCATACGGACGAGCACATAATTGGCGCCGGCAACGACCTGCTGCGTCTGTGACAGGTCGACCGGAACAATGCGGACCTCGACGTCCGGGTCGGCCGCGGTCTCGTCGTAGGCAAACCTCACTATCCCGTCGGTGGAGACGGTGGAAGCGTCTCCGAACGGCAGGTCGGCTATCGTGCCCGCGCCGTAGAGCCCGTTCGCAGTGAGCAGTATCGCCGTCGTGTCGGTGAGCGCGACGTCAAGCACCAGCTCCGGTGTCTCGAGCTTTGCCGGAGAGGACGAAGCCTCCGCAAAGAGCGACGAGTCGCCGTAGAAGTAGAACTCATCGTCGCTCGTGAACTCCATGGAGAGGTCGCCCTCGGCCTCAAAGGAATATATCGCGGCGGAGACGCATCCGCCGCTCATCAGCAGCGCGGCGGCAAGCGTCAGCGCTGTCACGCCGCGTATTATCCGTTTAACCATAGCTCCTCGCCTCAGCTCTCGGTGTGCAGCGCGAGCCGCTTTGCGGCGTACTCGTATGCCGCGCGATAGTCGTTCCGCTCCCTGCTGGTCTGCTCGAGCGCCGCATAGATATCGTCAAGCAGCATGATGCCGCCGTCGTTGGCGGCCGCGCTCTCCGCGACACGGAGCTCCTCCGCCGCCGCGTCCGCGCTGCCCTCTGCCGCGAGGGCACGTCCCTTGAGGTAGTGGCGCATGGCGTGCGCCCACGCATCGCTGTGCTCGTTTTGCTGCTCCGATTCGATGTGCTCGAATCTCTCCGCGAGCCAGAACTGTTCGATTATTTCGGTGCGCTCGGAAAGTCCGCCGCGCTTCTCCTCCTCGCGCAGGAGACGCGCCGCCTCGCGCCCGTCCGCCACTATCGACGGGTTCTTCGAGCGGACGGCGCAGAGCATTATTATCTGATAGCACTCCACCGCAACGTCGCCCATATAGTAAAGGCCGCTCTCGTTGTGCTTCAACGCCTCGCGGGCGTAGGCGCGGGCGCGCCCCATGTCGCCGCGCCGGTATTCGCCGCGAGCGAGGCCGACAAGCGATAGCGCGCGGAGCGCCGCTATCTCGTCCGAGCGCTCGGTCTCGGCGCCCTCCGCCTGTTCGAGCAGCTCGAGGGCACGGATGAAGTCGCCGCGCCGGTACGCCTCGCGCGCACCCTCAATGCCGCGCTTCTCGCCGCCGCCCGATTCGCCGCCGCCGCTGAGGAAGTAGCTCGACGGCAGGCCGAGACGCTCCGCTATGTAGTTGAGCGTCTTTATCGAGGGCGTGGCAGAGCCGTTTTCTATTTTGGACAGCATGTTGCGCGTTATACGGTCTCCCGCGACCTGCCGCTGCGTCATGCCCTTCGACTGCCGCGCGTGGCGTATCTTCTCTCCCATTGTCATACGGAACCCTCCAATCATATAGGCGTCCGCGCGGGCGGCGCCATGCGCCGGTTCCCTGCGGACTGAACGACCGTTGCGGCCGGTTGAATTTCCTTTACTATATATTGTACCACGTTTCGCCTTTCGTGACAACCCCGAAAAAGATAACTTTACTTACTTTACAGCGAACCGCCGATATGATAACATAAATATGCCCCGCATCGCGGAGCGGTACGGTACGATATGCCGCGCTTTGCGGCTCCGTCCGCGGGCGGGGTGCAAAAGTCTCAAATCGAAATATAACGGCTGCGCAGCGATACGGCATATCCGACAGGAGGGGACATGAAGAAGGTAACGGTCTACACCGACGGCTCCTGCTCCGGCAACCCCGGACCCGGGGGCTGGGGCGCGGTACTGATGTACGGAAAGCACAGGCTCGAGCTCTCCGGAGGGGAGCCCTCCACCACAAACAACCGCATGGAGCTCACCGCGGCGGTCGAGGCTCTTTCGCGGCTCAACGAGCCGTGCGAGGTCGAGCTGTACAGCGACAGCCGCTATCTCGTGGACGGTCTCGGGAAGGGCTGGGCCGCAAATTGGAAGAAGCGCGGATGGCGCCGCAAGGACGGTTCTCCCGCGCTGAATCCCGAGCTCTGGGACAGGCTGCTCGAGCTCACGGGTACTCATAGCGTCACGCTGCACTGGGTCAAGGGTCACGCCGAAAACGAGTGGAACAACCGCTGCGACGAGCTCGCGGTCGCCGAAACGAAAAAGTTTTCATGACCACATAAAATGTTTAAGGGCGGTGCGAAGGCACCGCCCTTACTAATTGTCGTTCGCGGTCTCCCGCGGCTCAGTTCGGCCTCGGGAGGTCGCCGCCCTCGCGGAGGATATCGAACGCATCGGATATCTTCGTCAGGACGTCTCTGTGGACCGCGAAGCCGGTCTCCTCTCCGTCGAGGAAGGCGGCGTAGCGCCGCGAGTTCAGCTCGTGCAGCTCGAGCATGACGGTCTTCCCGTCTTTTCTCGTGACGACGAAGCGGTACGCCGGCGTACTCGCGGGCGTGACCTCGTCGGGATCGTACGCCTCGTATACCTGGACGGCTATGACGTGGGCAAAGAGGCGGCTCGCGTTCTGGGAGCTTATCGGCTCACCGTCTACCGAGCCGGAGACCGTTCCCGTCTTGTTCTCCTCGGTCGGCTCCTCATAGCTGAGCTCGAGGATGTGCTCGCCCTCCGGCGTGAAGAATTCGACCTTCTCAACGTCGCGCACGTTCTCGGTGACAAAGAGCTTGAAGAGCAGGTCGACGTAGTCGACGCTGAAGAGCGCGTCCGAAACATTCTCGGCGGTGAGTATCGTGTCGAGGCCCTCGACCATGACATAGGCGTTTGTGCCGACAGTCTGGCCGATGTAGTAGTGGACCTCGTCGCCGCCGCTGTTCTTCAGCCAAACCTCGCGCGGCTCGTCAAAGCCGTACTCGGAGAGCTGCGCGTCGGTCGGGTCGTCGATGAAGATGCCGTTTATCTTTATCGCGACCGCGACGTTTATAAGACTCTGTTCGACCGCATCGTCGTTGCAGAGACCCTCGAACGGCTTCTCCATGAAGAAGCCGGATGAGAGTTCCCCGCGCTCCTCCTCGGTGGCGGCGCGAACGAGCATCTCATAGTCCGTAGCGGGGTCGACGGCGCGGACGTAGGTTATCTCGCCGTTCGTCTCGTAGGTCAGTTGTTCTTCGTCGTAGTAGTCCGGGAAGAACTCGTAGGTGCGGTAGTCCATCTCGCGGCGGGTGAGCTGGCTCACCGAATACGCGCCGACGGCGTAGACGTTCCCGTCGCCCACGGAGCAGTAGTAGCTGTTGTTGAGGGCGGTGGGGGAGCCCACCTCGAGGGTGTAGGCTCTGTCCTCGCCGAAGCGTGCCTCGATGCGCCACGCCGGCGCGTCAAGACCATACTGCGCGAGGTCGTCCGGGTTCTCGGCCACGGTGGAGAGGCTCGACAGCGTCGAGACATTTATCGCCGAGGCGCGGATGGCGTCCTCATCGTACTTCCAGCCCTTGCGCTTAGGCTCCACGTCGAAGTCGTTGTCTCCGCTCGGGAATATCCTGCTTATCAGCGTGCCCTCCGCGTCATACACGCGGATATCGCTGAGGTCGCTGAACTTCTCGTTTATGAGGTACTTCGTCGTCACCGGCTCAAGGCTCACGTCCGGCGAGGCGGAGACCTCGGTATCGTTCCCGCTGTCCGGCAGCAGGAACACAAGGGCGGTAAGGCCCGCGAGCAGCACTATGACGACCGCCGCAATTATCAGTTTCTTCTTCATCAGCGGTTGCGCCTCCTGAACCAGACGACGACGCCGGTGCCGAGTACCGCGACGGGCACCACGACGCACAGCGACCAGAATATGAACCGCGCGTCGGCCCCGGTTATCGAGAGGGCGGAGGAGGTGGCGTAGCGCGCCTCGACTATCAGCGCGTCGGCATCCTCATTCATGAAGTTTATGGCGTGTATGAGAAGGTTGCGGTTGAGGCAGATGTCGTTGTCGATGAACCAGTCATCCGCGACGCCGCTCGAGAGGAACAGTATGTTAGAGCGGTTTCCTGTGTTCTCGTTCGACTCCTCGGCGAGGACGCCGATGTAGAACGGACCGTCCACGTCGCCCGCGGCCTTCTGATAGCTCTGGATATTCTGGCCCGTCCCGGTGCTCTTGCCGTAGCTCGTGGCGGTAGAGGTCATAATGGCGGTGGCGCGGCGGAAGCCGTTTATCACGCCGTCACCCCAGACGAGCTCCCACGGGCGGCTGTCCACGCTCACGACGTATTCGCCGGTGCTGCTGCGGACGTCGGAGGTCATGGTGTGGGTGCTGTTGAGCTGCGGGACGACCGCGCGCGGAGAGGTGTAGTTCCACTCGCTGTCGCAGACGATGTAGTCCATCGGCCGGACGCCCCAGTCCTCCATGAACAGCTCGAAGTTCGGCAGATCCGGGCAGGTGTAGTCGTAGAAGATTATCATGTTGCCCGAGTTGTTAAGGTAGTCCTCAAGGACCGCTATCTCGTCGTCGGTGAAGTCCTTCTGCGGGTTGTTGATTATCAGCAGAGCCGTCCTCTCCGGCAGCTCGCCCACGGCGAGGTTGACGGTGTCGAGGGTATAGTTCGCGGTGGTGAGCAGCGTGTTCAGGCTCGACAGCTCGCTCTCGTCATGTCCGCGCGTGCGGACCGCCACCGGCAGCTCGTCGGCAAGGCAGTACATGATGGCGCTCGAGAACTTCTGCTCCGCCTGGAGACCCTGCTGCTGCGTACCTTCGCTGTAATCTATGCGGATGTCGTAGAGGTCACTCGGGACTATCGAGGTGTAGCGCTTCGAGCTCTCGATGATGATGTCCGCCTCGTTCGGCTGGGAGAGCTCGCTGTACCGCTCGACTATTTCGGGGTTGGCATACGGGTCGACGTAGCGGACGTGCAGCTTTCCGCCGGAGAGCTGCTCGTAGCGCATAAGCACCTCGCGGATGGGCCGGTACGAGGAGGTGTTCTGGTATTTGTACTCGGTGGCGAGGACGGTGACCTCTATATCCTCCTCAAGGTTTTCGAGGAGCTCGACCGTCGTGTCGCTTATCGTGTAGAGGCGGTTGTCGGTGATGTCCGCGCGGAGGCCGAGCTTCTGCGTGAGCACCGAGGCGAGGATGTTTATCACTACCGCCCCGACGAGCACGAGCGCTATCAGCACCACCGTATATGTGCCGTATTTGGTTTTCTGCTTCGAGAAAACCGCCTTCCTGTTCTTTTTGTTATCCAATTCGAAACGCCCCCTTCCTCAGCTCCAGCGCTTCTTCTCTATCACGCGCGTGGTGGCAAAGAGGAACACCGCCGCGACCGTGATATAGAAGACTATGTCGGAAAGCGTGAGAACTCCGTTCGATATCGTCGTGTAACGGACGAAGAGCGATATCGAGTAGAGAATGTTGTTGAGTATCGCGTTCTCCGCGCCGAAGCCGCTCGTGTCGACAAGATAGAGCACGAGGAAAACCGCGAGCGTCAGCACGGCGCTCACGAGCTGGTTTTCGGTAAGCGACGAGATGAACACGCCTATCGAGATGAATGCGGAGGCGACGCAGAAAATGGCAAGGTAGTTTGCAAGCAGCTCGCGGACGTTGGGCTGTCCGTGCGCCGCGATGATGACGACGTAGACGAGCGTCACCGCGAGGGCTATCGCGAAGATGGCGAGCGCCGCAAGGAACTTGCCTATGACGATGCCGCTAATCTTGACCGGGCTCGTGAGAAGGAGCTGGTCGGTCTTCTGCTTGAACTCCTCGCTGAAGAGGCGCATCGTCAGCAGCGGCGTAACGAAGATGAGTATGTAGACCATGAAGTTGAACACAGTCGCAAGCGACGACTGCGCCGGGTATACGTTGTAAAGATAGAAGAACACGTTCATGACCGCAAGGAACGCCGCAATAAAGACGTAGCCGAGCGGGCTCGTGAAGTAGCTCTTCAAATCGCGCTTAAATATTGCCAGCAAAGCCGATTACCTCCTTACCTCTGCCGATGTGTCCTCGGTCAGAGTCATGAATATCTCCTCAAGCGAGAGATCCTGCGGCCGGAGCTGGAGTATCGGGAAGCCCGCCTGCGCAAGCGCCCGGAAGAGCGGCTTGCGGATGTCCACCTGACCGTCCGACTCGACAAGCATGTCACACGCGCCCTCCTCGCGGTCCGGCAGCGGCGTCACCACGCGCACGCCGGGCACGCTGCGGACGGTGTTCGCGACGGCGCTCCGCGCGCCGGCGCACCTGAGCGTGAGCGCGTGGCCCTGCGCGACGTTGGCCTGAAGGCCCTGCGGCGTATCGTCCGCGATTATGCGGCCCTCTTTAATGACGAGAACGCGCTCGCATATCTGCTCGACCTCGGGCAGGATGTGCGTCGAAAGGATTATCGTGCGCTTCTTGCCGAGCTCGCGTATGACGTCGCGTATCTCGACTATCTGGCGCGGGTCGAGGCCGACGGTCGGCTCGTCAAGGATAAGCACCTCCGGGTCGCCTATCAGCGCCTGGGCAAGGCCGACACGCTGGCGGTAGCCTTTGGAGAGGTTGCGTATCACGCGGTTGTAGACCTGGGTGATGCCCACCATCTCGCATATTGAGGAGATGTGCTTCTTCCTGTCCGACTCGCGCGTCTTCGCACCCTTCAGGTCGTAAACAAAGTCGAGATAGTCCTTCACCGTCATGTCGAGGTAGAGCGGCGGCTGTTCGGGAAGGTAGCCTATCTGCTTTTTCGCCTCCAGAGGATCCTCGAGCACGTTTATGCCGCCGATAGAGGCGGAACCGCTCGTCGCCGAGAGATACCCGGTGATTATGTTCATGGTTGTGGATTTGCCTGCGCCGTTCGGCCCGAGGAATCCGACTATCTCACCCTCATCGATCTTGAAGGAGATGTCGGTCACGCCTCGCTTGTCGCCGTAAAGCTTTGTCAGGCGGTTGACTTCGATCATTTGCAAAACCGTCCTTTCGGTTGCCGTGCGCGCCCGCCGTACCGTTCCCGGAACGGGCGCGGAGCGCACTTCTGGCTTTAACCACGTAATTATAGCACAATCTTTCCCGTTTGGCTAGTGCCAATTTACAGCGATTTGCCGTTTTTTCGATTTATGCGGTCAGGTTTTTTGCGTCCGACGGCATTGACACCGTTATTTTCCCGCCGGCAGGCCGAATCTCATCGTCGTCCTCCTGCCCTCCGGGATGCACTCGACGCTCTCGCCGTGGCGGTCGAGTATCCGCTTTACGAGGTAGAGCCCGAGGCCCATCCCCTCCGTGCTGCGGGAGCGGTCGGTCTTGTGGAAGCGCTCGAATATCCTCTCGCGCTCGTCGGGCGGTATAGGCGGACCGACGTCCGAGAGGGAGAAGCCGACCCGTCCTCCCCGGCGCTTTATCGAAAGCTCGAGCGCCGACTCCTCGTCCGAATATTTCACCGCGTTTTCCACGAGGTTCCACACCACGCGGTAGATGTAGTCCCGGTCGCCCGTGACCTCCGCGGGCTCGTCCAGGTCGAGCACGAGCTCGAGGTGCTTTGCGTTTATCTTCTCCTCCTGACCCGCGAGCACCTGCCGCGCGGTCTCGCTCAGGTCGAACGTCGTGAGGTTCAGGGGGACGCCGCTGTCCGCCTCCATGCGGCTTATCTCGAGCATCTGAGTGACAAGGCGGCTGAGGCGCTTCGTCTCGCGGCTCACGACGCCGAGGTACCGCTCCTGCTTCTCGGGAGGAATGACGCCGTCGAGGATACCGTCCACATAGCCGGAAATGCTCGTCATAGGCGTCTTCAGCTCATGCGAGATGTTCGCTATGAACTCGCGCCGCCGCGACTCCGACTGGTCGAGCGACTCCGCCATGAGGTTGAGGCTGTGCGCGAGCTCGCGTATCTCCTCGACCTGGCCGCCGTCTTCGTCTATGCGCGGCGAGAAGTCTCCGCGCGCGAAGGAGCGGCCGGTCTCCGCCATGTCCTTGAGCGGCTGGGTGAGGCGGCGCGTGTAGAAGTACGCCCACAGGCCCGCCACCGCGAGCACGAGGAAGGCCATTATAACAAAGAGGCGGAGGAAATTCGTGAGAAGGCGCTGGCTTGCCTCTGTCGTCGTCGAGACGAACACCGCGCCGCAGAACTCCCCGTCCTCCGAGCGGACCGGCAGTCCAACCGTGAAGTAGTCTCTCTTATAGAGCCCGCCGAGGTCGCCCGCTGCGACGTACTCTCCGGCGCGCTGAAGCCGCTCTATCACACCCTGCGAGACGTAGAGGGTATAGTCCCACTCCACTCCCTCCGGCGTCGCGACGACGCGGCCGTACTTCCCCGTTATCACGACCTCGCAGCCGCTCATGTCGCTTGCGAGCCGCGCCGCGCCGGAGAGGGTGCTGCTCATGGCGACCGTGCCGCTCTGCACATAGCCCTGCGCCACGCGGGATATGTTTGCGGCGGACTGCCGCATCGTGTCCTCGCGCTCGGCGCGGGTGGACTGGAGCGCGAGCAGCGACACCGACGAGCCGAGCAGAAGGAAGCTCGCTATGAGCAGCGCCGCCGTCGCGGAAAATGTCCTCCCGAATATCGTTCTCAATGAAACCGCCTCCGTGCGACGGCGACCTAGTCTCCGTCGGTCTCGAATTTGTAGCCCACGCCCCAGACGGTCTTGAGCTGCCAGTGCTCGCTTGCGCCCTCCAGCTTCTCGCGCAGGCGCTTGATGTGCACGTCGACCGTGCGGTTGTCGCCGAAGTAGTCAAAGCCCCAGACGGCGTCAAGCAGCTGGTCGCGGGTGTAGACGCGGTTCGGGGAGGACGCGAGGTATGCAAGCAACTCGAGCTCCTTGGGCGGGGTGTCTATCTTCTTTCCGCCCACGGTGAGCTCGAAGCTGGACATATCTATTATAAGGTTGTCGAAGACGAGCCGCTCGGGCGCTCTCTCGCCCGAGCCGGCGCGGCGGAGCACCGCGTGGACGCGCGCTATGACCTCCTTCATCTCGAAGGGCTTGGTGATATAGTCGTCCGCGCCGGCCTGGAGGCCGCTCACGCGGTCGCTGAGCTCACCCTTGGCCGTGAGCATTATCACCGGGGTCTTGCTCGTCGCGCGTATCTCGGCGAGCACGCCCCAGCCGTCGAGCTTCGGGAGCATGACGTCGAGCAGCACGATGTCCGGGCGGAATACCCTGAGCTGCTTCAGGGCGTCCTCGCCGTCGGGGGATATCGTCGTATCGAAGCCCTCGCGCTGCATGTATATCTCCACAAGCTCCGCTATGTTTTCATCGTCCTCGACTATGAGCATCTTCTTGGGCATATTTACCTCCGCGCTCCGCCGTCTGCGGGAAGACCCGCCGGCGGAGCAAAAAATACATATATTGTACTATATCATATTGCGGGGCAATATGATATAGTGTGCCGGCTCTGCGCTCCCGTCCGAAGGACGGAGGCAGACCGGAATTGGCAGATATATCCGCCATGCAGATATTATATCACAAGTATGCGTATTCCGGTGAACAATTTGTGAATTCGGCGTGAAGAATATTCCGGCTTGCCAACAACCGTCGAATGTGTTACAATGTAAATTGTTGATTTGTCACCGCGCCGCGGACCTCCGTCCCGGCGCACCTATTCCGGAAAGGCGGCTAACTTGAATAACAGACTCCGGTTCACCACAAGAATGCTCGTCACGGCGGCACTGCTCGTCTCGCTCGACGTCGTGTTCGCGCGGTTCCTCCGCTTCTACACGCCGGGCGCGCTCGACCGCATAAGCCTCCAGTTCCTTCCGAACGCCCTCGCCGGAGCCATATTCGGGCCGGTCGGCGGCGCGCTGATATGTGTCGTGGGCGACACGGTCGGTATGCTCATCAATCCGGACGCCTCCGGCTTCATACCGCTGATAACGCTTGCGTGCGCTGCGCGCGGCGCGATATACGGGCTGTTCCTCTACAGGAAGGAGCCGGGATTCGTCCGCACGCTCGCCGCCGTCGCGACGGTGACCGTCGTGGTGGAGCTCGGGATGATGCCGGTCTTCCTCTCCGTGCTCTACGGGAACGCGTGGCGCGCGGTGCTCATCGGCAAGCTCCCGTGGCGGCTCGTTTCGATACCGGCGTTTGCCGGCGTGCTCACCGCAGTGTTCCGCGCTCTGAAAAGCGCAAAGGTGCTCCGCCCCATGCAGCGCGAGCATTCATAAATCCTTTCGGGAGGTAACGCCATGTTCTGTACGAATTGCGGAAAAAGTATCCCCGACGGGGCGAAGTTCTGCCCCGTATGCGGCGCTGCCGCGCCCGCTGCGGCCGGCGGCTCCGCAAACAACACGGGCTTCAACAACAGTCAGTACTCCCCGCCTCAAAATCAACAGTACGGATATAACGGCGGCTATCCGCCGTATATCCCTCCGCGCCCCGTGGACGCGCCGAACGCGGGCTTTCTCGTGCTCGGACTCTTCTTCCCGCTCGTGGGCTTTATCCTCTGGCTCGTCTGGCGGGACGAGACTCCGCTCCGCGCAAAGAGCGCCGGCAAGGGCGCGCTGATAGGCGTATGCGTCTGGGTCGGGGTCGTGCTGTTGATATTCATCAGCGTCGCGCTGTTCGCGGGCTTCCTCTTCAACGCCGCCGGCGCGTACGGCTACGCATAAGGTGAAGACGGAATGAGCGAAAACGAAACCGCGGGCGGCCTCGGCATAGCCGAGATGCTCGAGATACAGCGCCGGCTTCACGACGCGCACCCCGAGTGGGGCGGGCTCACCGTCGGACAGGGGGTGCGCCAGCTCCTCTGGATGGTGGGCGAGATAGGCGAGGTCATCGACGTCATAAAGAAGGCCCCGGCAGAGAGGTACATGTCCCCGGGCGAGGTGCGGGAGCACTTCGTCGAGGAGTTTTGCGACGTCATGATGTACTTTGCCGACACGCTCGTCTGCTACGGCGTGACGGCGGAGGAGTTCGCCGAGGCGTACCGCAAGAAGGCGGACTATGACCTCATACGCGACTATGCGTCGCAGAACGAGGCCGTATACGGGGACAAGTCCCCAAAAACAAGGAATTAAGGGAGATAACCGGATAATGCCAAGATGCAATACCGAACGTGCGCAGGCGGTATGGCGCTCGGTGATGAACGCCCTGCGCGGCGACCTGTCGAGCCTTGTCATAGACACATACATAGAGTACGCCAAGGGCGTGGACCTCACGAGCGAATACTTTGTGCTCTGCTGCGAAAACACCGTCTCCCGGGACTGGATAGAGCGCAATCAGCGCCGGAACATCGAGCGTCTCCTGCTCGAGGAGGTGGGCGCTCCGGTGCAGCTGCGCCTGCTCTCGGGAGAGGAGGAGGCGCGCGCCTATATCGCGGAGCGGGAGAAGCCGGATGTGGCGGGCGTCGGCAGCGAGTACACGTTTGAAAACTTCATCGTCGGCGGCTCGAACCGCTTTGCACACGCGGCGGCGCAGGCTGTCGCGGCGGGGGAGGCGACGAGCTACAATCCGCTCTTCATCTACGGAGGCAGCGGCCTCGGCAAGACCCATCTGCTCTATGCCATAGCAAACGAGTTCCGCCGCCGCTTCCCCGCGAAGCGCGTCACATACGTCCGCGGCGAGGACTTCACAAACGAGCTCATCGAGGCCATCCGCGAGGGACGCCTCCGCGCCGGGCGCGAGCGGGAGTTCCGCGAGAAGTACCGCTCGAGCGACCTGTTCCTCGTCGACGACATACAGTTCATCGCGGGCAAGGAGGCCACGCAGGAGGAGTTTTTCAACACCTTCAACGCCCTGCACGAGGCGGGCAAGCAGATAGTCCTCACGTCCGACCGTCCGCCCAAGGAGATGAGCCGCCTCGAGGAGCGGCTGCGCACCCGCTTTGAATGGGGCGTGATATGCGACGTTCAGCCGCCCGACCTCGAGACGCGGGTGGTGATAGTCCGCTCGAAGGCGAGCGCCGTCGGCATGGACATGCCGGACGCGGTCGCCATGTACGTAGCGGAAAACATAACCTCCAACGTCCGGCAGATAGAGGGCGTCGTGAAAAAGCTCGGCGCCTACGCCGCGCTGCTCCGTGAGCCGATAACCGTCGCGACGGCGCAGCATGCCATAGGAGACGTCTTTACCGAGAAGAGCGAGCCCACGGCGGACATCATCATCGAGGAGGTCGAGAGGTTCTTCGACCTTGACCGCGGGTCGCTCGCGGGCAAGCGGCGCGACGCGCGCACCGCGCACGCCCGCCAGGTCGCGGGCTATCTCATGCGGACGATGACGAAGCTGAGCTTCCCCGAGATAGGCCGCGCGCTCGGCAGGCACTACTCGACGATAATGTACTCGGTCGACCAGGTCGTGGACTCGCGCCGCACCGACCGCCAGCTCGACACCGATTTGAAGGATCTCACGATAAATATCACGAACCACCAGTAAAGCGTCGGCGCGAAATGTGCTCGCTTACGCTGCGCACCCTTTCGCGCCGAGAGCACCGGACAGAGCTTTGCTCTGCCGACGGCGACGCTCCGCGAGAGGTATTTTCGCCCTCCGTTATTACAATGTCGGAACGTCGGCGCTCTGCGCCGAGGTCTGATGCGCCGGGTAGAAAGTTGCGGTGCGTAACAAGTTGAAGGGCGCATTCTCTGCGAGGCTGAAAAGCCCCCGCGAAACTCTCGTTTCGCGGGGGCTTTTTTGTCTCAGGAACATACTTTCAGACGCTCCGGAGGAGCGTTTTGTACTTCCGCGTCAGTTTATCAGCTCATCCACGAACTTCTCAACCGCGTCGAGCACGTCCGCGCCGCGCGCGAGCTTCAGCGCGAGCGCGGGACGGCCCGCGCCGGGGGTGCGCGAGTTTACCGGCGACGCGCCGCCGTTCTGCTTCGAGCGCCCCGCCTCGAACCGGAGGACGCTGCGGTACTTCGGCTCGGTACAGACGCGGCTCACCGCCTCTATCGACACCGCGCCCTGCTCCCCGGAGCGGAGCGCTTCCTCGTCGAGGTAGAGGCGCACGGTGTCGCCCTTCTGCGCTATCTCGCGGATGCCCGCGGCGCCCGACTTTGCGCGGAGCAGCGCCACGCGGAGCAGCGCGTACACCTCCCGCGGCAGGTCGCCGTAGCGGTCGCAGAGCTCGTCTATGAGCTCGCTCGCCTCGTCCTCGGTGCGCGCGAGCGCCATCCGGCGGTAGAGGTCCATCCGCTCGCCGGAGTTTTCGATGTAGCTCTCGGGTATGCGTGCCTCGACGGCGAGGTCGGCCGTACATTCTCCCGCACTTTTCGGCTTCTCGCCGCGCTCCTCGAGGACCGCGTCCTCAAGCAGCTTCAGATACATGTCGTAGCCCACCGAGTTGAGGTGGCCGGACTGCGCCGCGCCGAGGAGGTTTCCCGCGCCGCGTATCTCAAGGTCGCGCATGGCTATCTTGAAGCCCGCGCCGAACTCCGCGAACTCGCGTATCGCAGTGAGGCGCTTTTCCGCGATGTCCGAGAGCGCCTTGCCTTTTCTGTAGCACAGGTAAGCGTAGGCGCGGCGGCGGCTCCGCCCGACGCGCCCGCGTATCTGGTGGAGCTGCGCGAGGCCGTATCTGTCCGCGTCCTCGACGATGAGGGTATTCACGTTCGGGATGTCTATGCCGGTCTCTATTATCGTCGTGCAGACGAGCACCTGCACCTCGCCGCGCTCGACGCGGTCCATCACGTCGCCGAGCTCCTTTTCGCTCATCTGGCCGTGCGCCACGGCGACGACTATGCCGCTCTCCTCGCCGCCCAGATCCTCGCGTATCCGCGAGGCGGTGCGGTCTATCGTCTCGACGCGGTTGTGGAGGTAGTACACCTGCCCGCCGCGCCCTATCTCGCGGCGCATCGCCTCGGTGAGTATCGCGCGATCCTGCTCGAGGACGTAGGTCTGCACCGGCAGACGGTCGCGCGGCGGGTCCTCGAGCACCGACATGTCGCGTATCCCGCTGAGCGCCATGTTGAGAGTGCGGGGTATCGGTGTCGCGGAGAGGGTGAGGACGTCCACGCCCCGGCTCATCTCTTTGAGGCGCTCCTTATGCATGACGCCGAAGCGC
>CANRIN010000036.1 GCA_947630675.1 uncultured Clostridia bacterium | reverse complement strand
TCCTTCTTTGCGGCGTACTCCTTGGCCTTGTACAGCGCCTCGCGGATGGTGGCGGCGGTGGCCATGCGGGTGGTCGGGGTGCGTCCCTTGCTGTTGTAAACGCGCTTCGGGTTCTCGCCGAGGGCGAACTTCATGCAGACCTCGGTCTTGACCGCCATGTTGTCTATCCGCTTGCCGTAGGTGTGGGTCGCGATGAAGCGTCCGCCTATCGGGTTGGCGCTGCCGGGGCCGGTGACGACGGTGGTGACGCCGGCGTCCACAGCCTCGCCGAGGGTGCGGTCCATCGGATTTATCGAGTCGACGGCGCGGAGGTGCGGGGTGACCGGGTCGACAGCCTCGTTGATGTCCATGCTCTCGAAGCCGAGCGAATCGCCCATGAGGCCGATGTGGGTGTGGGCGTCTATCCAGCCGGGGTAGGCGGTGAGACCGGCGCCGTCTATGACCTCGCCGTAGCCGCCTGCGGGCGGATCGCCCGCGCCGATGGCGGAGATCCTGTCGCCGTCCGTGATTATGTAGCCGTGTTCGACGGTCTTGCCGTCGCTCCAGATTTTTACGTTCTTGATTATCATGCTTGTGGCTCCTTTCGACTGTAATGAATAAACTGTCGGGCAACCTGCAAATTATGAGAATATTATACTACGGATATTCGCTTTTGTAAACAGTGAGTGTCAGCGGGGGAAGTCGCCCATGACAAGCTCGAGGATATGTATCGCCTTTCCGCCGCCCGCCTCGATGCCGAGGGTGCAGCGGTTGCAGCAGGTGACGATATACTCGGTGCCGAACTTCTCCACCTGCTCGCGCATCAGCGCCTCCTCGACCTCGCGCGGCATCTCGAATATCCGCTTTCGGGGGTACTGCGCGAGCAGCGCAGCGTTTTCCGGCTTCTTGGGCTCGAAGTGGAGGTTCCCGCAGAATACCGAGGCTTGCCCGGACTCCTCCGGCTCCCGGACGGATATATTCATCTTCTTCAGCAGACTGCGGACCGCGCGGCCGACCTCCGGGTGCTCGCGGTCGCGCCAGCAGTCCTGCACGCCGACCGTGAGGCCCGAGTAGTCAGGGAGAGCGAAGTCACCATCCGCATCGAAGTACTCGTACACGCTCATGAGCGGGAGACGCCCATCAAGGGTCTCGCGGCACGCCTGGCAGTGGTAGAGACCGACCTCGCCCCCGGCGTACTCGTTTTTGTCAAAGCGGCAGCACCCCGCGACCGGCATGCGCTCCGAGAGCAATTTGCGGAGCTTTGCCGCGGTCCCGGGACGCATTTTAGTGAAGTTGCAGCTTGGGAAGTAGACGTACATGACAAAACCTCCTTGTTCTTGTCCGAATATGTGACTCAGACGTCCGTCCGCGCGTCTGCGCGGCGAAGCTCCTCCTCGAGGACGTCCGCGAAGCGCTGTATGTCTGGGCCGAGCGTGTCCGCCCGGGCGGCGATATTTTCGCGCGAGAAGAGTGCCGGGTCCCGTCGGACCCGCAGCGCAAGCGCGAGCGTTTCCGGCACGGGGCAAATCCCGTCCTCAAGCGCGCGCTCGCCGGCGAGAGTCTTCGGCAGCACCTCGCCGGTGCGGAGGGTGTAGATGCCCCTCGCGATGTCGAGAAGCCATCCGAAGGTGTAGAGGCTGTGCCCCGTCGAGGAGCCGTACAGGCGGATGCTCTCGAAGTGCCGCCGCACGTCGCGGCGGAGGTCGGAATATGCCGGCGGCTTCAGCGCGGCGCGGACGTCCGCTCCGCAGAGCAGCCGCCCGAAATGCAGCAGCTCATACATGCAGAAGCTGTCGAAGCGGTAGTTGTCGGCGACGCGCTCGCCGCTCGTACCCCAGTAAACGACGCGGTCGGGCGAGCCGTCGAGGAACGCCCCGAGCGTCAGCATACCGCCCTCGAATGAGCGGTAATACGGGTCGTCCGGCTCGCGCGCGAGCATCGTCTGCCGGAGCGGGACGAGCCGCGCCGCCTGCTCCTCCGTTATCTGCTTTTCGGTGAGGACGAGTATGTCTATGTCGCTCCAGCCGAGCCGGAAGTCGCGGAGCACGCAGGAGCCGTAGAGGTAGACCGACGGCGCGGCTCCGCCGAGTATGCCGGCTATCGCCGAGGTCATTTTCCGGACGGATTCCTCGCGGCGGCGCTCATTGTCGGAAACGCACATCTTCTCCGTCTCCTTTTCTTCCGTCGGATTCACGGCCGCTCAAAGGCTGCCGCCGAGCCATTCGCAGGCGCGGGTCGCGGCGACCGCGCCGTCCGCGCAGGCGGTGACTATCTGGAATATCGGTTTGCGGCGGAGGTCGCCCGCGACGAAGAGCCCGTCCCCGACGGTGCAGTTCTCGTCGACGACGGCGTATCCGCCGTCGTCGAGCGGGACGTTCCAGCCGAGCCACGCGCTCTCGGGCACGGTCCCGACCGCGACGAAGACGCCGTCGCAGTCTATCCGCTCGTCCGCGCCGCCCTTCAGGTCCTCAAGGGTGAGGCCGCTCACCATCCCGTCCGTGCCGTGTATCTCGCGGACGCGCCGGAAGAGCTTCCATTCTATGTTCGGCGCGGCCTTGGCGCGCTCGACGAGCGTGCCCTCGGCGCGGAAGCCGTCGCGGCGGTGTATGAGCGTGACCTTGCGGCAGATACGGGAGAGGTAGAGCGCGTCCTCAAAGGCGACCGAGCCTCCGCCCACGACCGCGACGTCGCGCCCGCGGAAGAAGCCTCCGTCGCAGGTCGCGCAGTAGCTGACGCCCATGCCGGCGTACTCCTCCTCGCCGGGGCAGCCGAGCTTGCGGCGCACCGCGCCGGTCGCGGCTATGACCGCGCGGCAGAGGATCTCGCCCTTGCTCGTCTCCAGCGCCCAGACGCCGTCCTCACGGCGGGAGAGGCTCTTCACGCCGGCGCGGCGTATCTCCGCGCCGAGGTGCTCCGCCTGCTCGCGCATCTTTCCGGCGAGCTCCCCGCCGTCTATCGAGAGAAAGCCGGGGTAGTTCTCGATATCGACCGTCTGCGAGACCTGCCCGCCGACGCCCAGGGTTTCAAGTATCACCGGCGCGACACCCGCCCGGGCCGCGTATATCCCCGCAGTGAGGCCGGCGGGGCCCGCTCCGACTATCACGAGTTCAAGAATATCACTCATCTGAAAACCTCCTGTTTTTCGACAAAAATTGTCATTTTAAGCTATTTACAAGGCAATAAAGTTGTGATATGATAATATCACGGCTTATCCCCGTAGGCCGCCGAGGCGGCCGGCAAGTTCATATCTTTATCCCACAACCCAACTCACTGGGGCGCTTCCGAGAAATCGGCAAGCGCCCGCTTTTTAACCTGCTTTTGTCGGCAAAAGGGCACGGAGTTGCCTCCGTGCCCTATATGTTTTTCCGCAGAAAAGCTTTACATACCGCCTCTGCCGCCCCTGCGGCGGTTTTTCTTTGCGGCATAGAGGCTGGAGCCCGCGAGGTTTTTCTTGGATTCCTGCATGAAGTGGCTGAGGCGCTCCTCAAAGGCCTCCTGCCCGGAGAGCGGAGCCTGCGCCTGAGGCAGGGGCGCCGCGAATTCGGAGCGCTGCCGGGGCTGCCGCTCCTGCGCGGAGCGCGCGGGACGCTCGGGACGTTCCGGAGGCGGCAGAGCCTTCTTGATGGAAAGGCTTATCCTCCCGCCCTCGCCGGTGGAGACGACTTTGACCGTGACCTTGTCGCCGACTTTCAGGTGCTCGTTTATGTCCGTGACGTAGGTGTTCGCGACCTCGGAGATATGTACGAGCCCGGTCTCGCCGGTCTCGAGCTGCACGAACGCGCCGAACGCAGCTATTTTAACGACCTTGCCCTCTAACTTCTGCCCAACTTCAACCGCCATATATGTCAGTTCGCCCTTTCCTTAATTGGATACATCGTAGAAGATGATCTCATTTGAGCTGACATATCCCAACTCGTCCCGTGCGGCGTCCGCTATGGTGTCCTCGCTCGCGGCGGAATCAAGAAGTCCCTGCACGATGGCGTTTTCGCGCTTCTGACGGTCTATTTCGAGCTGGACTGCCGCCTGGCGCTGTTCCGCGTCGCGAATGTCGAGGCGGAGCTTCACTATCGTCACCGCGCCCCAGACGACTATCACGAGAACCGCTATGCGCAGCAGCAGGCTGACGCGCCTTTTCTTCATCGCCGAGACCTCCTTCATTTACGGTATATGTCGAATTTATCATACACCTTTTTTTGTCGGAAGGAAAGAGTTTTTTTGAGTATTTCTCAAAAAGTTTTCGAGTTTTTCCGAGCAGCGCCGCCATTCGGCCCATGAGAAGGCGGAACGGGAGCAGTATTTTGCCTATAAGGAAGATGACGGCGGCGAGGAGCTTATATCCGGCGCGGAGCAGCAGCGGGCTGAGAGTGAGGCAGTACAGGACAAGGCCGCAGCCGAGCCCTATGAGCGCGTAGAGGCGCAGCTCGCCGCCGAGGGTGCGCATCACGAGCGCGGCGGCGGCGACGGCGGCAACGACCCAGAAAAGGATGTCGCAGAGCACCGTGACGGCCGCGCTTCGGAACCGGCCGCGGAATATCCGCCCGACGTCGTACACCGCGCCGAGGAACGCGCCGGCGAGCGCGCAGACGGCAAACGCCCGCACCTGTTCGCTTATGACGAGCTCCATTATCCGAACAGCCGCCGGAAGAACCCGCCGCCGGCGCTGCGCTCCTGCTCGTACTCGAGCGACGATACCTCGCCCTCTATTACGAGCTCTCCCATATCGAGACTCAGCCGCTCAATGTGCAGCCCCGAGCCGTGTATGACGAGCAGCCCGCGCGACGTGTCCGCGACGATGCTCGCCTCGTCAAAGCTCGATACGTCCCGCACGCCGGTGACGCTGAGATGCTCGCGCTCGTCGAGCACGAGGCTGTGCGGCATTTCCGCCATATCGTTTGGCATAGACTCACCTCCCTCGGATGAGTCTATGCTTCTGCACCGCGGGATAGAAGTACAGGCTAGTCGCGGAGCTCGCGGTACATCGCGGGCGCGTCCGCCTTGGCGGCGTTTTCGGTGACGGCTATGACCTCGACCCGAACACCTCGCGCGCCGAGGCGTATCTCTATGACGTCTCCGGGGGAGACGGAGTAGCTGGCGCGCGCCGGCTTGCCGTTGACAAGGACGCGCTCCGCGTCGCACGCCTCGTTGGCGACGGTGCGGCGTTTTATCAGTCGCGATACTTTAAGATATTTGTCAAGACGCAAGATATGTTCCCTCCGTTTTACAAATATGCCGCCGCAAATAGCTTGCGGCGGCATTGAATGGCTGCTTTTGCTTACTTCGCAATGGCGTCCTTAAGACCCTTGCCGGCCTTGAAGACCGGAGCCTTGGAGGCGGGAATCTCAATGCTCTCCTTGGTGCGCGGATTGCGGCCGATGCGGGCGGAGCGCTCCTTGACCTCGAAGGTTCCGAAGCCAACGAGAACTACCTTGTCGCCGCTCTTCAGCGAGTCGGCTATGACGTCGGTGAAAGCCGCGACGGCCTTATCGGCGTCCTTCTTGGAAAGACCGGTGCGCTCGGCGACAGCGTTGACGATATCTGCCTTGTTCATGTTACATTCCTCCTGCGTTTTTTGGGAAATCCTTATTATTCTTCACGGAGCGGGCACCGCCCCGATGAATTCAAATCAAATGCCGGGCGCAAAGCGCGCCGCCATGCACGCATATTCGTCCTGCGGTTTACAGACCCTCGTGCTTTGCTTCGTCCCAGAGCTCGTTCTGCCGCTCCTCGGTCATCCCGGAGAGGTCTCCGCCGGTGCGCTCGACATAGTCGAAGCGCCGCGCGAACTTGTCGCAGCTGAGCTCGAGCGCCCGCTCGGGGTCGACGCCCTTAGACCGCGCGACGTTGACGGCGGCAAACAGCAGATCTCCGACCTCGTCCTCGGCGGAGCGGCGCCCTGTCGAGGCGCGGCACTCCTCCATCTCCTCGGTGAGGTCGTCCCACGGGTCGCGCAGCTTGAAGCCGCTCTTTGCCGCGCGGGACTGCATCTTCTCCGCGCGGAGAAGCGACGGGAGCGAACGCGCAACGCTGCTCACCGTCTTGCGGTATGTGCCGCCCTTGTCCTCACGCTTGATGTTGTCCCAGTTTGTGAGGACCTCATCGGCGGTGTCCGCCTGTACGTCTCCGAAGATGTGCGGATGGCGGTGTATGAGCTTTTTGCACTCCGCATCGCACACGGCGTTGATATCAAACGACCCCTGCTCCTCCTCCATGCGTGCGTGGAAAACTACCTGGAGCAGTACGTCTCCCAGCTCCTCGAGGAGCAGCGCGCGGTCGCCGGTGTCTATCGCCTCGCACGCCTCATAGGCTTCTTCTATCATGCTCTGCCTGATAGACTCGTGAGTCTGCTCGCGATCCCACGGACATTCTGCCCTGAGGACGACCATCAGACGCACCAGATCGTCGAAACCATACGAATCCTTGTAATCAAAATTTATCACATCTTCACCTCATTTGCAAGCATTTTCCGATAGTTTTTTCTTTCCATTATAAAATTCTCACCACGGAGGCGAGCATTTCATCTGATTTTATCAGTTCACCTTATATGCAGCAGATCGGCGATCTTTCTGCCCTTCGGCAGCATCTCCAGGTCGTCGCGAGTGACGGCGTGCAGCAGTATCACGCACACGAAGTAGACTATGACCGCGACGGCTATCGCGCCGAGCACCGCGATCTTCGCCCCGACAAAGCGGGTGAGCAGACCGTTCGCGGCCCACGCCGCGGCCGCCATGATGACCGTAGCGATGAGCGGGCGGCCGAACATCCGGAGCACGTTCGGCGCGGGTTTGATGTGGCGCGAGATTATGATGAGATTCAGCACCATTATCGTGAAGTAGCAGAGACAGGTGCCGACAGGCGCGCCGTTGATGTTTATCTCGGGGCGGCCGATGAGTATCCAGTTGGAGGCTATTTTCACGGTGGCGCCGCAGAGCATCGTGTATACCGGTATCCTCACCTTGCCGAGCGACTGCAGGATGGCGTTTGAGAGCATGACGCTGCAGTTGAAGAACACGGCTATGGCGAGGATGGAGAGCGGAAGGGAAGCGGCGGCCGCCTCGTCTGCCCTTGCCGCAAACAGCAGATCCAGGATGGGTCCGCTCAGCACCGACAGTCCGGCGGCGGCGGGGAGGGCAAGGAGCCCCGTGACGCGCATCCCGGTCTCGATAGTGCGGCTGGCCTCGCGGCTGTCGCCGCGGGCAAGCGCCGCCGCTATGGCCGGGACTATCGCCGTCGAGAACGGCACGATGAAGGCGGAGGGGAAGTTGAACAGCGTCTGCGCAAGGCCGTAGGAGCCGTAGAGCCAGGTCGAGTGTTCCTCCGTAAAGCCCGCCGCGGTCTGAAGGCGCAGCATCACGAGCGACGAGTCGATGAGGTTCGTTATCGCGAGCACGCCGGAGCCTATCGTTATCGGTATGGCGATGGCGAGCAGATCCTTCGTTATGCTGAGCTGGGTGGCGTTCGACTCCGGCCCGTCAGGCGCGGCACGGCGGTCGAATACCCGCCGGAGCACCAGAAACAGCGAACCGAGGACCGTGCCGATCGTGACGCCGCCGATGGCGCCCGCCGCGGCTATCTCCTGGGGATACCCCGCCTTCAGCAGCCAGGTGGTGAAGAATATGCCGAACACCAGCTTGCTCATCGCCTCTATCACCTGCGAGAGCGCGGTCGGCACCATGTTCATCATGCCCTGATAGTACCCGCGGAAGACGCTCATCACTGAGACGAAGAAGCCCGCCGGGGCAATGACGCGGATGGTGTGCACGGCCTTCGGGCTGTGCATCACATGCTCGGCTATCTGCGGCGCGAGTATGAACATCAGCGACGAGCCGACAAATCCGAGTATGAGGAAGGTGCTCATTGCGGCGCGGATGACCTTTTTCACGTCTCCGCCGAGGCCGGTCGTCGTCGCCTCCGCGACCATCTTGCTCACCGCGACCGGGAGACCTGCCGTGCTTATGACGAGCAGCACGTTATAGACGCTGTACGCGATGTTGAAGTAGCCGAAGCCGTTGCCGGTGAGCAGGTTGCCGAGAGGTATCTTGAATACCGCACCTATGACCTTGACGAGCGCGACGCCTATCGCGAGCACCAGCGCTCCCTGAAGAAAGTTCTGCTTTTTAGCCATTTAAAACTGCCGCCTTAAGGTAAGAATTGTCTGTTTTCAGCCCCATATTTTCGGGAACACATAGTGCTCCATGTCGTAGCGCGCCCGCTCTACGTCGAGCGTGCGCCACTCGCCCCTGCGGTACAGCTCGCGTCCGCGGACGTATGTGCGTTCGACGTCCGACCCGCGCGCCGCAAACACGAGGTTTGAGAGCAGGCTGTGGATGGGGTAGAGGTGAGGGCTGTCGAGGTCGATGAGCGCCATGTCCGCGTCGAAACCGACGGCGAGCCGTCCGCACTCGTTTTCGCGGCCCTGCGCCTTCGCGCCGTTCAGCGTCGCCATTGCGAACGCCGTCTCCACGGGAACGAGCGTGGGGTCGAGCGCCACGGCCTTGTGCATTATCGCCGCGAGCTTTATCTCCTCGAACATGTCGTGGGAGTTGTTCGAGCTGACGCCGTCGGTGCCGAGGGCGACGTTCACGCCCGCCTTCTCCATCTCGACTATCGGCGCAAAGCCGCTCGCAAGCTTGAGGTTCGAGACCGGGTTGTGGACCGCCGTCGCGCCGTGGCGCGCGAGTATCGCGTGATCCTCCGGCGTGGTCCAGACGCAGTGGGCGCAGTTTGCCTTGTGGTCGAGCACCCCGTACTTCTCAAAGAGCGCCGCCGGGGTCATGCCCCAGCGCCCGATGCACTCCTCGTGCTCGCTCTTCGTCTCGGAGAGGTGCAGGTGAACGCCGAGGCCGTGCTCCGCCGCAAACGCCTCCACCTTCTGCCAGAGGTACGGCCCGGAGGTGTACTCGGCGTGTATCGCGGCGTCGACCTTTATCCGGCCGTTGTCGTATCCGTGGAAGCGCTCGTAGAGCTCGGCGGCCTCCAGCGCGGCATCGTCCGCGCGTTCTCCGCTCCACTCGAAGCCGTCCGGCGAGGCAAAGGATGTAAGCGCGCGGCAGAGGTTCCCCTTGATGCCGCTTTCGGCGACGCGCTCGGCCACGGCGGGTTCGATGTTGTACATGTCGGTCACCGACGTCGTGCCGGAGGCAAGCACCTCCGCGAGCGCTATGTCGGTGCATATCCCGACGGTTTTGCGGTCCATCTTCGCCTCGGCGGGGAATATGTACCGGTTCAGCCACTCGTGAAGCTCGCACCCCTCGCCGTAGCCGCGGAACACCGTCATCGGCAGGTGGGTGTGCGCGTTTATGAGACCGGGTATCAGCGCCCTGCGGCGGCCTGAGACGACCTCCGCACCCTCGCACTCAGGCTTCTCCGTGCCGAGGTAGGCTATCTTCCCGTCGTCGCCGACGAGAAGGTACGCGTCCTCGATCGCGGACTCGTATGCCGAGGGAAGTATCGTTATTTTCTCAAAAAGTATCATTTTCGGCTCCTGTAAGCTATATCAGTTCTACCGTTTTGCGGAGCAGCGCGCTGAACTGCGGCTTTGCACGCTCGGCGGCCTCGTTGACCTCCTCGCCGGAGAGGGGCTGGTCGAGTATGCCGGCGGCCATATTGGTCATCAGCGACACGCCGAGGACCTCCATGCCGCAGTGGTTCGCGGCGATGACCTCCGGGACGGTGCTCATGCCGTTGGCGTCCGCGCCGAGGAGCCGCGCGACGCGCACCTCCGCCGGAGTTTCGAACTGCGGGCCCGCAAAGTACATGTACACGCCCTCGCGGACTGTCATTCCGAGCTCCCGCGCGGCGGCCTTCGCCTTCTCGCGGAGCGCCGGAGAGTAGGCGTGGGTCATGTCGGGGAAGCGCGGGCCGAGCTCTTCGCAGTTCTCGCCGATAAGCGGGCTCTGCGGGACGAGCTTGATGTGGTCGGTGATGAGCATGAGGTCGCCGACGTTGAAGCTCGTGTTGACCGCTCCCGCGGCGTTCGTGACTATCAGCGTCTTTACTCCGAGCTTACGCAGAACGCGGACGGGATAGACCACATCCCGCATGTTGTAGCCCTCGTAGCAGTGAAAGCGCCCCTGCATCATCGCGACGCTCTTGCCGCAGAAGTCGCCGAGCACGAGCCGTCCGGCATGGCCGGGCGCGGTCGACGTGAGAAAGTGGGGTATGAGGCCGTAGTCTATCACGGCGCCTCCCTCGACCTCTCCCGCGAGGTAGCCGAGGCCGGATCCGAGTATTATCGCTATCTCGGGCTCAAAGCTGCCGCCGACGGTCTCGCGTATGGCGCGCTCACTCTCCTCAAGCTCACGCCAGAGTTCGCTTGTTTGCTCGAACATATACGTCCCTCCTTTTTGTGTGTCCGTCCGCCGGGTAGGCTCCGGCGGGATTATAATATCTGTCCCGGGTGCGTGCGCCCGGGGATATCCGCCGAGCTCCGCAGCCCAAATTATGACTATTCTAGCACATGAAATATGTGCTTACAAGCCCAAATTTCCGATAAATTCGCGTATCATTGCGTTTTCGGGGACATAGCGCGCGTCGAGCGGTTCGAAGAGCCCGAGCGCGTCGCGCAGCCGGAGTATTTCGCGGTAGCGGTCAAAGTCGGGCGTGACGCCGTCGAAGATATGCTCCGAGAGCGCCGTCATCACCGACACCTCGTAGGCAAAGCTCGAATCGAACATCACCCCCGCCGTGTTCTTGTAGGGGGAGATGTACTGCTTCTCGCCCCGGCGGAGGTTTTCCCACATCGCAAAGGTGACGGCGGGGGAGGTGCCGCGGAACTGCTCGTCCCGCACGACGCGGCGGAGTATGCGTATCCACGTTCCCTTGAAGGCGACCGCTCCGTCAAGCTCGAAGTTCGAGCGCGCGGAGATGTACACCTTGAACGCGTTCGCGCTCTGTCCCTCGCCGCATATCGCGCCGTTCAGGGCGTGTATCCCCTCGAATATGGCGAGCTCGTTTGCGGCAAGGCGCAGCGGACGCCCGCGCGAGGGGTCGCGCTTCTGCGCCTTGAAATCGAAGTGCGGCACGATGACCTCCTCGCCGCGGTCGAGCTGCTCGAAGTGCTTACGCAGCAGCTCGAGGTCAAGACACTCCGGGCTCTCGAAGTCGTACTCGCCCTTCTCGTTTCTCGGGGTGCGCTCGCTCACGTCGAGGTAGTAGTCGTCCATGGAGATCGTGTGCGTCTCGAGGTCCATCGACCGGAGGCGGCGCTCGATATTCTGTGCGGTGGTGGTCTTGCCCGAACCGGAGGGGCCGCTCAGCAGCACGATGCGGCTCTTTTCCATGTTTCCCGCTATGCGGTTCGCGGCGCGCCGGATGTTTTGCTCGTAGCGCTCGTTGCATTCTGCCACGAGCCCCTCAGGCTCGTGACGCACGCGGTGATTGACGTCAGCAAGTGAGTATGCCATTGCAGCGTATCCTTTCTGTCACGGCAGGCGGATGTTGACCGCCAAGTGCGTTCCTCAGTTCGGAGAGGCTCTTTGTGAAGTCGTGCGCGATGTACTCAGAGGCGAATTTCGGGTTCGTTATCCGTCCGACCTTCCCGCCCTCGGTGAGCTTCGTCACCCCGCCCGCGCCGAGCGCGACGGTGAGGCCGATCTCCTCCATGACAAGCGTGTTGTACAGACAGACCGTTCCCGGCTTTGCCCAACCGGTGTTTTCGAGAGGGGCCGCCATATACTTCTGACGGTAGAGGTAGTAGGGGAAGTAGCCGAGCGCTTCAAGCGCCGGATAGGCCGCGGCGAGCATCCGCGCGACCTCGCCCTGCGGAGGTATCCTCGCAGCGGCGCCCTCCGCGCCGAGACGGTTCAGGTCGGAGCCGCGCTTCCGCGCGAGCGTGTGTATCGTAATATTCTCGGGGCCGAGGGAAAGTATCCGCGAAAGCGACTCGGAAAACCCTTCGGCGCTGTCCGCCTCGAGCCCCGCTATGAGGTCGCAGTTTATCTCGAAGTCACCGACCTCGCGCGCAAGAAGGTACGCCCGCTCGACCTCCTCGGGGGAGTGGGGACGCTTCGCCGCAGCAAGCACCTCCGGGCGCATCGACTGGGGATTGACGCTTATCCGCCTCACTCCGCCGTCCCGCAGGGCCTCGAGCTTTTCGCGCGTGACGGTGTCCGGGCGGCCTGCTTCCACGGTGAACTCCGCGCCGTCCTGGAGACCGAAGGCGCTCCGCACGGCGTCTATGACGCGCGAGAGGTCATGGGCGGAGAGCGTTGTCGGCGTCCCGCCGCCGAAGTACGCGGCCTTAGGAACTCGTCCGAGCTCCCTCATGAGCTCACCCTTGAGGCGTATCTCCTCGAGCAGCTTTTCGACGTAGGGAGCCATGAGCGCCCCGCTCTTCGCGACCGACTCGCTCACAAACGAGCAGTAGGCGCAGCGGGAGGGACAGAACGGCACGCCTAGATAGATCATATACCCGTCGCCGAGCTCCTTTTCGGCGAGGATGCCCTGCTCCGCCGCGCGCAGTACGAGCGACGCGCGTTCCTCCGAGAGAAGGTAGCGCTTTGTCAGCACACGCTTTGCGCCGCGCGCACCGTTCTCCGCGATGAGACGGCGCGCGAGCTTCGTCGGGCGCATGCCGGTGAGCGCGCCCCACGCGGGCAGCGTCCCGAGCTCCTCGACGGCGCGGACCATGGCGAGCTTCAGGGCGTGCTGGCGCAGCCGGACGGTCTCGCGCTCGCTCTCCGCCGTCCGGTAGACGGCGCGGCCGTGGACTGTTTTCCCGCCGGTGCGGAGCGTGGCCGTCGCGGTGCCGCCGTACTTGCTCGGCTCGATGCGCGTTATGAACGACTCGCTTTCGGCGTGCAGCGGCGGACGCTCCGACAGGACCGTCTCGTCCGGAGCCCTGCCGAGCAGGCTTATAACCGACTCCTCCGCCGCAAAGCGGTAGTCGTGACCCACAAGATACAGCTTCACGGTATGAACTCCTCGTCCGGGTCGATGAGGTCGTAACCGTCGATATCGTCGTAGTCCGGTCCTTCCTCCGGCTCCATGAACTCCTCCTCGCGCCCGCCCTCGACGCCGAACACCGCCTCGCGCATATGGAGGTTGTTCTCCCGCTCGCGCGAGAGGGTCGTCGGGTTGTCGTGGCCGGGGAAGAGGCGGTAGTCGCCCGGAAGCTCGTAGAGACGCTTCAGGCTTTCGAGTATCGTGCGGAAGCTGCCGCCGGGCAGGTCGGTCCTGCCGCAGCTGTCCATAAAGAGAGTGTCGCCGGTGAATATGACGTCTCCGCACATTATGACCGCCGAGCCGGGGGTGTGCCCCGGCGTGAGGAGGTAGCGGAACTCCATGCCTCCCGCGACGTACACCGAGCCGTCGTCCGCGAGGAAGTCCGCCTCGCAGGGCTCCTGCTCTATGCGGACCTTGGCGGAGAGGCTGCGGAGCGGGGAGATGAGGCAGTCCGCGTCCGGGCGGCCGATGACTATCTTCGCATCGGTGAGGTGCTTCAGCTCGGGCACGGCGATGATGTGGTCGAAGTGCCCGTGCGTGAGCAGGATATAGTGGGCGTGGAGCTTCTTGTGCTTGAGAAAGGCCGCTATGGTCCCGGCCTCGAAGCCGGGGTCTATCACCACGGCGTCCTGCCCGTCCCAGACGACGTAGCAGTTGGTCGCCGCGGGGCCGACCGTGAATGACTTTATTTTCAAGCGTTCCGCCTCCCTTGAGGAAGTTATCCATAATACTCCATCTTATTATTTTATATTATACCCTCAATATCGTAAAAATGCAAGACAGAGCGGCCGGATATGAGTCCGACATTGTGCAAACGCTTTCTTGACAAGCCCCCTGCGCGGTGCTAAAATAGTTGTAAATAATAACGAACAAGAGGGAGAGGGATAATTTGGCAGCACAGCAGACAGCCGCCGCCGGAAAGAAGATGGTCAAGACCTATCTCGACGAGATAGAGATGGGCAGCGCCGAGCTTCAGGAGGCGGAAGCAAAAAAGACCAAGAAGGAGAGAAGACAGCTTCCTCCCGGAGCGTCGTCGATGACGCTCTATAAGGACGTTATACGGATAGCGTGGCCGTCGCTCATAGAGCTCACTCTTACGAGCCTCGTGTCGATGGTCGACATGATGATGGTGGGAAGCATCCCGGGCACCGGCACGGCGGCGGTGAGCGCCGTCAGCCTCGCGACGCAGCCGCGCTTCCTTTTCCAGATGCTCATCATGGCGCTCAACACCGGTCTCACCGCCGTCATAGCGCGTGCGCGCGGCGCCGGCGACCACGATGAGGTGAACGAGATACTCCGTCAGGGCATGCTGCTCGCGCTGATAATATCTCTGCCGATAACGATAGCGGGCTACTTCACCTCCGAGCCGCTGATAAGGTTCATGGCGGCGGGCGGCATCAAGGAGACGACGATAGCGGACAGCACCGTCTATCTCCAGATACAGATGCTCGGATTTATCACGATGTCGATACCGTCAACGGTGACGGCGGCTCTGCGCGGCACCGGAAACTCTCGGATACCGATGGTGTACAACATCGTCGCGAACCTCGTCAACGTGTTCCTCAACTGGGTGTTCATCTACGGCAACCTCGGAGCGCCGGCGATGGGCGTCGCTGGCGCGAGCCTTGCGACGGTCATAGGACAGGGCGTCGCCACGGTCATGGCGCTTTACTCGGTCACGAACCGCCGCGCCTACATGCACCTCTCGTTCCGCCACTTCAAGGTACACGCGCGCATACTCAGCCAGATATCCGCCGTCGGTCTTCCGGCTCTCGGCGAGCAGGTCATAATGCGCGCGGGCATGATAATCTTTACGCGTATAGTCACCGGCCTCGGCGAGGTCAACCTCACCACCCATCAGGTCTGTATGAACATACAGTCGCTCTCGTTCATGACCGGCCAGGCGTTCGCCGTCAGCTCGACGACGCTTGTGGGACAGAGCCTTGGCAAGGTCCGTCCGGACATGGCGGAGCACTACTCGCGGCGGTGCCGCCGTCTCGGTCTTTACGTCGCGATATTCCTTATGGTCGTGTTTGCGGTGTTCGGCGGACAGGTCGTCAAGCTCTACAACGGCAACCTCTACGTCAACGGCGTCGTGGATATGGAGAAGGCGCAGGTCGTCGTGCTCGGCAGCTTCATCATGCTGTTCGTCGCGGTGCTTCAGCCGATACAGTCCTCGCAGTTCATACTCGCGGGCGCTCTCCGCGGCGCGGGCGACACACGCTCCACCGCTCTTATAACGCTCATCACGATGCTCATTGTCCGCCCGATAATCGGCTACCTCTTCGTTCAGTGGATAGGCTGGGGCAGCATAAACTTCGCGCTTCCCGAGTGGGCCGCGCGGGCGGCGAGCTTCCTTGCGGGAATTGACCGCGGCATCGTCGGAAGCGTGCAGGTCAACATGGGCCTCATCGGCGCGTGGATAGCCGTCGCCGCCGACCAGTGCCTGCGTTCGTTCCTCGTCCTGCTCCGCTACAACTCCGGCAAGTGGAAGCAGATAAAGATATAAGGACAAGACCGATAATTCATCAAAATACTGCGAAACAGAACAGAGCCCGGTCACCAGACCGGGCTCTGTTTTTGTTCACTATAAAATACCAATGACCGGTATCTATTGCGCAATGGATTTTATTATTTCGGGGTAGGCTTCGTCGGATATTATAGCGACGCGCTTAACAGCGTTAAAACAGATAGCTCCGACGCCGTCACCCACGATCATGGCATCCAGATGACATACAATATCCGAATCCTCATCCACATAGAACTTGATCCACCGGTAATGATTGTTAAGGCTGTTGCACAGTTCGACGGCTATGCGCTCTTTGCCTTTTGCGCTTGCGATTTTCCAGTTGGATATGGACACAAAATCCACAGAATCGGAGGCAAAAATAACAGCAATTTCAATGCTTCTTAAATGGTTTCCGCCGAGTTGTATACTCATTGCATTGTTGTCTATATCGATCCATTGGATTCCGATTTTGTCCAGATAGTTGGCAAATGCTGCTTTATTTGGGTTCATACACCTACTCCTTTCGATAACGGTATTGAAAGATTACGCCGGTTTACATCTAGCGGTCGTACTTCGAGATGATGTCGTTTGTGCGTGAACGATCCGGTTCATACCGGCTGCAAGGCTTTTCATCTGCCTTTACACTGTACCCGTTTCTTGAACATTTGAAGGTCGTAGAATACGCGAAGGTTCGAGCAGTTCCAAGTTCACAGTATTTACATGAACCGCAGAGTCCGTAGTAGCTTTTTGACATAGGCCGTTTTCCCTCCTTTCCATGGCGGAAATTCTCTTCCGGTTATTTTAAAAACTTCCATAAAAGAATTATAGTAAATATATTTACTAAAGTCAATAGTAAATATGTTTATTTTGATATTCTGTACTCATACTACCTGTGGAGGGAGCAAATGAGTGTGGAAGACTATATGATTCGTTTACGCGAGCTTCGGGAAGATCATGATTTAACGCAGCAGCAAATAGCGGATGTGCTCGGAACGTCGCAGACAATGTACGCGCGTTATGAGCGCGGTGCCAATGAATTGCCGATAAGACATCTTATTACACTGTGTCTCTACTACGGCGTTTCGGCGGACAATGTGTTGGGTCTTGACAAAAAAACACACAGACGATAAGTAAGTAGTAAAACAACTGTGAAAACACATAATTGCCGAATCGCTGAAAATATAGAAAAGCGAAAGTTCCCTGCCTCGGCAGGGAACTTTCGCTTTTTGAGGAGGAGAAATGAAGAAAGAGTAGTCGTTTCAGGGAAGTATATCCAGCGGGTCGATCTGCGCGCCGGCGCGGATGACCTCGAGGTGGAGGTGCGGCGTGTCGGCGATCTCGGCCTCCGCCGATTGTCCTATCGCGCCTATCACGTCCCCGGCGGCGACGACGTCGCCTATCGAGACGTTCAGCTTATCCGCGAGGTTCCTGTATACCGAGTAGGTCTCGCCGCCGTGGTTTATCAGGACGGTGTTGCCCATCATCTCGTCGAAGTAGACGTCCTCCACCACGCCCGCTCCTATCGCGCTTACGAGCGTGCCGAGGCTGCCCGAGATGTCCGCGCCGGTGTGGACGCGCCAGTCCTCCATGGTGTTCGAGAAGACGAGCTCGTCGACGCTGAACGGGTTCCGCACCTCGCCGTTTATCGGCCAGACGTAGAACGCGGCGGCGGGACCGGCGCTGCCTTCCGCGTCTCTGTCAAGATCCGCCTCTCCCGCGACCTCGACCGCGCCCGCCGGCTCGTCCGCCGAGGACGGCGCCGCCTGCGGCGACGGTTCGTGCGAGGGTGCGGCGCTCGGAACGCTCATCACGACCTCCGGCTCGCGCACCGCGCCGCCGGGTATGGCGGTCGTGAGCGGTTCGGAGGAAGCGCGGACGGCGGGCACCGTCGCCGCTGCCGAGGGCAGGGCGCTCGGAACCGACATCAGAGTGTCGTCCTCCTGACTGTTTCCGGAAAAGAAAAGAACATAACCCGAGATCCCGACTGCCGCCACGCAGAGGATAAGGATTATGTAGAATCCTTTCCCGTTCAGAAATTCCACAAGCCTGTTTGGTTTTTTCCTGTTCATTAAAATACCCCCGAAAAGGATTTCGAGGGTATTGTTGCCGCCTGTGCGCGGAATTATTCAGCTTTTGGAAAATTTACAGCGCGTTTCGTATCGCCATGGCTATCGCGGGCTTGTTTGTGATTATTCCGTCTACGCCGAGGCCGAGCAGCCACTTCATCTCGCGGGGGCTGTCCACCGTCCAGACGTTGACGATGAGCCCGAGCTCGTGGCTGTGCTTGACGTATCCGGGGATCATAAGGTTTGCCTTGTGGGGATGCAGCGCTGCCGCGTCCGCTATCTCGCTTGCGTAGCGCCACGGGAAGGCGAGCCCCGCGTTGTAGAGCAGCGCCGTCTTCGCGTGCGGCAGGCGCTCCTTCAGCATGAGGAGGGAGTAGTGGTTGAAGCTGGAGTAGATGAGCCGATCCTTCATGCCGAACTCCTCCTCGAGGGCGGCAAGCTTTGCTATAAGCTCCGGTTCGGGCAGCTCGCCCGCCTTCAGCTCGACGTTGACAAACAGCTTCGTCGGCGCGACGAGCTCGTATACCTCCCGCAGGGTGGGGATGTGAACGCCGGAAAAGCCCTTCATGCCGTTCGAGTAGTCGAACCGGCGGAGCTCCTCGAGCGTCATGTCGCTCACCTTGCCGGTGCCGTTCGAGGTGCGGTCTATCGTGTCGTCGTGAATGACGACGACCTCGCCGTCCTTTGTGAGATGTACGTCGAGCTCGATGCCGTCCGCCGCTATGTCTACCGCAAGGCGAAAGGCCTCCATGGTGTTTTCCGGTGCGTCTGCCGACGCGCCCCGGTGCGCCTGTATCATTGTTGGCATATAGTTTCCTCCTGTCCGCCGCCCGCAGACAGCGCTGCGGACGCGTCTTATTTTTCCCGCGCGCCCGGCGCGGCCGTATATGTCGGCGGGACCGCTCACGCGGCGCCGCCCCTGTCAGCTATATTATACTGTCGCAGGAAAAGAAAATCAAGTGACGAGCTTTCTCTTGACGCGGGCAAGATATTTGTAGTAATATTACCATGTATAGTTATCGCGTATCGGAAGCGCTTTGGAAATACGGAACGGTAAAGGAGACAGACAAGATGTCCGACAATATGGTAGAGGTAATCCGCGAGGAAGGCATAGCGGAGATAGACGAATTTATAGCGGGACACCCCAAGGGACACTTTATGCAGACGTCGTACTGGGCAAAGCAGAAGCCGGAGTGGCAGCACATTGCCATTGCCCGCAGAGACGCGGACGGAAGGATAATCGGGGCAATGAGCATGCTTATCCGCAAGGTGCCGAAGCTGCCGTATACGCTGATGT
>CANRIN010000035.1 GCA_947630675.1 uncultured Clostridia bacterium | reverse complement strand
ATTTGAAACGAACGGAGGAACTGCAATATGGAAAACAAGGTCAAGCGTATAGGAGTGCTCACGAGCGGCGGAGACGCGCCGGGCATGAACGCGGCTATTCGTGCGGTGGCGCGCACGGCGCAGTATCTAGGCATCGACTGCGTGGGCATCCGGCGCGGATGGAACGGGCTCATCAACGGCGACGTCATACCGCTCGACGGGCACAGCGTCAACGGCATCATCAACCGCGGCGGCACGATGCTCTACTCCGCCCGGTCGGCGGAGTTCATGACCGAGGAGGGGCAGAAGCGCGCCGTGCAGACCTGCCGGTTCCTCGGCATAGACGGCGTCGTCGCGATAGGCGGCGACGGGACCTTCCGCGGATGCCTCGACCTGTCGCGGCACGGGGTGTCGGTCATAGGCATACCCGGCACGATAGATAACGACATAGCCTGCTCGCACTACTCGATAGGCTTCGATACCGCGTGCAACACCGCGGTGGACGCGGTGGACAAGCTCCGCGACACGATGCAGTCGCACGAGCGGTGCTCCGTCGTGGAGGTCATGGGTCACCACGCGGGTCACCTCGCGCTGTACGTCGGCCTCGCCGTCGGCGCGACGGCGGTGCTCGTTCCGGAGAAGAAGTACGACTTCGAGCAGGACGTCCTCGAGAAGATACGCACCGCGCGCCTCGCGGGCAAGACTCACTACATGGTCATAGTCGCGGAGGGCGTCGGAAGCGCCATGGACGTCGCAAAGGAGATAGCGGACGCCACCGGCCTCGACCCGCGCGTGACGGTGCTCGGACACGTCCAGCGCGGCGGCACGCCGACGGCGCGCGACCGCGTCACGGCAAGCCGCCTCGGCTACCTCGCCGTTCAGGCGCTCGCGGAGGGAAAGACCAACCGCATAGCCTGCATACAGCACGGAGACTATGTCGACGTCGACATGGAGGAGGGCCTCAGCATGAAGAAGAGCCTCAGCGAGCTCTCGCTCTCGGCGCTCGACGCGTTCACCGGGGCGTAAGCGACTCAGGAAAAGTCCCGCGACTTTTTGGCGGATACTATTGATTTTGCCGCGGGAGTTTGGTAAAATAACACTAGCAGCAATACCAAAATCTGCAGAGAAAAGGAGTTGTATAGAAATGCCGCTCGTAACTACAACCGAGATGTTCAAGAAAGCGTACAATGGCGGTTACGCCATCGGCGCGTTCAACGTCAACAACATGGAGATCGTCCAGGGCATCACCGAGGCCGCCAAGGAGGTCAACGCTCCGCTGATCCTTCAGGTTTCCAAGGGCGCCCGCGCCTATGCCAACCACACCTACCTCGTCAAGCTCGTCGAGGCCGCGATAATCGAGACCGGCCTGCCGATTTGCCTGCACCTCGACCACGGCGACAGCTTTGAGACCTGCAAGAGCTGTGTCGACGGCGGCTTCACCTCCGTCATGATAGACGCCAGCAGCAAGCCGTTTGCCGAGAACATCGAGATCACCAAGAAGGTCGTCGAGTATGCGCACGCCCACGGCGTCGTCGTCGAGGCCGAGCTTGGCTCTCTCGCCGGCGTTGAGGATGAGGTCAAGGTCTCTGCCGAGGATTCGAGCTACACCCGTCCGGAAGAGGTCGAGGAGTTCGTCACCAAGACCGGCTGCGACTCGCTCGCAATAGCCATCGGCACCAGCCACGGCGCTTACAAGTTCACCCCCGAGCAGTGCACCCGCAATGAGGAAGGCATTCTCGTTCCGCCTCCGCTCCGCTTCGACATCCTTGAGGAAGTCTCCAAGCGTCTGCCCGGCTTCCCGATAGTTCTCCACGGCTCCTCCAGTGTTCCGCAGAACTATGTCAAGATGATAAACGAGAACGGCGGCAAGATGCCCGACGCCGTCGGTATCCCGGAGGCTCAGCTCCGCAAGGCCGCGACCATGTCCGTCTGCAAGATCAACATCGACAGCGACCTGCGTCTCGCCATGACCGGCACCATCCGTCAGTTCTTCGCCGAGCATCCCGAGAAGTTCGACCCGCGCGAGTATCTCAAGCCCGCCCGTTCCAACATCAAGGAGCTCGTCAAGCACAAGCTCGTCGACGTCCTCGGCTGCGCCGGCAAGGCCTAAGCTGTCTGAAAGAACGTCTGCACGGAGCTGCGGGAGAAAACCTCCCGCAGACCGGCACTCTGAAGACAATCGAACGCCCGGAAAAGCGTCTGCTTTTCCGGGCGTTTTTGTATGTATTGCGCGTTCGGCGGCCGCGTCAGGCGTCTGCGTCCTCTCGGAGGAGCAGCTTTTTGATGCGGGTGTACTTCTTTTCGGGGATGGGGAGCTCCGTCCCGTCCGACAGGGTCACGGAGAAGCGGCGCACCTCCCGCACCTGCGCGGGGTTTATCAGATAGCTCGCGTGTATGCGGAGGAAAAGACCCGGGTACTCCTGCTCAAAGCCCGGCAGAGTGCCGCTCACGGTAACGTCGCCGGTCTCGGTGTGCACTCTCAGCTTTGCCGCCCGCTTCACCGTCTCGATATAAAGGATGTGTCCCGCAGCGATGCGGTGCATACTCATATTGTCCGCCTTGACGGTAACATAGCGCTCCGGAGCTTTGACGACAGACTGCGAGGCAGAGAGCTCCTCGTAGTGGACGGGGTAGATGTTGTCGCGGCTGTCGTACTGCCAAAGGTTGCTGATGTGTATCATGGCTATCTCCGCCGAGTATTTCTTTCCGGCGGGGGTGTCCTTCCGCTTCTCTACCCAGGTGTAGTGCAGGCGCTGCTCGTGCCGGTCGGTGTAGCCGTTCGGGAAATGGGTGAATATCTCGTACTGGAGCAGCACCTCCTTCACATGTGCGTGGGGCGAGATGCAGAGCGCCCGTATGTCGCCCATGGTGAAGGTCAGAGAGTGATCCTCCGCCGCCCATGCGCGGATGAGGTTGTCCCGGCCGCGCATCAGCTGTCCGCGGGCGGGTCCGAGCCACAGGATATCCTCGCCGATGCTTGAAAAGAAGGGCTCCAGATCGTTCTTGTAATACTCCGTGATGATGTAAATAGAGCGCTGAATAATTGCGTCTGTTTTCACAAAGATCACTCTCCGTATGCCGCTCTGATGATTTTCTTAATTATACACCGCTGAATGGGAAAGAGCAAGTGATTTGACAATGAAAACAAGCTGTATATCAATTTTCGATTGCAAAGGGAAAGTTGGAATACTATAATACAATCGTAAGAAACGGGTATCCGGTGCGGGTATCCGTAAATCATTTTAAACGTAAGTCGTCGGCGCGGCACAGGGCCCTGTGCCGTCCCATGGGGTTCCCCCATGGGACGATGAGCCTTACCGCGACGGAAAAAACAAGCAGGAGGGATAGTACATGAAGAAAAGATTGCTGAGCCTGTTCCTGACCATTGTAATGGTAGTGGGACTGCTCCCGGCAACGGCGCTGCCGGTCGCGGCGGCGGCGGAAGGTTCGGGCAAAGACAGCGATAAGGAGGACACGAACGTCTCCGGCTCCGCGTTCGGCATCCCCACGCCGGGGTTCTCTCCCGCCGAACAGGCGGAGGCAGAAGCCGGCGCGCCATTCGGACCGGTTACAAAAGGTGAGAATGATAATAAAACTGTGACCATCTTCGAGCGGCCCGAACTCTTCCTCAGCTACGGCTGGGACGGGACGTACAACAACAACCGTATCTACGATTACAACGGGTCGAACGGAAAGGACACGACTTCTTTCAAGAGTCGGTTCTCCAGCTTCGACAACAACAGCATCACCGCCAACCTGTCGCCAGACGACACCCATATCGTTTTTGCCCAGACCGACTCCTTCTCGACGGGCAGCCAGGCATCCGGCCAGCGGGGCAACGCGTTTGTGGCTATGGTGAGCGTGGACAGCAACTACCGTGAGTATCTGCGCACCTTTGACAGTTCGGGCAAGAAGCTCTCTCAGTTAGATTTGGGCAATGTTTCCTACACCAAGATGGACGCTTACCAGGGCAAAGACTACCTGGATGTTGCCTGCGGCGACTTTGACGGCGACGGCGTGGATGAGATCGCCGTGTTCAACGGTGAACAAAGCAGGATAGAGTACTATACCGTTTATGATGATGGACGTATCAAAGAATCCAGTAAGGACAACGCTAAAATCATTGTAAATACCAGCAACAAAGAGTTTGGCGATACCAACAATGTAAGTATTGACCATAGCGACGGCGACAACCACATCAAGGTCCAGCTGGTGGCGGCCGACACAGACCGCGACGGCCTGGATGAGCTTATCGTCACCTCCAGCGGCAACGACTACGACAACAAGGGCAGCATCGACGGTTACGACGCGTCCACCATGCTGACCATCTTTGACTGGCAGAAAGAGTGGGAGGAGCCATCCGGTGAAGAGGGCAAAACAGAAAAACACGGCCCTGGCTTAAGGAATGTCTTCCAGCAGAGGTTCACCAAACAGGGCGGCGATAATCCTTTCAGCAACGACATGGGAATGTGCTGGGGTTCCTCCGACGTGGGCTTCCTTATCCCGGAGGAGGGCATCGACTTCCCTGAGATAATCACCGCCGGCTTCGGCAACAAGGCTAAAGACAGCCGCGATGTCGATCTTGATGAAGACACCATCCAGTATGTCATCACCCGCTACAACTACAGGAGCGGGAAATACGAGATGGTGCATAAGCTGTCTTCAAGAGAGGTCAATGACTTCACCACAGGCGGTATCGGCGGCAACTATGTCAACCCCCTGCTGCCCGTGGCCTGCTTCAACTACATGGGCGGAGCTGAGGCCGAGGCCATCTTTATCTCGGGCACTGTCTACTGCATCGGACAAAACGGCAATCTTCGTGAAGCATACAAAGACAGATATTTTGATGATGACGACGACGGGCACGGCGCGGCCATTATCAACCGCGACGTGATCGCCTCCTTTGCCGTCGGCAACTTTGACGGCAACGACATAGGCAGTGAGCAGATCATCTTCTCCACTATGCTCAAGCAGGAGAGCACCAACAACAGCTACTGCCGCCTCTATACATATTACTTTAACGGCCCGAAGCCCATGCAGCCTGATGGAGAAGACAACGTCACTAATAATGAGGACTGGCACTGCATGGAGACCTCCGACTTCATCGGCCACAAGGGCAGGGCTTACGTGACCCTGACCGCCATGGACACCGGCAACGACAGCACCGTCGGCTACTACAAGTCGGTGGAGAAAAAGTGGTCCAACCCCGACGTGATGGTGATACTTGAGGCCACCCCCTATTTCGCCGAGAAGGAAGATGGCGACGTGGCAAACAGCGCCACCCAGTTCTCCACCACCAAGGGTTCGGCGGCCAGCAGCGGCCACTCCAACAACTTCAACTTCAATATCCATGCGGGCTTCGAGCTGGATGAGGTCTTCGAGATGTCGCTTACCACCTCCCACAGCTTCACGTGGGCGACGATGAACACCACCAGCCAGGAGTTCACCCAGGACTGGGAGAACGACACCGGAGAGAACATGGTGGCCGTCTACCGCGCGCCTGTATACATCTATACGTATCACGACATCAACTCCAACAGCGATATCTATATCCAAAAGACCATGCAGCCCGCCTTTAACCTGATCTCGGTGAAGGACTACAACGAGCAGTGCGCGGCCTATAAGAATCTTACCAAGATCACCGAGGGCACGGGCCAGATGCTCTGCGAGCCGGGCAACCCCTTCTCCTATCCGGCTACCCAGACGACACTTCTTGCGAACAACCAGAGTTACCTAAAATCCTCCAGAGATGCTTCCGACTTAAACACCGGATCCTACTGGATACAGTACTCCGGCGGCGGCACGATGACCCAGGAGTACCAGTACGCTACCGAGACCGAGAAATCCTTTACGTATGAGTTCTCGGTGGATGTTGACGCCACGGCGAAGTTTAGCACCTCCTTCGGCAAGGTGAGCGTCGGCGGCGGCGCGGGCTACGGCCACACCGTGGACTCCAGCACCGTCAACACCAACGGCACCACCAAGTCCGGCTCGGTCACCTGCCAGGGCGATGAGAACTACGACTTCCAGTGGCAGCTGGCTCACTGGACCATCGACCTGAACGGCAAGGCGGTCCCCGTCGTTGGCTATCTGGTCCGCAACCCGAAGGCGCCCCCCACGCCGGCAGATGACCTGAACGTGGAGTCCATCGGCAGCACCGACGCCGTCATCACATGGGCAGACGGCAGCCGTCCCGCCGACGAGTACCGCATCTACCGCTATGTGGAAGGCGAGAAGGACGAGCTCCGCCTTATCGGTGTGGAGCGCGGCAACGCGGAGGGTCAGTACAGGTATGAGCTGACCGGACTCCAGCCCGGCGCGACCTACTCCTATGTGGTTTGCGGCTATTCCGTAGCTAAAGACGCGGAATCCGTGCCTTCTAAGCCCGTGTCCTTCACAACCAACGCCACGGTCGAGGCTATGGCGGCCATAGGGCAGCTGGGCGTATGGAGCGAAGAGGAAAAGCTCTGGCTGCACACTGTCTCTGCCGGGAGCATGGCCGAACTTGATCCGGGTGTGGTAAAGCTCGGCAGCGCTATCAACCTCACTTACGAATGGCAGAGCCGCGCCCCCAGCGAGACCGTCTGGAAGGTCGTTCAGGGTGAAGAGAAGTCCAAGCTGGTCATTCCCAATGTACAGGAAGAGATGAACGGCACCGAGTACCGCCTCATCGTGAAGGCTGTCTACGGCTCCGGCGATATGGCGTATTATTACAGCAACGCCGCAACTCTTCGGGTCGACAAGCTGGACTCCAACGCAAAGGTTACCCTGCCGGGAGTGAACGGCGTCGTCAACAATGATAAAGAAACCTTGGGCAAGCGCACAAATCCCTACACCGGCCAGGCCGACTACGTGACGAAGGAAACAGAGATTAAGGAAAATGCTGATGTCACAAAGACCGGAGAATATCAGGATGGCAGCGAATTTTACCCGGTCTATGAGGTCAGCCTTTCCGGCGATCAAAAGGCATATTTTTACGTCAAGACTGTGACGACGGGTGGCGAACTCACTAAGACAACGACAACTAAATATTATCAGTTGACGAAAAACGGTGATGCTTTTGAAAATCCAGTAGAAGTAAAGCCGTCACAAATCGCATATAAGTATAACGTAACTCCCGAGGCCGGAGGTGAAGCTGCACTTGAAAAAGTAACCGGCGGTGACGAAAATTTCAAGACAACCGCAGTAACGAAAGATTTCGACGGTCAGAAGTACAGCCTTATTGCCGTGATGGATTATACGGTACAAAGTGAGGGAGAGTCAGAAACCCGAACGTTAGATAATGTTACTTTCTATTATGTCCTTCAAGTGACGGACAAAGACAGTACGGGGAAAGTAACAGGTAGTCATGCCGAGTATTACGAATATAACAAAGCTAGTTTGGGCAAAAAGGTAGACGATGATCCTACCGTATTGAAAAAGACCGCCTCTGACAGCGATGACGATGACAGCGATGATAATAAGCTGAAGCTTGTGTCCGCAGTGTTCGAAGGCTCGTCTGATGATTTGAAGCAGGCAGAAGAAATGAATCCGACTGTCTCCTTCTACTACATGGACGAAAACGGCTACTACGGTAAGATGACCACTACAAATGGAACGACCTGGAATCCTGATAACACGTTCAAAAATGTTCGTATGATGGACGTGCTCAGCGTTGAAACCGGTGGTGCGGAGCCTGCTGAGACGGCGGAGATTTTCACCGATGATCTGTCTCAGTTCTACACCTACGATGCACAGGAAAGACAGACAATAATCCATACCTACAGCCTTACCGGCACTGAGGTGACGCTGAACGCTGATTTTACGTGCATTGAAAACTCTGAAAAGAGCGTTAATGACGACATCAACGCAGAGTTCATCATCACCAACCTCAATACCGGAAACGTCACCACTGTCGCCTATGACAGTAGTGGAAACTTGCTCCAGACCAAAAACGGTAATGTCCAAGCCACTTGGAGCGCTCCCAGCGCGGGACTTTACTCCATCACCGCAAACATCCCCAACGACCCGACGCTGAAAAACACGACCTGCACTCCCGTCTACTACCTTGCCGGCGACACTCCGACGGCAGGAAATGAGGGCACTGAGTACCAGCTGAGTGTCAACGATGACAGCATTACCTATGGCGAAACCGTGACCGCAACGCTCCAGCAGCGGACGATCACGCGTAATGCAGTTGGCGAAAAAGGCACAGACGGGTTTGAGCAGAAGTACACTACTACATATTCAGATTGGAAGTCTGCTGAATTAAGTGACGTTTATTACACCGTCATGGCGAGAGGCCAGACAGAACCTGTGAAGAGTGACACAGTAGCAACAGGGAGCGTGAGCCTTGACGACCTGCCCGCCGGAAGCTATACCCTTTCCGTGTGGGAATCAGAAGTAGAGTACAACATAGGCTCCAGTCCTCTGGCAAGTATCACGCTGACGGTCGTCCGTGCCGACGCTACGCTGAATTTTGAAACGGCAACCTTCAACAAGAGCCACAATAACATTAGTGAGTTCGGTATAACCGTTGACCTCAAGGGAAAAGGAAAGTCGGATGACTTTATAATTACTGACGGCAAGTTGAGTTCGAGGGATTACATCTCGGCAAAGTGTGACCGGTATGATGAAAAAACAGGCTTAGTAAAAGAGAATGAGCATGGTATTTTCCCGATTACCATCGGCTGGACGGACAAGGCCGAGGAGACCGGATATAACGAGGTAGAAGGGCAGTCCTACCGCTCATACATCGAGGCCCGGTACAACGTGTCCTTTGCCACGGCAAACTTGGACGCCCGCCAGGATCTCGGAACCGTCTTCTTCTCCTCCGGAGAGAACGGAACCCTTGCCGCATCCTATGGCGGCGATCAAAGAGATCTCAACAGTGGCGAATCTGTGTCCTATGGAGAAACTGTCCAGTTCAGCGCCGCGCCCAACACGGGCTATCACGTGGAGAGTTGGACCGTAAACGGAGAGACCTACAACAGCAGCGACAACGGAGATAGGGAAGCACTTTCGGACCTTGGTATGTCGCTGCAAATAATCGATGACACTTACGAAATATTGCGCGCGGCGAGCTTCAGCGAGAGCCATATCAAGTCTCAGCCTGTGGAAGGGCAAACAGAGGACGAAGTGAGCTGTCTCCAAGTGTCCGTGACTTTCTCGAACCAGACCGCGAAGATCAGCTTTGACAGTGTAGGCGACGGGACTGTCACTGCCTCCCCTGTGAAAAGCAGCAGCAATATTGAGAATGGCAGCAATGTCAACTATGGCACCAGCATCACCTTTACCGCGAAGCCTGGTGCAGGCAAGATGGTCGAGAGCTGGTCGGTGCAGCATGGCACAGAGGCTGCGCAGATCTACACCTGGCCCGATGGCGGCGCCTACACCGAGAACACCCTGACGCTGGAAGACATCCAGGGCGATGTGAAAGTCATCGTTACGTTTACGGATAAGGTCACTGTAAACGTCACCGCCTCGGTGGTGAATTCTGTGGAACCCTACGATGCAGTCAGCGTCGGTACGATTTCTGTCTCCGATACAACCGGCAAGCAGTTGGCCAAGGGCGATTCTGCATTGGAACTGCAAGATGCTGTCGGAACCCTGGTGTTTAACATCGACATCACCGAAGAGGCGTTGAATGCCGTTAAGGAGTGGCAGTATAAGGAGAACGATGCCGAAAATTGGACCACAGCCAGCGGCTCCGGCAGCCTGACCGAATGGACCTATCACATTGACCCCAGCAAGAACATCAGCACCCTCGAGGTTCGTGTCCTTATTGAGCGTACACAGACCTATCAGCTGAACTGGAAGATTGCAGTTCCCTCGGGCAAGGACGCCGCAGATATTGCCTCTCTTACCGTTAAGGTGGGAGAAACGGAGATCACAACCAGCGGTCAGGACTGCACCGCGCACATCGCGCCGGAGTTCACGCTGACTATAACGGACGCGGACTACTATGTGACCGGCTGGTCGATTAACGAGGGCGGCAGCGCGGTCACACACGCAGCCGATAAGCTCTCCGCCAAGATGGTAGATGGCCTCACCGCTGACACCACCGTCACCGTCACGCTGGCCGAGAAGCCGAAGGTGACAATCAACTCGGTAGAGCATGGTTCCATCACCGTGACCGGAACCTATAATGGCAAAACTGAAACTTTCCCGCATAATACAGACAACTGGCACTTTGATCCGAATACTAAGTTGACTGTTAGTGCACAGCCTGAAAACAACTATTATGTTGAGAAGATCCAGGAGCAGGGCTTCTCGGCCTCTCACGGCACAAAAGAGCTGCCTGTTCAGGGAGGAACGGAAGATATTACAATCAGCGCTTCCTTCAAGGAGAAGCCGAAGCTCACTTTGCCGGGAGACTTTGCAAACGGCACACTCACCGTCGAGGGTACCTATTGCGGTCAACCTAAGAGGTGGACCTTGCCTAGCGGTGATAATTCTGAGCTCCACTTCGATCCGGGCACTAAGTTGACCGTTGCCGTGACACCGGATAACAATCACTATGTGGTGAGCATCAAAGATCATAATTACGATGCTGCCCACGGCAGCCGGAAACTGGAGCTGGAGAATCAGAGTGCGGATGTAGAGATCACAACAGTCGTTGCGGGAAAGCCGCAAATCACTGCACCGAATATCCAGCAATCCGAAGGCTCAATCACTGTCAAGGGCACTTATTGCGGTGCTAATAAGACGTGGACATTCCCGACCGATGCGAGCAAGGACCGCCACTACGATCCGGGCACGGAAATCACCGTCACTATGACGCCGAGCAAGGGCTACGTGCCGCAGATTGGTGAGACGGACGCAAAGACTGCTTCCAATAGTGACACCTACACTGCAACCTTCAATGCGGCTGTTGCTCAAGATGGAGTAAACCTTGCTACCTACAAGTTCCGTGAGCTTGACAAGATCACCGTCCACTTCTTCGTCATCAGCGAGGGCGGCTGGAAAGAACCGGGAACTGAAGGCGCTGTGGCACACGGCACCTTGAGTGCCAAGGTCAGCCGCAAGGGCATTGATACCTACAATGACAGCGGTGCCACTGACGGTGTGCAGGTCAACGACCCCGAAGAGCATACGTTAGAGCTCTACGAGGGCGGACGCATTGTCCTTACAGCCAAGGGCACTGACGGAACTGAGCATGGAAGTTCCACCCAGAATCCGCACAACGTGAACTTCTGGAGCGCGGACAATACGGGTAATTACGTAGCGCATTACCAGAAAGATGGAGAGAGCGAGGATTACTTCGGCGAAGTGCTGGCGATTACCTATGAGCAGCTTCAGAGCCATGCTGCGGACGGCACTTTCTACATCGGAGTAAGTTTCGCTCAGGCGGCTGCCAAAGTTTCCTACCACATGGCAAGCGGTCAAAGCGAACTCGGCACGATTACCGCCACGATCGAGACCGGCGAAATGGTTAATAACCGCGGAGAGATCGGCATGGGAGCGAAGGTCACTTTCACGGCAGATATAACCGACAAGGACCATTACGAAGTCAAGAACTGGATAGTAAACGATGAACCCACGGACGAGAGCGGTACGACGTTTACTTACACAGCCACCGGACGCAACGTTGTGGTAGTGCTTGAGCTTCAGGGCAAGGTGCTGGACGGCTTTGAGGTCAGGGCCGGGGAGAACGGCAACGCTGCCGGTGATCCTGAAAAGCCGCGCTACAACGAGAGTGTAGAACTCACTGCCACCCCGGATGCCGGATATCAGTTCGACGGCTGGTATCTGAACGGCACGAAGCTTGAAAACGCCGGAGCGACTTACACCCTTACGGCTGAAGACAATGGCGTTTACGAGGCAAGATTCAAGCCTCTTACCGGCCTGTCTGTGGCTTATGCTGTGTCTGATAAGACGGGCGGCGCCATTGAAGCGCTGGCAAATGACAGCACAAAATTTACCAGCAATGACGGTACGCTTGAAGGAGGACAGAAGATAACTCTGACCCTCACGCTGACAGAGGGCTGGCGTCAGAAGGCTTCCGAGCCTTGGAGCAACCTCCCCGCAGGAGCCAATGTCTCCGACGACAAGCTCACCGTCACCATACCTAAGCTCACGGAGACCATCACTGAGCCTATCACCGCAAATGTGGAGGAAATCCCGGTTTACACGGTGACTGTCACGCAGCCGGAATCCACTGTGCAGATCCAGGCCTATGTGGACGGCGAGCTTCAGGAGACCGATTCCTTCGCGGTTCCCGAGGGTACGATCGTCACATTCAAGTATAGCTATGTTCCCGGTCCGTCCACCGTGTTCAATTACTGGATAGTCGACGGCGATAACCGCGGGGATGAGCCCACGCTCGAGCTGACGATCATGGGACACACGAGCGTCAGTATCAATACCAATGCCGGTGTTATGTTCAACCTTACACTGGAGGCCGGTTCTGCAGAGGGCACCACGGCGACAGGAGGACTGTCCGCTCATGTTGGCGCAACGGATTACGCGGTCGGGTCTTACCCCATACCGAGTGGTTCAATAGTGACAGTGACTGCCAACCCCAATGCTGACAGCATGGTCAAGGAGTGGTACATCGACGGCGTCCCCCAGACCACGGATGGCCGGACGTTCCTTGGGCTTGTGCTTCCGGAGTTCACGCTTGACAAGGACACCACCGTCAGGGTCGTGTTTGAGAGCAAGGCAGAATATCCGAATCCCACCGGCGAGGCTGGAGTTTACGATGTAACGAATGTCACCAGCTATCCCAGCGGCGAAAACAGCGGCGTTCAGAACGGCTACTACCGTGAAGGCGGTGACCTGAGCTTCACCATCACGCCGACAGGGGACAAAGACATCCTTATCCCGTATGTTGACGGATTTATCAACGCCGGTAAAGAAGTCACAATCACCGAGAACGCAACAGGCGGTTGGGACGTGGTGATCAAGAACGTCACCGACGAAGTGAAACTGCCGAACTTCCGCGTAAATATGGAAGAAGGCATAACAAAGGTGCCCGCGGGGCTGCAAAATCAGGATGTTCTGGGTAAGCTGAAGGAGTATCTGCCCGACGGTGTTACCGAACCGGGAGATTTGACCGGCGCAGTCCTCACGGAGGTCATGCAGCGGATCGTGGTCGACGAAATGCCCGCCGCGCCGGACTCCAACAATGCGGTTTATGATGTTGAGCTCCAGAAGTACGAGAATGGCGAATGGGTACCTGTCACCAGTGCCAGTGAGTTCCCGCAGGGCGGCCTCACCGTGATACTGCCCTATCCTGAGGGAACGAACATAAACGACACCTTTACAGTGGTCCACATGTTCACAGTAGAGTCTAATGCTCACAAGCCTGGTGAGACAGAGACATTTAAAACTGGGGATGGTCTTACTAACACCTCCATGGGCCTCCAGTTCCATGTTTCGAGCCTGTCGCCGATAGCGGTGGCTTGGACCAAGTATGCGCCGCCCGCCGGTGGCGGCGGTGGCGGTGGCGGTGGCGGCGGCGGAGCCGCAGCCACGGAGAACCCCGTGACCCTGCAGGAGAACGTCTCCAACGGCTCGATAAGCTCGGACAAGGAGACTGCCAAGGAGGGTACGGAAGTCACCCTGACCGTGACGCCCGACTGGGGCTACGCCCCGGAGACCGTGACGGTCACCGATGAGAACGGCGAGACCGTCGAGGTCAAGGACAACGGCGACGGGACCTACACCTTCACCATGCCGGCGACCGGCGTCAAGGTGTCCGCCACCTTCGGCTCGAGCTGCGGACGGGATGAGACCTGCCCGATGTACAGCTTCGAAGACGCTGTCCGCACCGCGTGGTATCACGACGGAGTCCACTACTGCCTCGAGAAGGGCCTGATGGACGGCGTCGGCGGCGGCAAGTTCGCACCCGACCGCACCACGACCCGCGCTATGCTTGTGACGATACTCTACCGTCTGGAGGGCGAACCCGCAGTAACAAAGAACATCCCGTTTGAGGATGTTCCGGCCGGACAGTGGTACAGCGACGCTGTAGTCTGGGCGGCGGCAAACGGTATCGTCAAGGGATACAACGATACCGAGTTCGGGCCGACGGATACAGTCACCCGCGAGCAGATGGCCGCAATACTCTACCGCTACTCCGAGTACAAGAAGTACGACGTAACGGCGACTTCCGACTTTGCCGGCTACAAGGACGCCGACACGGTAAGCGGATGGGCGGACGCGGCGATGCGTTGGGCAGTGGCCGAGGGCCTCATAGAAGGCACCACTAAGACCACGCTGGTTCCGGGCAACGGTTCCACGCGCGCGATGGTTGCGACCGTGCTCATGCGCTACTGCGAGAAGATCGCAAAGTAAAAGCTATCCCGCAGGCGAAAGGGAGGGGCGAAAGCCCCTCCCTTTTCACGTCCAAAGAATACCTGAGCCGCAGCTCCCGTGCCCCAAATTTTTATGGGAGGCGGGGAACAATCGCCGCCGGGCAGACCGCGCGGCGGAGCAAAAAAACACTGTGCGGAGCCGGAAGCGGCTCCGCACCGTGTTGTCTTAAAATCGTGTGCGCCCGGACCTGCGCGGAGAGAACCGCGTGACCGGACGAAGATGCAAGGGGTGCGACGGACAGCCGCCGTGCGCTCCGCGCGTGTACGGCGCGGCGTCAGAAGGAGAGATCCTCGTCCTTTATCCCGCGCGTCACGAGCTGGCCGGGGCGCGGAGGAACGCGCTTTAAGGGGTCGTATTTGAAGCGGCGGCAGTGCCCGTCCTCCGGGACGATGCCCTTGCGGGAGCAGACGACCTCGCCGTCTCCCGCCCTGCCGGCGCGCGCACAGTAGGCGCAGCGCGGCTCGATGTCTTTTCGGAAAAGCATGGCGGCCTCCTTGGAGCTGTGTAGGCGGGCACGCGCCGCGCACGGCGGTACCCGCTGCAACTATTATACTACTCCCCGGGCTCGATTTCCACAGAAATTTTGCGGAAGGCAAACGACGGCACACGCCGCCGCTGCCAGCCGCCTGCGCGCGGAAGCGGGTACGTCTGCGCGAAAACTAGGGGCAACTCCGGGCGTACGCCGAGAGCGGAGATGGGAAACGCGGAGTGGGCGCGGGTACAGCCTCGAATCGCGGTGCGCTCTGCGTCCGGGGCACGCGCTTCACTGTCGTGCCCTGCGGCCGCGCCTGTTCAGCGCCGACGCGAGCAGGACGGCGGCGATGAGCGCCGCCGCAGGCGCGAGCGAGAGACAGAGCGCCGCGCCGAAGCCGAGGCTTGCGGTTCCCGCGACCTGCGTTGCGAGGATGCTTGCAACGGGGGCGTCGAAGCGGAAGAGACCCGCCACGCACCACACTAGCGCGGCGGAGATGACGCCGTGCAGCAGCTTTCCGAGGATGTACGGGCGGGCGGAAAGTCCGCTCCGGCCGATAAAGCCGAGCACTTGACAGTGGACGCTGAGCCCCGCCCATCCGAGCATGAACGCGGCGAGGGCAAGCTCGCGGCGGAGCCCTCCCGCCGCGCCGGAGAGCGACCATACGCCGCTCGAGACCTCGACGAGCCCCGTGAGCAGCTGTACGGCGCTCCGCTCGTCAAAAAACGGCAGGCGCGCGAGCAGCCCCGCGAGGAAGGGTATCGCGCCCAGCTGCATCAGCATGTTTATCACGACCGTGAAGAACACGACGAACGCGCATATCCCGAGCGTTGCCGAGAGGGCGGAGGAGACCGAGGCAGCAAACGCCGGAGCGAGGCGGTTCGCCTCGCTCACGACCCGCGCGGAGGGGGACGGCGCGGAGTCGGTCTTCTTTCCGCCGAATATGCGGAAGGCAATGCCGACGAGAACGCTCGCGAGCGCGTGGGCAAAGTAGAGCAGCAGCCCCGCAAACCCGGAGCCGAACACTCCCGCGCCCACGACGCCGAGGATGAACGCCGGCCCGGAGTTGTTGCAGAACGCGAGCATCCGCTCGGCCTCCTCGCGCGAGCAGAGGCCCTTCTCGTATATCATTATGGCGGTGCGCGCGCCGGTGGGGTAGCCGCCGACGAAGCCGAGCGCGAGCGCCGTCGCGCAGACGCCGCCGACGCCGAAGAGCGGGCGCATCACCCGCTCGAAGAGCATGCCGATATAGCGCGCGAACCCGAGCTCGACCGTCATCGACGAGAGCACGAAGAACGGAAAGAGCGACGGGATTATCACGCTTCCGCAGAGGGCGAGCCCCTGCTTTGCGTACTCCACGGCGTCGCTCGGGCGGAGCACGAGCGCGAGCGCCGCGGCAAGCACCGTAACGGCGGAGAGCGCTCTTCCCATGCGGTGACGAAGCTTTCCCATAGACACCTCCGAAGCGGCCGCAGACGGATGTATGCGGCCGGACGGAAAAATTATATAGCGCACGGCCGCCGGAAATGCTTCTGTTTTGCGGCGTCGGAACATAAAATTCCCCGAAAGCGAGGGATACCGAGGTGAATAAGAGACCTGTGGAGGGAGCGCTCTTCCGCGTGGCGGAGGCGCTGGACCTGCCCGCGGACATGGTGACCGGAGCCTCGCGTGTGGAGATAACCGGCGCGCGGGATGTGCTCGTGACAAATCACGGCGGGATAATCGAGTACACCCCGGAGCTCATCACGCTCGCGGGGAGCGGCGCGGCCATTGCCATACACGGCGCGGAGCTGGAGCTCGTCTCGATGAGCGCGGAGGAGCTGTCGCTCCGCGGCAGGATATTTTCCGTCGAATTCAGGTATTGACCGAGGTGCAAAATGCTGAAAGTCGTGAATTTCTTTCGCGGATATCTGGAAGTGCGGGTGAGCGGGCCGTTCCCGGAGCGGTTCCTTAACGTCTGCGCGGAGAGCGGGGTGGCGTTCTGGAGGCTCCGCCGTACGGAGGAGGGGGACTTCCTCGCGCGGGTGCGTCCCCGAGGGCTCGAGACCCTGCGCGCGCTCGCGGAACGCGCGCTCTGTACGGTGAAGGTCGAGCGGCGCGTCGGCGCGCCGTTCTTTTTTATGGGGTTCCGGAGGCGGTACGCGTTCGTCGCGGGAATGGCGGCGTGCATAGCGCTCGTGTGGACGATGTCGCTCCGGGTGTGGGAGTTTGAGGTCATCGGCTGCGAGACGCTTGACGAGGAGGAGGTGCTTGCGGCGATGGAAGAACTGGGCGTCGGAGTCGGGACGCTCCGAAGCGAAATCGACCCGGACATGCTAGAGACGCAGATGCTCCTGCGCATAGACAAGCTGCGGTGGTTTGCCGTGAACATCTCGGGCAGCCGCGCCTCGGTAGAGCTACGTGAGAGGGTGGACACGCCGGAGATGCTCGACAGGAGCATCCCGCAGAACATCGTCGCGAGGAAGGCGGGGGTGATAGAGAGCATCACCGTCACCGAGGGTAAGGCGGAGGCCGCCGTGGGAGACACCGTGACCGAGGGACAGCTGCTCGTGAGCGGCGTTCAGGACCTGTACAACGACGAGTTTCAGAAGGAATTCGGCACGGTGCTCGTGAACGCGCGGGCGGAGGTGACGGCGCGGACATGGTACGTCCTCTCGGCGGAGACGCCGCTCACGATCCGCGAAAAGCGCTTCGGGGAGGACTCGACCGTGAAATATACCCTCGTTGCCGGAAAAAAGCGGATAAATTTGTTTGCGGACAGTAGAATTCCCTACCCGGAATGTGATAAAATTATAGAGAGAACGAGGGTGTGCCTGCCGGGAGGATATTCCCTGCCGCTCGTCATAGAGAAGACGACCTACCGGGAGACGTCGTCCGCCGAGGCCGAAAGGGACATCGAAGCGGCAAAGGACGAGCTGCGCGGCGCGCTTCTCCTGCGGCTCGCGGAGGAGAGCGGAGGCGCGGAGGTCGTGAGTACCGACTTCACCTTTGAGGAGCGGGACGGGATGCTCTCGGCGTCTCTTGTGGCGGAGTGCCGCGAGGAGATATCGCTTCCGGAGAGGATACCGGGGGTCGGAAATATTTCGGAGGAAACACAATGACAACGGAACAGACAATAGGAATAGAACGCTTAGACGACATAATCGGCATATTCGGTTCGTTCGACGAGAATATGCACGAGGTCGAGCGTGAGACCGGTGTGACGGTGGTGAGCCGCGGCAACGAGCTCAAGATATCCGGCGAGCCGGAGGCAGTGCTGCTTGCGACAAAGGCTGTTCAGTCGCTTCTGAGTCTCGCGGCGCGCGGTGAGCAGATAGACCTCGGCACGGTGCGGTACGTCATCGGTCTCTCGCGGGACGGGCGCGAGCGCGAGGTGGACGAGGTCGCGCGGGACGTCCTCTGCGTCACGGCAAAGGGCAAGCCGATAAAGCCGAAGACCGTCGGACAGAAGAAGTATGTGGACGCGATACTTTCGCACACGATAACGATAGGCGTGGGTCCCGCCGGCACCGGCAAGACCTACCTCGCAGTCGCGGCGGCGTGCGCGGCGTTCCGCGCAAAGCAGGTGAGCCGCATAATCCTCACCCGCCCCGCAGTCGAGGCGGGCGAGAAGCTCGGCTTCCTGCCGGGCGACCTTCAGAACAAGGTCGACCCGTACCTCCGCCCGCTCTACGACGGACTATTTGAAATGTTCGGCGCGGAGGGCTACGCCAAGAACCTCGAGCGCGGGAACATAGAGGTCGCGCCGCTCGCGTATATGCGCGGGCGCACCCTTGATGACAGCTTCATCATCCTCGACGAGGCACAGAACACCTCCCGCGAGCAGATGAAGATGTTCCTCACGCGTATAGGCTTCGGCTCGAAGGTCGTCATCACCGGCGACGTGACGCAGATAGACCTGCCCCGCGACAAGGTGAGCGGCCTAAAGGACGCGGTGCGTATCCTCGAAGGGATAGAGGACATAGCTATCTGCCAGCTGACATCGAAGGACGTCGTTCGCCACGTCCTCGTCCAGAAGATAATCGAGGCCTACGAGAAGGCGGAGAAGGCGGAGGCGCGCCCGAAGCGCGCGGCGCCGGTGAGGCGCGGAAGATGACGCGGCACGGTGTAGGCGTCCGCTCGATGGGCCTTGCGGCGACGGCGGAGCAGAAGCGCGTACTGCGGAGCGCCGTCCGCGCCGCGCTCGAGAGCGAGCATGTCGACCGCCCCTGCGCCGTCGAGATATACACGACGACGGACGAGGGGATACATGAGCTGAATCTCGAGCGGCGCGGCATTGACCGCGCGACCGATGTACTGAGCTTTCCGATGCTCGAGCATGAGCCGGGAGCCGCTATAGAGGCGGACGAGTGGGACCTGGACGAAAACGGACGCGTCATGCTCGGCGAGATGGTCATTTCGCTCGAACGAGA
>CANRIN010000034.1 GCA_947630675.1 uncultured Clostridia bacterium | reverse complement strand
AATGTTGCCGTGCTTGGCATGGCCGCCGCCTCCTTTTGGGCATGAAAAAAGCACGATTGTCAAATCGTGCTTTTTTCTGGATGTTCGATTTTGTCACATAGGTTTGATTTTTCGGTGACTACCTGTGAATTTGTTGATTTAACACAGGTGCTTTACGAACATCCGCCTTCTCGGCCTTTTCTATTTCTTTTTCTGGGCAGGGCGGTTGGATCTTTACCCAACGGTTCCCTCGAGACAGTTCCGAAATCAATTCTCTGTACATGACGTTATCGTTTCCCTCCTCCGGTTCCGCAGGCTCCTAGCCGCACGCTTGGAGTGCCGTTCTGTTCCATATCGGGATAAGATATATGTAAAATCGGGGCGGCAACCGCACCACCCCAAATTTTTTCTCACACTTTTGGTTTATCTGCGCTTTGAGCACCTCAGGCGCTCCCGCGCCGACGTCCCGACAAAAGTCTCGCAGAGAATGCTTGAAGCGCGAATAAATTGAATCATTTTCGGCGGCGTGTACAATGCGCCCTTGAACCAATACCGCATCCGACCTTCTACCGGGCGCATCAGAATCCCAAACGGCGCTGAGCGCCGTTTGGGAGCCCTTCAGATTAAACGTGCTCGCCCCGAATGAATCGGGGCTCCGCGATGTTGCCTGCGGCAACATCAACCGCGCGAACCAGCGCGGACGGCGCTTCGCGCCGACGTCCGACATTGTACTAACGGAGGAAAAAAATACCTCTCGCGGAGCGTGCGTCGAAGACGGCGAAGCCGTCGAGGCGCGAAGCGGAGCGCTTGCCGTCGGCAGAGCTTTGCTCTGTCCGACGGCTTCGCTTGAAATTGCGCCCGCGCAATTTCAAGCGAAACTCGTTAGCACGTCCGCCGGCAGGACCGGACGCTTCATCACGAGGTCGCCGGAGTCCTTATACACGGTGGAAAAGCCGTTCTTCTCGTAGAGCTCTATCGCGTGTTTGTTCTTCTTTGCGACGCGGAGGCGGAGCGTGTCCTTTCCCGCAAGGCGGGCGCAGGTCACCGCCTCGCCCACGAGCTGAACGGCAAGCCCATACCCCCTGAACTTCTCACGGAGCATGAAGAGGACTATGTGCATCACATCGCGCTCGTCGGCAAACCGGTCAAGTATGAGCGCACCCGCGAGCTCGTCCCCGCAGAACGCGAGACGCACGGCCTCCGGGTCATCCTCTATCATCATTCCGACCCTCAGCTCCGCAAAGCCCGGGTCGAACATCCGCAGATTTCCGTAGACCGAGCTCCACGCCTCTCCCCACAGCTCCGCCGCGACGCCGCTCTCGTCCCGCCTCGCGGCGCGGAACCACAGCGTCGGACGCTCTACACCGCCTCCCATGGGGTGTGCGGAGTGCTGCGGCACAGAGGCGTTGTGCTCGTTTGAGCCGATGAACACCGGACGGAACACGCCGTCCTCGCACTCGACAAGCGAAAGAGATGCGTTCGGCACTATCCCGCATGCGCCTATTTCCGGGTATATCCCGAGCCCCGTGAGCATAGCGCGTATCGCGACGCTGTGGCTCACAAGGCATATCGCGCCGCCCTCGTGACGCGCCGCAAGGCGGCGCACCGCCGCCGTTGTGCGCTCTATGAGGTCGCGGACGCTCTCCGCCCCGGGCGCGCGCCACGCGTCGTCCTGCGCGAAGCTCGCGGCGAGGTCGTAGTCCTCCCGCATACAGTTGCCCCAGGTGTAGTTCTCCCAGTCGCCCATCTGGAGCTCGCGGAGCCCCGGCTCCGGTATCACCGGCAGCCCGGAGGCGCGGCTCGGCGCCTCCGCCGTCATCATCGTCCGGCGAAGGTCGCTTGAATATATCGCGTCGAGATGAATGCCCTTCATCCTCCGCGCGAGGTTATCCACCTGCCGAAGCCCCGTATCGGTGAGGTACGCGTCGTACCAGCCGTGCGAGCGGCGGTAGATGTTTCCCTCCGCCTCGGCGTGGCGGACGATGTATATCTTTGTCACCATGGCCTCACCGCCCCGGTGAGCTCCCGGACAGCGGCAACGCCGTTCGTCTCACAGAACTCCTCGAGCTCTTTTCGGACGCGGACGGCGGCATAAGGGTCTCCGAACAGCGCCGTTCCGACCGCGACGGCGGATGCGCCCGCCATCATCAGTTCGGCGGCGTCCGCGCCGCTCGCTACGCCGCCCATGCCGAGGAGCGGCACCTTCACGGCGTTTGCCACCTGCCAGACCATCCTCACCGCGACGGGGAGGACGGCGGGGCCGCTCAGCCCGCCGGTGTTGTTTCTGATTATCGGGCGGCGGGTACGGACGTCTATCCGCATCCCCAGGAGCGTGTTTATAAGCGACAGCGCGTCCGCACCGGCACTCTCGGCGGCACGTGCTATCTCGGTTATGTCGGTGACGTTCGGCGAGAGCTTGGTCATGACCGGGACTTTGCCCGCATTCCGCTTCACCGCATCGGTAGCGGCGGCGGCGGAGCGCGGGTCGGTGCCGAACGCCATCCCGCCCGCCTTCACGTTCGGGCAGGAGATGTTGACCTCTATCAGATCGACGCCGGCGGCGCTGACCTTCTCCGAGAGCAGCGCGTACTCCTCGAGGGTGTTCCCCGAGATGTTAGCGATTATCTTCGTGTCGAATTTCCGGAGGAACGGCACCTCCTCCGCGCAGAACGCGTCCACACCGGGGTTCTGGAGCCCCACCGCGTTGAGTATGCCGGAGGGCGTCTCCGCTATCCTCGGGGACGGATTGCCGTCCCGCTGGGAGACGGTCGTGCCCTTGACGCATATCCCGCCGAGCTCCGAGAGGTCGAAGAGCTCCGCGTACTCGTGCCCGAACCCGAAGGTACCTGACGCGACGACTATCGGGTTCTTCAGTTCGACGCCCGCAAGCGTCACCCGCATGTCAGTCATCAAAGCACACCTCCTCCGCGCGGAACACCGGTCCGTCCTTGCAGACGCGGCCCATGTAAGTCCCGCCATTGCCGTCCTTGAGCTTCACGGCGCAGACGAGGCATGCGCCGACACCGCAGCCCATCCGCTCCTCGAGCGAGACCTCGAGCGGGACGCCCGCCCCGGCGCACACGCGCACGCAGGCGCGGAGCATCGGCGCGGGACCGCAGGCGAGCACGCGGTCATATTTGTGCTCCGCGAGCCGCTTTTCAAGCAGAGTATCGACGCGCCCGTGCGCGCCGAGCGTGCCGTCGTCGGTCGCTATCTGCACCGTGCCGCAGACCTCGCTGAAGTCGCCGAGGAGCATCGCGGCGGAGGCGGTGCGGAAGCCGACAATGGCGTCCGCAGACGCGGCGGACTTCGCCGCGTATATGAGCGGCGGCGTTCCTATTCCGCCGCCGACGACGAGTATGTTCCCGTCCGCACTGAACCCGCGGCCGAGCGGGCCGAGGATGTCGAGCACGGTCATCGGCGCGCGCGAGGTGAGCCAGTCGGTGCCCGCGCCGCGCCTGTCCACGACGAGGCGGAGTATCTCCCCGTCGAAGTCGCAAACGCTTATCGGGCGGCGGAGCGTGAACCCCTCGCACTTGACGTGGACGAACTGCCCCGGCCTCGCGTCCTTCATCTCGGGCGCGAGGACGCGGAGGTCGTGCGACGACTCGGTGAGCCTTGTATTTGAAAGCAGAGTACACTTATAGACATTCATATTCGTTTACCGCAGACTCCTGCAAAATCACTGCATCATGACGTAGGCGTTGAGCTCGCGCTTCATTTTCATCGCGGCCTCGCAGGCAGCCTCGACGAAGTTCCTGCCGTCGTCGTTCTTCTTCTGCCAGGCGCACATTATTCCGCGCGAGGAGTTGATTATCGCGCCGCGGCCTTCGCGGTCGAAAGCGCCCTCTATGTCCGCAGCCGTGCCGCCCTGCGCGCCGTAGCCCGGTACGAGGAAGAAGGTGCGCGGGCACACTTGACGGAGCAGCTTCAGCTCGTCCGGATAGGTCGCGCCGACGACCGCGCCGACGTTCGAGTAGCCGTACTCGCCCACGAAGTCCGCGCCCCAGTTCTCCACGCGCGAGGCCATCATGCGGTAGAGCGGACGGTCGCCCGCCATCATGTCCTGTATCTCTATCGAGCTCTTGTTGGAGGTCTTCACGAGCACGAAGATGCTCTTCTCGCCGCAGTACTTCGTAAACGGCTTTATGCCGTCGCTTCCGAGGTAGGCGTTGACGGTGAGGCCGTCCGCGTCGAAGGCGCGGAGCGTCACGCCCTCAAACTCTATCATGCCGAGATAGGCTTCGGCGTAGGCGGTCGCGGTCGCGCCGATGTCGTTGCGCTTGCCGTCCACTATGACGTAGAGGCCTTTCGACTTTGCGTAGTCTATAGTGCGCTTGAGGACGTCGACGCCGTCCGGGCCGAGCACCTCATAGTACGCCGCCTGCGGCTTGACCGCCGGGACTATCTCCGAAAGTCCGTCTATCAAACCGACATTGAACTCCCAGACCGACTCGGCGGCGGCCTTGAGGGTGCGCCCGTACTTTTCCACGTTTGCCGCGCGGATGTGCGGCGGGACGTACTCGGGACGCGCGTCCAGCCCCGCGACGGTCGGGTTGCGCTTTTCGAGTATCAGCTTCTGGAGCCTTGATATGGACATATATATTTCCTCTCTTTCAACAGACCAAGATCTGCCGTATTTCTTGTGCTTTCCGCGTTCAGCGGGAGAATACCGTTTTTCCGTTCACTATCGTTATGTTCGCTCTGCCGACAAATTCCATGCCGATAAAGGGAGAGTTCTTCGACCGGGAATGTATGTCCTCCTCGCGGAGCGTCCACCGCTCGTCCGGGTCGATGAGCGTGATGTCCGCGGCGGAGCCGGGCTCGAGCGACGGCGCTTCCAGCCCGAGCAGCCTGTGCGGAGCCGCCGTGAGCTTTTCGAGTATCCTTCCGAGCGGGAGCCGTCCCCGCAGCGCCGTCAGCGCGCCGCCTATCAGGGTCTCGAGGCCGATGATGCCGTTCGGAGCACTCTCGAGCGGCCGCGCCTTCTCCTCCGCTGAGTGCGGAGCGTGGTCGGTGACGATGGCGTCGACCGTGCCGTCGCACACAGCGTCGAGCATGGCAGCGCGGTCGCGGGCCGTGCGGAGCGGAGGGTTCATCTTCGCGTTCGCTCCGGATACGGCCACCGTCGACTCGTCGAGCAGCAGGTAGTGCGGGCAGGTCTCACAGGTGACGGGGGCACCGAGGCGCTTTGCGCGGCGCACCAGCTCGGCCGATACCGCCGTGGATATGTGCGCTATATGGACCGGCGCGCCGGTCTCGAGCGAGAGCGCTATGTCTCTTGCGGCCATCGACTCCTCCATGTTCGTTATCACGAGGTCTTCTCCGAGGAGCGGGTGCCGCCGGGACGCCGGATACGGTCCTTCAAATCCGAAGTCCTCGCAGTGGGAGATGACCGGAAGTCCGAGCGGCTTCGCGCGGAGCATCGCCGCGCGCATCAGCGCGTCGCTCATGACGGGCACGCCGTCGTCACTGAAGGCGACGGCTCCCGAGGCTGCGAGCGCTTCAAAGTCCGTAAGCTCTTCGCCCTTCTCGCCCACGCTTATCGCCGCTATCGGGAGCACGTGCACCGGGCTCACTGCGGCGGCGCGGTCGAGGATGTGCCGCACGCGCTCCGGCGTGTCGGTGACGGGCCGGGTGTTCGGCATACACGCGACGGCGGTGACGCCGCCGGCTGCCGCCGCGCATCCTCCCGACTCTATATCCTCCTTGTATTCAAACCCCGGCTCGCGGAGATGGACGTGCATATCGAGGACGCCGGCGGCAGCGGTCATGCCGCGCGCGTCGAGCGTCTCGCAGCCCATCGGCGGAACGAGCCTCGGTCCGGAGGCAAGTATCTTCCCTCCTTCGAGGATGAGTTCGAGCGGTTCGCCCGCGTCCGTCCTCGCATTTCTGATATAAAGAGCCATCCTTTCACCTTCCCGTATCGTCCGTCGGTACACAATAATCTAATTCAAATTATACCAGAACGGGAAGTCTCTGTCTATACCGGTCCGCTCTCTTTATCGGCAAAAACTGCACGCTGAAATTCCGTCGTTTTCGGGCAAACTAGCTCCAAACGAAGAAAGGATGTGGAGAATATGATGTGTTTTCTCAAGGGACTGATGCTCGGCGCATTGGCCGGACTTGTCGCGGGACTCTCGGTCTCGCCCCGCAGCCGCCGCAGGCTCATGCGCTCCGCGCCCTGCCGCGCGCTCCGGGACGTGTGCTGCAAGGTAGAGAGTATGTTCTAAGGATACGGGGAAAGTCCTTGCGGACTTTCCCCGTATCCTTTCGCGGGAAATCGCGCTCGCTTCGCTCGCTTACCAATTTCCCGCGAAGCCGTCGGACAGCGCTGCGCGCTGCCGACGGCAAGCGCTCCGCTCTGCTCCTCGCGCCTTCTGCGCTTCGAAGCGCGCTACGCGAGAAGTATTTTCGGCGACGTACACGCCGCCGCCGAAAATGATTGAAATTTATTTCGCGCCTACCAGCGCGAAACTCTGCGAGGCTTAGTTGTGCCGCCCGCTCTCGTATAGCGGGGAAGCCCCGCAGGAATCTGCGGGGCGACCCCCGCGTCCCTAAGTGAGGCTGAGCCTCACCGGCACTTTGTGGGGGCTGCGCCCCCACACCCCCATGCGGGGATTGCATCCCCGCACCCTGCGCTACTTTTTGCTTGTGCAAAAAGTAGCCAAAAACACACATAGGGGAGAAAACCAAGTTTTCTCCCCTATGTACCCCTCTTTCTACATATTAAGTATCTACCACGCTGCAAATAGCGGGGAAGCTGGTATCAGCTTCCCCGCTTATACTTTCTGCATAGAACCGAACGTTTTAGCTCCTAGAGAAAGCCTCTACATTACGCCTATAGTCGGAGCGTTGAACCGGATTGTGGATTCTACGACGCAGGAATCGTTCGATATTGTCGAATGTCTGGGGAGAGTCGGATAGAAACTCACCCGGTCGGATGATGGATTTGTTTGATACAGAGTGTGTACTGTTATGTGGGTTGCGGTTGTATGTCTGTATTGGGAGAGGGTTTATTAAGGGAGAGGGCGGAGCCCTCTCCCTTAAGCGCGTTTTTGGTTACTTTTTGCGCGAGCAAAAAGTAATGCAGGGGCGCGGGGCGGCACAGCCCCGCGAAGGTGCCGGTAGAGCTCTGCTCTACCAAGGACGCGGGGCTCGCCCCGCGGATACCCGCGGGGCTTCCCCGCTAGATGGGTGTGGGCTTTGCCCGCTTGGTCGCGGGGGCTCGCCCCGCGAATGCTCGCGGGGCTTCCCCGCTAGATAGGTGTGGGCACAGCCCCGCGATTATCCATATATCAGTCTTTCAAGCGTGACGCTGCCCTCCGTGCAGGCGACGCGGACGGTCGTCACGTCCGCCGCGCGGAGCGACGTGCGGACGGTGTTTCCCTCCCGCGTGAGTGCGAGCGGCGCGCCGTCCTGCGTGAGCGCTGTCATCCCCGCGCTCTCCTCCGACATTTCAAGTGTGAGCGTAGTCCCCTCCCGCGCGCCGCGGAAGGTGTACTCCACGCTCTCGCCTTCGCGAAGCGCGAGACGGAGCGCGTCCCACGAGCAGTCGAAGCCGAAGCGCCGCGCGGGCCACTCCTCCGGCTCGGCTATCTTCACCCCGGAGCCGCGGCGGTAGCCGCAGAGCGCATCCTCTCGGCATTTTCCCTCCGCAGAACCCTCGTCGAAGTCGACGGCGCGGAGCGAGCACCCCGGCAGGCGGAACACCGACGCCGTGACGCGTGGGTTCTCCTCGCAGTTCTCAAGGAGCATATTTTCGAGGTATTCGTCAAACATTGCCTGAGCTTCTTCATAGCTCGGACGCTCGCCGCCGCTCGCGTAGTCGGTGAACTTCTGCCAGCCGCGCGGCATCTTCACCGAATAGGGCGAGTTGTCGGTCTGCATCTTCTTCCACGGCCAGACGTTGACACCTATGCCGAGCCGGAACGCGAGCGGGTAGAGCGCCGCGAACCACTCCGGCGTGTTCTCGCCGGTCTCGCCGAGCCACAGCGGCTTGTTCCATCGCTCGGAGAGCTCGAGCCACTCCCGGTAAGCGCCCATGTCAGGCATGACGGCGTAGCGGTGGAAGTGTATGACCATGTTCTCGTCGTAGTCCTCGCAGAAGACGGCGGGGTCCGTCGCCCAGTGGTGGCCCTCTATCGAGAACATGTGCCGCCCGTCGTACTTGCGCACCTCCGCTATGGCGTCGCGGTAGAACTGCCGCAGCTTCGGCAGGAGGTGGCCCGTCGGGTGGGTGGAACCGTTGTGCCCGTCCGGGCGTATCGGCTCGTTCAGGAGGTCGTAGCCGCCGACTATCCATCTGTCGGCGTACCGTCGCGCGATCTCTCCCCAGAGAGCTATGCACTTCTCGTAGCTGTCCGAGTCGGTAAAGAGGCGCGGGAAGTCGTCGATGCAGTCGTCGATATTCGAGCCGGTCTGTCCGCCCGGCGCGCCGTGCAGGTCAAGGAAGGCGTATATCTTCGCCTCCTCGCACCACCCGAGCAGGTCGTCTATCAGCCGGAAGCCGTCCTCGAGGAAGGTGACGCCCGGTTCGTCCGCCATGAAGACGCGCCAGTTCATCGGCACGCGGACCGAGTTGTACCCGAGCTCCGCCATCCGCAGGATGTCCTCCCGGCGTATGTAGTTCTTTCGGAAGCGCGGCCAGAAGGACGCGGCGTAGTCGCTCCCCGCCAGCTCGCGGACGACCGCCTCTATCCACCTCGGACGGTCGGCGCGCCGTCCCGCGCGCCACATGTACCCCTCGCAGAGGAGCCAGTTGCCGAGGCCCCATCCGCTGAGAAGTATCGGCTCGCCCGAGCCGTTCACTATCCTGCGCCCGTCGGCGCGAAGGAAGCCGTTCACGCGTTCGCGCGAAAGCATTTCGGTTACAGTCATCGTATCTCCCTCCCTCTCAGAGCCCGAACATCGTCCGGCAGAGACGCCGGCCGGTCTCGGTGCGGAATATCTTCCTGTACACGGACTCCACCGCTTCGCGCGGCGACGAGTCCTCAAACAGGTTCACGAGGAAGTCCGCCTCGACGAGGATGCGGTAGTCCGCAGCGTCGATGTTGTCGTAGGTGTGGTGGTGCGCGACGAGCCACGCCGCGCGCTCCGCCGCCTCCGCGTCAAAGCCGCAGTCACGCAGCATCGTCCTTGCGGGCTCCGCGCCCAGCTCCTCCTGATACTTCCCCGCGGCGCTGCCGTACTTCTCAAGTGCGGGCTTTATGCCTATGTCGTGGACGTAGGCCGCAGCCTCGAGCGTCTCCTGTTCCTTCGGGGAAAGTCCCTCGCCCCGCCCGATGAGCGCGGCGAAGGCGTGTACCTTCAAAAAGTGCTGTATCCTCTGCGGACACCCCGCCTCGTACTCGGTCATGGCGAGGCAGAGTCTGTCAAGTCCGTTCATCTCTTCTCCTCCTTTACTTTATCTCGAACTCCGGGTGGTTGAGCATACTCGTTATACAGTGGGCTATAGTCTCCGGCTCGTCCCGGCAGCCGCCGTCGAGCCACAGCGAAATCACCGCGATAAAGCCCTCCTTGAAAAACTCGAAGTAGTAGGCGGTCTCGATGTCGTCAACTCCGAGCCGTTTCATCATCGGCTTTACGAACTGCTCAAGGAGCTGTCCGAAGCCCCAGTCGATGTTCCGCCTCCCCACGCTCTGGCGCAGGTACGCGCGGTAGAAGCTCCGGTTCTCCTTCAGGTGGCCGAGTATGGCAAGCAGGTACTCGGTGGAGAACATGGACTTCTCGTCGTCATATACCTCCGCGACCTTCTCAAAGATGTCCTTGCCGGTCTCCTGCTCTATCTCGTCCATCAGCTCCGCTACGCTGTCGTAGTGGCTGTAAAAGGTGGAGCGGTTGACCTGCGCCTCGTCGCAGAGGGCGCTCACGGTGACGTCCAGAATGTCGTCCCGCGCGAGCATTTCCAGCAGTGCAAGCTTCAGACGCTCGCGCGTCTCCTGCGCGCGGCGGTTGTTCTTCGTGTTCATATCTCACCTCCATAAATACGACGCATATCGCGATGGCCGCTGCGGTGTTTTTCTCTGATCTAATTATACTATACTCGGGGCGAAACGACAAGCGTCGCGATAATAAACGAGGCAAAAAAAATCGGAACAGGCAGATACCTGTTCCGATTTTTGTCCTATTTCTCCAGCGCAAACGCCTCGAGCAGCTTGCAGAGTATGTCGTGCGCTATTTCAAACTGTTCGGGCGGCAGACGCTCAAGCCGCTCGGTTATATCCTGAACGTTATTTTTGGCCGTATCTGCAAACAGCAGTGTATTGCTCGATATAGACAGGGTATTGCAAATCTTCAACAGCAACGTAAGTGAAACGCCCACCGTTCCCCTCTCTATTGCGGACAGGCTTTTGGGGCCGATACCTATCATCTCGGAAAATCGCTCCTGCGTGTAGCCTACCCTTTCGCGCTCGCGCTTGATGTTCGCGCCTACGAGCACATTTATGTCCTTCCGCTCCTTCACAGTTCCACCACCTTTTAGCATTAGTTTATGTAATGGTGGTGTTGACTTAAACATGCTATCTACATTATAATTATCGTGTTAATAATACGACATAGATGTTGACAGAACAGGAGGGGTCAATATCTCACTCGGAACATGTTTCCTCTTCGGTCACAGGGATGCTCTCGGCGGACTCCTGCCGAAGATAGAAGCTGCGGTCGAGCGTCACTATTCCGACTACGGCATACGCCGCTTCGTCGTCGGCGGATACGGCAGCTTTGACGGCATGGCCGCCGCTGCGGTGAAGGCCGTGAGGCGGCGGCACGGAGACGCCGCCCTGTATCTCCTTCTTCCGTATCACCCCTCCCTCCGCCCGGTTGAGGTTCCCGTAGGCTTTGACGGCACCCTCTACCCGGAGGGGATGGAGTCGGTCCCGCCGAGGCTTGCAATAGTAGAAGCAAACCGGTACATGGTAAAGGCGGCGGACAGCATTATCTGCTATGTGAACCGCCCCGGCAACTCGCGCTCGCTTCTGGAATTTGCCCGCCGTACCGCGCGGCAGAAAGCTCTGCACATTGAAAATCTCAGCGAAAAGGTTCAACCGTGAAAGCCCTCGGGGCAGTCCTCCCGGACTTCCCGAGGGCAAAAAAATCGGGAGCGGATATTCCGCTCCCGATTTTCATTAGTTGCTGTCTTGTGCGCTCTCCGCTCAGCCGGCGACGGTGATGGAGGTGATGTGGGTATTGACGCCCTCGTACCAGTAGAGGAAGCCCTCGATGTCGACGGTGTCGCCGACGTTCAGGGTGCCGACGGTGGTGTAGACGTCGCTGTCGGTGCCGGTGAGGTAGACCTCGACGCAGAACTCGTAGCTAGCGCCGTTGTAGCCGACGGTGACATAGATGTCGTCGCCCGGCTCGTCGTTCTTGTAGGAGATGTTCTCGATGGTGAGACCCTTGAAGGCGACCTTCTCGTTCTGGTGCTTGATGAGGTCGTCGGTGCCGAGCAGGCTCGTCACGTCGGTGGGCGTGGCGGTCCAGGTGTCGCCGGAGACTATCTCGAAGGTAGCGCCCTCGGCGACCTCGACCTCGCCGGACCACTCGGTCTTGTAACCGGTGACGTTGATGCGGGTACCGGGAGTGAGCTTTGCGGCGTCCTCCTCGGAGCAGGTCATGTTGTAGATGAAGTACGCGCCGTCCGGGCTCTGGGCATAGACGGTGATCTTGCCGTCCCACCAGGACTGGGTGGCCTGGACGTAGGTGTCGAGCTTGACCTCGCTGTCAACGGCAGCGGCCTCGTACTCGGCGTGGGTCATGTAACCCTCGGCAGGGGCAAACGCCTCGGGGCTGGTGCCGCCCTCTCCGCTGTCGCAGCCGGTGAACGCCATCATCGCAAACACCATAACGGCGACGAGCAGAAGAGAAGTAAACTTGGATACTTTCTTCATATTTATCCTCCTAAATCGTTTTCCAAATTTGGACAACGCTATTATATACCATGCTCCCGTAGAAATCAACGGTGATATTGTCTCTTTTTTGACACTGCGGTAAGCACCAAATACAACAATATGACGACCCACACCGCCGCTATCGAAACAATGAGCGCCGTCGAAGCCGCCGGCAGCGGTCCCATATCCTCACCCGGCGCGGCTCCGCCGACGCGCCCCGCTTCGTCGAGGTGATAGAGCGAGGTCGTGTCGCCGTACAGCTTTTCAAGATACCCGTCGTCGACGGTCTGTTTTCTGCGGACCGACTTCGTCACCTCCTCGATAAGCGAGCCCGCGGCGTCGCGCAGCGACGCGGAGCCGTTGAACACCGGTGTGACAAAGGTGTTATCCATGTTGTCGATAAGCAGCTCCGCCGCCTGTATCTTTATCGGGTAGTGGAGGTCGTTGTCCTCCCCCGCCGCCGCGAGATACGCCTGATAGTCCGGGTCATCCTGCGCCTTCGTCGTCACCGGGACATATCCCTCGGTCTCGGAGTAGGCTATCTGCACGTCGTTTGTGAGAAGGTACTGCGCGAAGAGCCAGCTCGCAAGCACCTCCTGCGGGTCGCTCTTGTTGAATACGCACACCGACGGTCCCTGCGAGATCATGCAGGGGTCCTCCGGGTCGTACTGCGGTATCGGCATCACGACCGTCTCGAAGTCAATGAGCTTGTCCTCGCTGATGTCAATGAGCGGCGCGTCCGCGCCCATCCACGTCGCGCCGGCGGTGGAGTCGACGGCGAACACGCACTGGCCCGCGTTGAGGAAGTTTGCGGGGTAGCCGGATATCTTGAAGGTGGAGAACGCTCCGCTTTCGGTGTGCGCGGCTATGTCGCGGAGGAACGTGTCGGTGACGTCGTTGAATATCCCGATGTTCCCCTCCTCGTCCGAGTAGCCCGCGCCGCGCTGGCGGAGCATCTGTATCATCATGTTGTCGGTCGACTTGTAGATGAACGGTATCATGACGTTGCCGCCGTTGAGGACGAAGGTCCCGTCCGGATTCTTCGCCGTCGCGGCCTCGGAGACCTCCCACACGAAGTCCCACGTCAGCGTCTCCGGAATGGTATAGCCGAGCTTTTCGACATAGGTCTTGTTGATGTAGCAGGCCTCGGTCGAGCGCATGTACGGCAGGGCATAGTAGTGACCGTCTATCATACACTCGTCGAGGAACTTCGGGACTATCTCGCTCTCCGTCGGCCCGTCGAAGCGGAGCTCGCTCCCGCCGAGGCCGTAGCGCCCGTCCCGGAACAGCTCGTCGAGCATGACGACGCTGTTGCGCCCCGTCATATAGGTCGCGATGTGGTCGGGGTAGGTGATGCAGACGTTCGGCGTCGTGTCGGTCGCGATGTTCGTTATGACGTCGTTGTATATCCGGCCGTAGTCGGTGTAGAGGCGCATATTGACCTTGATGTTCGGGTAGAGCGCCTCGAAGTCGGAAATTGCCTTGTTGTAGATGTTCACCTGCGTGACGTTCGTGTCGTTCTTTGCCCAGAAGGTTATCTCGTAGCTGCGCGAGGTGTCGAACTCCTCCGGCATGACGAACTGGTCCCGCCCGCGCGAGCCGTGGCATCCCCCGAGCGGAAGCATGAACATGACGGCGGCAAGCATCAGCGCCGCCGCTCTCTTAAAAGCCGCGTTCATCCCTTCGTGCCCCCTCTCGAGACCCCCGCCATTATCATCTTGCGGAATATCACGAACAGGACGATTAGCGGCACCGAGATGGCCACCACCGCCGCCATCATGGCGGGGATGTTCTCGCGGCCGAAGCCGCTCTCGCGTATCGCCTGTATGCCGTTGGAGACGAGGTAATAGTTCCCGTCGTCCGTGATAAGCCTCGGCCAGACGTAGCTGTTCCAGCACTCTATCACCTTGAGTATCGTTATCGTGACGATGGTTGGGCGGCATATCGGTATCATGACCTTGAACATATACTTGAGGTCGGACGTGCCGTCCACCTTTGCCGCGTAGTAGAGCTGGTCAGGCACCTGCTCGAAGTTCTCCTTGAGCAGGTAGATGTAGAACACCGACGTCACCGACGGAAGTATCAGTCCGGTGAAGGTGTTCCGCAGGTCGAGGTTCGTTATCGTGACAAAGTTCGTTATGACGACGAGCTCGCTCGGTATCATCATCAGCGACAGGAAGAGCAGGAACACAAGGTTCTTGCCCCGGAACTCGAGCCGCGCGAAGGCATAGGCGGCAAGCACCGTCACGACGAGCATTATCGCCGTCGTCCCCACGGTGAAAACTATCGTGTTGAGGAAGTATCTCCCGAGCGGCACCGACGTGAACGCCTCGACGTAGTTCTCGAGCGTCGGATCCGCCGTGTAGAGCTGCGGTATGTACTCGGAGTTGTACGCGCCGTAGCCCTTTATCGAGGTGAGCACCATCCAGTAGAACGGAAAGAGCACGACGAGCCCCCAAAACGCCAGAAACAGATATATCAGCACCCGGAATATCTTTTTCCGTATCCTCGCGGCCTTTCCCGCGCCTGTAAAGTTGTTATCCACGTTTCAAACTCCCCTTCCCTGTCCGCGCCGCGTCACGAGTTGTAGTGGACGTGCTTCTTCGAGACGAGCAGGTTTATGACGGTTATCGTGAGGACTATCACAAACAGCACTATCGCCGCCGCCGAGGCGTAGGACGGATACCCGCCGCTCGAGCCGTACAGCATGTCGTAGACGTAGCCGACGATGGTGTTCATCCCCGCGGCGTTCAGGTTCGTACCGAAAAGCGCGACCGCGTCGCTGTAGGCCTTGAACGCACCTATGAAGCCGGTTATCACCAGATAGACTATTGACGGAGAGATCATCGGCAGCGTTATCTTGCGGAAGACCCGGAAGGGCGGCGTGTTGTCGATACGCGCGGCGTTGTAGTAGTCCTCGCTCACCGAGGCGAGCGCGCTCGTGAGTATCAGTATCTTGAACGGCAGGACTATCCAGACCGTGTAGAGACAGAGCACGAACATCTTCGCCGCATAAGGGCCGTCTATGAAGTCCACCGGCCCCGCGCCGAACCAGCTCAGCATGAGGTTCACGAATCCGTCGGTGTACGGCGTCCTCTGAAATAGTATCATGAAGACCAGGCCGACCGCGAGGGTGTTTGTCACATACGGCAGGAAATACACCGTCTGGAAGAGCTGACGCAGGCGCTTTATCGAGTTCAGCGCAAGCGAGATAAGAAGCGCGAGCCCGGTCGACACCGGAACGGTGATTATGACGAGGATGAAGGTGTTCTTTATCGCCTGGAGGAAATACGGGTCGCGCAGGATGTAGGAGTAGTTGTACGTCCCGGCTCCCGCGTAGGTCTGCGAGGCGAAGTTGTAGCTCTCCTCAAATGAATAGACGAACACATCCACGAGCGGGTAGACAAGGAAGAAACCCAGAAAGAGTATCGCGGGCAGAAGGTAGAGCCAGCCCTTTGCGCTTCTTTTACCCATCCGCGCGCCTCCCGTCCAGCCGCAGCCCGGTGTCCGCCGCAAAGACGAACGCCTTTCCGGGCTTTATGTCAAAGCGCACGGTCTTTCCGCCGAGCATCGCGATATTCTCCGCGCTCACTATCGAGCGCACCGTCGCCGCCTCGGACTCGTCGTGCTCCGCGAGGACGCTTATGTCGCGTCCCATTACCTCCACGCCTCTCAGCCGGCAGCCGAGCGCGCCGTCCGGCGCGGGGATGAGCCCCTCGGGGCGGACGCCCACCGTCACGTCTCCGTCCGGGATGCCGTCCGCCAGGAGGACGCAGTCCCCGCCGACGTACACCTTTCCGCCGCGCACCGCGCCCCGGAAGGTGTTTATCTGCGGGTTGCCGAGGAACTTCGCGACGAAGAGGTTTGCCGGAGAGTCGTAGACCTCCTGCGGCTTTCCTATCTGGTTGACGACGCCGCTCTGCATGACGATTATCCTGTCGGAGATGCTCATCGCCTCCTCCTGGTCGTGGGTGACGAACACCGTCGTTATGCCGGTCTCGCGCTGGATGCGGCGTATCTCCTCGCGGGTCTGGAGGCGCAGCCGCGCGTCGAGATTGGAAAGCGGCTCGTCCATGAGGAGTATGCGCGGCATCTTCACGAGCGCCCGCGCTATCGCGACGCGCTGCTGCTGACCGCCGGACAGCTCCGCCGGCTTGCGGTCCATGAGACCGTCTATCTGCACGAGGCGCGCGGCCTCGTCGGTGCGCTTCTTTATCTCCTCGCGGCCGAGCTTTTTGTCCCCCTTGAAGTTCTGGAGCGGGAACATGATGTTCTGCATGACCGTGAGGTGCGGATAAAGCGCGTAGTTCTGGAAGACCATCCCCACGCCGCGCTGCTCCGCCGGGAGGTCGGTGACGTCCTCCTCGCCGAAGAATATCCTTCCCTCGGTGGGCTGCAAAAGCCCGCAGAGCAGATTCAGTATCGTGCTCTTGCCGCAGCCGGAGGGGCCGAGCAGGCCGATGAGCTCGCCGTCGTCTATCTCGAAGCTCACATGCCCCGCCGCGACGACGTCCTCACCCTTCTTCCTGCCCCTCGCGGGAAATATCTTTGTCAAGTCCCTGACGGAAACCTTCATATTATTCCTCCTGCGTCCCGCGCGCAAGTCCGCGCGGGCGATGCGCTTTCCCAATAATTATAACCTCCTGCCGCTGTATTTGCAAGCGGTTTCATATTCTTTGGCGCACGCCCCGCGGCGGTGTTGCAATTTTCCCGCGCTTTGCTATAATAATCATATCGGCGAAAACGCGCCCGCACCGGAGCCGGAGGAGCCGTGCGGCAGCGGAGCCGTGCGGCTCCGCTGCCGCACGGCGAAGCTGCGCTTCGCTGTCGAATGTAACCGGAGGACTTTATGCAAAACACAGGCAATGATTTTTCACAGGGCTCGGTAAAAAAGCGGATAATCGCGCAGGGCATACCGCTCACCGTCGCGCAGATAGTCCAGCTCCTTTACAACGTGGTCGACAGGATATACATAGGCCACCTCGAGGACATAGGCGACATAGCCCTCACGGGGCTCGGGATAACCTTCCCGGTGATAGTTCTCGTCGCGGCGTTCACGAACCTCTTTGCGAGCGGCGGCGTTACGCTCTTCTCGATAGCGCGCGGACAGCGCGACGAGGACGAGGCGAAGAACATCCTCGGCAACGTCGCGGCGCTGCTCGGCATATCGTCGGTGGTGCTCTTCCTCGTCTGCTTCTTCCTGCGGCGGCCCATCCTCTACCTCTTCGGCGCGAGCGACCTCTCGGTGAAGTACGCGGACGAGTACCTCGGCATCTACGTCTTCGGCACGGCGTTCTCGATGTTCGCGACCGGCCTCAACGGCTACATAAACGCTCAGGGCTTCCCGCGTATCGGGATGCTCACGACGGTCATCGGCGCGGTGCTCAACATAGCGCTCGACCCGCTCTTCATCTTCGTCTTCCACATGGACGTGCGCGGCGCGGCGCTCGCGACGGTGATAAGTCAGGGTGTCTCCGCCGCGTGGGTGCTCCGCTTCCTCACGGGAAAGAAGGCGCTGCTGAGAATAGAGCGAAAGCGCATCCGCATAGAGGCTGCGCGCACCCGGAGGATAGTCACGCTCGGCATCCCCGGATTTGTCATGCAGGGCACGAACAGCCTCGTGCAGATAGTCTGCAACAACCAGCTCCAGACCTTCGGCGGCGACCTCTACGTCGGAATCCTCACCGTCCTCAACTCGGTGCGCGAGATACTGTCGCTGCCTATCTCCGGCATAAACAGCGGAGCGCAGCCGGTGCTCGGCTTCAACTACGGCGCGGGGAAGAACGAACGCGTCAAGGAGGGCATCCGCTTCACCGCCCTCATCGGCACGGTATACACGATGCTCGCGTGGATAGTCGTCCTTCTCCTGCCTAAACAGATGATAAGCATTTTCACCGACAAGGCGGAGACCATCACGACCGGCGCGGAAATGCTCGACATCTACTTCTTCGGATTCGTGTTCATGGCGTTCCAGTTCGTCGGACAGACGACCTTCCAGGCGCTAGGCAAGGCGAAGCAGGCGGTGTTCTTCTCGCTGCTGAGAAAGGCCATGATAGTCGTTCCGCTGACGCTTGCGCTGCCGTACATGGGCTTTGGCGTGGAGGGAGTGTTTCTCGCGGAACCTATCTCGAACGTCATCGGCGGACTTGCGTGCTTTATCACGATGTGGATGACAATTTACCGAAAGCTCTGAATTTTGCGGAAGCGTACGGGATATTCCCGTACGCTTCCATTTTTCTTCCATATTCGACGTCTATTGTAGGTATTATGCTTACATATTTGATATAAACCATTGACAAAACATATAGTAGTATTATAATTAAATGCGAGAAAGGTTCATGGCCGTATGACGCGCGGAAGGCTTCCGCGCGCCGCGCCGACAGGCGCCCCCTGTCCTGCGTTATTTTATGGAGAAGGTGGGTCCGATGGGCTGATTATTCGCATTGAAACTGCTGCTAAATATAAAAGATAAAAATGTAAAAGGAGTTTTTATAGTTCGTTATGAGTAAAGTCCGTATATACAGAAGCACTATATGCATCGCCGTGCTGTGCTGCTTCCTTCTGCTCATCGGCTGCACCTCCAATGATACAAACGACGGACAGCCTGCGTCGTCCGCGCCGTCTGCGACGACGGTGTCGTTTGTAAGCGGCATGGGATGCGACGACCCGACCTGCACCGACCCCGAGCACCATCACGACTGCCCGGAAGACTGCGAGGATTACAGCCATCACCACCACTGCGGCCTCGACTGCACCGAGGAGAGCCATCACCACGAGGGCGAGCATCACGAGGAACACCACGACGAGCATCACAGCGCCGACCTGTAAGCCGCAAAAAGGCTTTGCGGGGGCGACGGCTGTGCCACACTCTCATCTAACGGGGAAGCCCCGCAGGAATCTGCGGGGCGAGACCCGCGTCCTTGGTAGAGCAGAGCTCTACCGACACTTTGCGGGGCTGTGCCGCCCCGCACCTCTAGCGGGGAAGCCCCGCAGGAATCTGCGGGGCGAGGCCCCGCGTCCTTGAGTGAGGCAGAGCCTCACCGGCACCATGCGGGGGTTGCGCCCCCGCGCCCTGCGCTACTTTTTGCTTGTGCAAAAAGTAGCCAAAAACACACATAGGGGAGAAAACCAGGTTTTCTCCCCTATGTACCCCTCTTTCTACATATTAAGTCTCTGCCACGCAACAAAAAGCGGGGAAGCTGGTATCAGCTTCCCCGCTTATACTTTCTACATAGAACCGAAAGCCCCGTTTTCTTAGGATATACTCTACATTACGCTTATAGTCAGAGCGTTGAACCGGACTTTTTGACTCTACTACGCAGGAATCGTTCGATGTTGTCGGCCGTAGTTGAAAAGCTTGAGTTCCCGGGGGCAATAGTAGACATTCAAGCTTGCAACCACGGCAGATTTGTTCTCAGGCGAATTTGAGGTTGAGGGTCAGGACGTATTCCTCGCCGGAGCCGTCCTCGTTCTCGGTGAAGCGTATGGTCATCCGGTAGTCGGATTCCGTGTCGGGGAAGTACCCGTCGGCGTCTACGCGCACTATACGCTCGTCATCCTCCTCGGGGTGCGTGCGCAGGGTGCCTACGGAGGATTCCTGTCCTTCTACCGCCGGTACTTCTTCCCACTTTCCGTCCTTCAGCCACTCCAGCTTTGAGCTCTCGGCAAACAGAGTCTTTTCCCCGTTTCTGCGGAGCGTCAGCATGAGCGTCACTTTTTTGTCGGTATCGGAATATGTGTTGAATACTCTCCCGATGGGGTTATAGGGGTCGGGGCAGTATCCGAGGCTGTCAAGCGACAGCAGGTCAAACGGGCAGTCAGTGATTTCCGGCACGACTACGGTGTGCGACAGCTCGTATTCCTCGTCGCCGAGATTCCCCTTCACGGGGAAATGCTC
>CANRIN010000033.1 GCA_947630675.1 uncultured Clostridia bacterium | reverse complement strand
CCTGTTCCGGCCTCGGGATATTCCGCAAGAAGCCGGACATACGCTACAAGACCCCCGAGGACGTCGCTGAGTTGCCGCGTTTGCAGCGCGAAATACTCGCGGCGGCGGCAAAGTGCGTAAAAAACGGCGGCAGGCTCGTATACAGCACATGTACATGGCGCAAGGAAGAAAATGACAACATAGTAGACGATTTTCTTGCAAACAATCCGGAATTTGAAACGAAAGGTTTCAAATTTCCCGGCGAATTGGGAAATTTCCCGGACGGCCGGGCGTCGCTTTGGAGCGAAAAAGGCACGCGAGACGGATTTTTTATTTGCGTTTTGGGTGAAAAAGATGTATGATATAAGGAGCATGGATCATACTGAGCTCCCCGAGCTCATGTCGTCGCTCGGCGAACCGCGCTTCCGTGCGGACCAGCTTTGGCGGTGGACGGCGGGCGCCGCCCGCAGCTTTGCGGAGATGACGAATCTCCCGGCGCCGCTCCGTGAGAAGCTTTCGGAGTGCTGCCGGCTCTGTCCGCCCGAGGTGCTTGCAAAGCAGACCTCCCGGGACGGGACGGTGAAGCTGCTCTGGGGATTTCATGACGGGGCGAGCGTCGAGAGCGTGGTCATGCGGTACAGGCACGGCAGCACCGTCTGCATATCCACTCAGGTGGGGTGCAGAATGGGGTGCGCGTTCTGCGCCTCCACGCGCGGCGGGCGCGTGCGCGACCTCACGCCGGGCGAAATGCTCGACGAGGTGCAGTACAGCGAGCGCGAGAGCGGCGAAAAGATATCGAACATCGTTCTGATGGGGATAGGCGAGCCGCTCGACAACTTTGAAAACGTCATAAAGTTCCTTCGCCTTGTCGGCGCGGAGGAGGGCGCGGGGATAGGGATGCGCCACATCTCGCTTTCCACTTGCGGCCCGGAGGGCGGTATAGAGCGCCTTGCGGAGCTCGACCTTCAGCTTACGCTGTCGGTGTCGCTCCACGCGCCGGACGACGAGACGCGCTCGCGCCTCATGCCGGTCAACCGCACCGGCGGCGGGGTGAAGGAGCTTATCCGCAGGTGCACGGAGTACCGTAAGAAAACCGGTCGGCGCATAAGCTACGAATACCTGCTTGCGGACGGAGTAAACGACTCGGACAGGCAGGCGGAGGAGCTTGCTTCGCTCCTTGCGGGAAGCGACGGACACGTCAATCTCATCCCGCTCAACCATGTGGACGGCTCTATGCTCGAGCCGAGCCCGCCCGAGCGGGTGGCGCGCTTCAAGTCCATACTCGAGCGGCGCGGCGTGAACGTCACCGTCCGCAGAAAAATGGGCGCGGACATAGACGCGGCTTGCGGACAGCTCCGCCGCCGCAGGAATGCGGAGGAACGGACGGACGGCCGCACCGACGGATAGAAAAGACTGTGCAGAAGGGAGGTGTTTCCCGTGCAGGCATGGGGAAAAACCGACATAGGAAAAGTACGGGCGGAAAATCAGGACACATATTTCATCGAACTTGACGCACAGGGGAACACTGTCTGTTGTGTAGTCTGCGACGGTATGGGCGGAGCGAAGGGCGGCGCAGTGGCGAGCGCCATCGCGGCGAGCTCATTTGCCGAGGAGGTGCGTTCGCGCCTGCCCGGCGGAGAGCGGGATGCGGACTTCCTCAAGGCGCTCGCGCGGGACGCCTGCGAGCGCGCGAACCGCGACGTTTACGAGCGCGGCCTCTCCTCGCCGGAGTACAGCGGGATGGGCACCACGCTCGTCGCGGCAGTGGCCTCGGGACATCGGATGGTGATAACGAACGTCGGCGACAGCCGCGCCTACCTCATCACGAGCGAGGGCATCGAGCGCCTGACGCGGGACCACTCGCTTGTCGAGGATATGATGATACAGGGAGACATAACCGTCGAACAGGCAAGGCGTCACCCCTCGAGGAACCTGATAACCCGCGCGGTCGGGGTGGACGAGAAAACCGAGTGCGACGTATATTACAGGGAGATGAGTCCCGGCGAGCACATACTTCTGTGCTCGGACGGGCTTACGAATATGGTCGAAGAACAGGAGATGCTTTACGAGGTGCTGCACGGCGGGGACAAGAGCCTCGCGTGTGAGCGTCTTGTGGAGATTGCGAACTCACGCGGCGGGAGAGACAACATAACCGTCGTGCTGCTCGAGATCTAGCGGAGGTTTTTGTTTATGGACGCAAAGGACAGCTACATCGGCTTGATGCTCGACAACCGCTATGAGATAGTGGAAAAGGTCGGGGAGGGCGGTATGGCCGTCGTCTACAAGGCGAGGGACCACCGCCTTGGGCGTTTTGTCGCTATAAAGATACTGCGGCCGGAGTACGCGCGCGACGAGGAGTTCCGCCGCCGCTTCCATGCGGAGAGCCAGGCGGTGGCGATGCTGAGCCATCCGAACATCGTCGCGGTCTACGATGTCAACCGTTCGCAGGGAATAGAATATCTTGTCATGGAGCTGATAGACGGCATCACGCTCAAGCACTACATGAGCCTGAAGGACCGTCTGAACTGGCGGGAGGCGCTGCACTTCACCACCCAGATAGTGCGGGCGTTAAGCCACGCCCATTCGCGGGGGATCATCCACCGCGACATAAAGCCGCACAACATCATGGTCCTGCGGGACGGCAGCGTGAAGGTCGCGGACTTCGGCATAGCGCGCTTCGCGTCCGCGCAGAGCACGCTCACGCAGGAGGCGCTCGGCTCGGTCCACTACATTTCGCCGGAGCAGGCGAAGGGCGGCGCGTGCGACGCGCGCAGCGACATCTACTCGGTGGGCGTGGTGCTCTACGAGATGCTTACCGGCCGCCTTCCGTTCGAGGGGGACAGCGCCGTCGCCATAGCCATACAGCACATCAACTCTATGCCGCTCAATCCGCGGGAGATAGACGAGTCGATACCGGTCGGCCTCGAGGAGATAACGATGCACGCGATGTGCCCCGATATCGAGAGGCGCTACCAGTCCGCCGACGAGATGTACCAGGACCTCGAGCAGTTCCGCAAGGACCCGAACACGGTGTTCGGATATATCAGCGCGGAGGAGCCGACGCGGAAGATACCAGCCGTGCCCGACACGCAGCCCCGTGACGTTCGGCAGCAGAAGCCGGCGGTCCGCACGGCAAAGCCCGAGGTAAAGAAGAAAAAGAAGAAGGAGCCTCGCGGCAGGAGCCGCTTCGGGATCGTCGCGATGATACTCGCGGTGCTGCTCGTGCTCGCTCTTGTCGCGGTGATGATACGCTTCCTGTGGCAGGTCGTGGACCCGCTGATAAACCCCGAGGAAAACAAGGTGAGCGTTCCGGACTTTGTGGAGATGGGCCTGCTCTACGATGAAGTGATGGAGAAGTATGACGTCTCGAACGGCGGCGACTTCACCATCGTCGAGTCGACGACTGTGGAGTATGCCGACGAGCCGGCAGGCACCATCCTGAAGCAGAGCCCGAGCGCGGGACGGAGCGTCGAACCCGGAGCCACGGTGACGCTCACGGTGAGCCGCGGGCCGCGGACCATCGAGCTGCCCGACCTCTCGGACTACGAGTACCGTGACGCCGAAAACGAGATACGCCGCCTCGACCTCAACGTGGGAGAGACGCAGTACGAGTTCAGCGATACCGTCCTGCAGAACGACGTCATACGCACCGACCCGCCGGCGTTCAGCTCGCTCGGCGAGGGAGAGACGGTGACGCTGTATGTGTCCCTCGGCCCGGAGACCGAGCAGTCTGTCATGCCCGACCTCGTCGGCAGGACCGAGCAGGACGCCATAGCCGCGATAGAGGCGCTCGGCCTCACCTACGGCGGCACGCGCACTCAGGAGAGCGACAAGCCCGCGGGCGAGGTCGTCAACCAGAGCGTTCCGCAGGGGATAGAGGTCGACAAGGGTACACAGGTCGTGCTCTATGTCTCGAACGGCGCATTCTACATCGACCCGAGCGCGGAGCCGTCGGATGAGCCTTCGGATGAGCCGTCGACCGAGCCGTCCTCGCCGTCTTCGACCGAGCCGTCGACCGAACCGTCCGCGCCGGTGTCCTCCGCGCCGTCCACCGAGCCGAGCGACGTTCCGGTGGGGTCTGCCTCGAGCGAGCCCACGCCGTCCTCGGAGCCCTCGACCGCTCCGAGCCCCGTCTCGTCGAGCATGACAAAGAGCATCATGCTCCCGCAGGACGGACGCGAGACCGTCAAGGTCTCGATATACGTCGACGGGGCGCTCGTCCATGAGAACGCGGCGGTGGACACCTCCAATATAATATACACCGTCACTATCTCCGGCACCGGCACCCAGCTGTTGGAGATACGCATTGACGGGGTCCTGTATTCCAGCGAACAGGTTTCCTTTGGGTGATACGATGCTTGAGACCGGAAGGATATACAAGGGCATAGGCGGATTTTATTATGTAAAGACCGAGCGCGGCATTCTGGAATGCCGCGCTCGCGGACGTTTTCGCAGGGACGGGATAACCCCGATGATAGGGGACATGGCGCGCGTCGAGACCCACGAGGACGGACTTGCGTATGTGGTGGAGCTGCTTCCGCGCTCCTCCGCGTTCGAGCGTCCGCCGGTGGCAAACCTCGACACGCTCGCTATAGTCGCGTCCGCCGCTCCGCCGGTGACGCCGCTGCTGCTCGTCGACCGTATGACGGTCGTCGCGCGCAGAAAGGGAGTGACGCCGGTGGTGGTGTTCAACAAGTGCGACCTCCGCCGCGCGGACGCGGAGGCGGAGATATACCGCCGCAGCGGGATAGAGACGCACATCGTCTCCGCCGCGACCGGCGAGGGGACGGATGAGCTCCTTTGCGCGCTCCGAGGCAGGTTCTGCGCGTTTGCTGGGGTGAGCGGCGTCGGAAAGAGCAGCCTCCTCAATCGCATACTCCCTGCCGCGCGCGCCGAGACCGGCTCGATAAACGAGCGTATCGGCAGGGGACGGCACACCACGCGCCATGTCGAGCTGTTCGACCTCGACGGCGCGACCGTTGCGGACACCCCCGGCTTCTCCTCCTTTGACGACGGCGAGGAGACGCGCATCCCGCCCGAGGAGCTTGAGGACTGCTTTCCCGAGTTTGCTCCGTGCCTCGGAAAATGCCGATTCCACGGCTGCGCGCACGGCAGCGACCGGGGCTGCGCCGTCCGCGAGGCGGTCGAGGCGGGGAAGATACCCGAGAGCCGCTACGAAAGCTACCTCAGGATATACGCGGAGGCAAAGGAGTTCGACCCGTACCGCGCAAAGGACAGGGCGCGGCGCTGATGATGCGGGAAAGGGCGGGACACCGTCCCGCATACATATATGACCCGAAGAATGGAGGAACAGTATGAAGCTCACCCGTCTCAAGACAAACAGGATAACAAACCCGCTCGGGTTCCGCCTCGGGCGTCCGCGCCTCTCGTGGGTCGTGGAGGACACCCCGTCGAAGCGGCAGACGTCCGCGTGTGTGGACGTTGCCCGAGATGAGGACTTCCGCGACGTGATCTACTCGAGCGGCGAGCGCGAGAACATCGACTCGCTCGCCTTTGAGCCGGAGATCACGCTTGAGCCTCGCACCCGCTACTACTGGCGCGTGAAGGTCACGGGCGACGCGGGGGACAGCGCGTCCGCCTGCGCGTGGTTCGAGACCGGCAAAATGGACGAACCGTGGACGGCTCCGTGGATAGCCGCCGACCTCGGCGAGGGCGAACCGCCCTGCCTGCGCGGCACGTTCGAGCTGCGCGGCGCGCCGGTGCGCGCCCGCGCCTACGTCTCCGGCATAGGGCTCTACGAGCTGGAGATAAACGGCGCGCGCGTCGGGGATGAGTACCTCGCGCCGGGCTACAACGCGTACGACAAGTGGATACAGTACCAGACCTACGACATAACGTCTCTCGTTATGCCGGGAAGAAACGCCGCCCTCGCAATGCTCGGACAGGGATGGGCGGGGCGTCTCGGCTTCAACGCGGACACTCCTCACTACTACACAAAGCAGCTCGCCTTCACCTGTGAGCTGCACGTCGACTATGCGGACGGCTCGCACGAGGTCTTCACCACCGGCGAGGACTGGAAGAGCGCGCGTTCGCCGGTCGTGTCCGCGAGCATATACGACGGCGAGGTGTACGACGCGCGCGCGGCGCTCCCCGGCGCCTCCGGCGCGAATTACGACGACTCCGCCTGGGGCGGGGTACACACCGTGGAGCTCGGCCTCGGAGGGCTCGAGGAGCGTCTGAGCCTCCCGGTGAAGATAAAGCGCGTGATAAGCCCCGTCGAGGTGATACACACTCCGAAGGGCGAGACGGTGCTCGACATGGGGCAGAACATGGTGGGCTTCCTGAAGTTCGCCGCACCGACCGAGCCCGGCCGGGTCGTAACGCTCAGCTTCGGCGAGATACTTCAGGACGGATGCTTCTACCGTGATAACCTCCGCACGGCGAAGGCGGAGTACACCTACATCTCGGACGGGAGACCGGTAGAGGCGCGCCCGCACTTCACCTTCTACGGCTTCCGTTACGTCAAGGTCGAGGGTTGGGAAGGCGAGCCGGTCTGTGACGACTTTGCCGGATGCGTTCTCTACTCGGATATAGAGGAGACCGGGCGCATCGAGACCTCAAACCCCGACCTCAACCGCCTTTTCCTCAACGCACTCTGGGGTCAGCGCGGAAACTTTGTGGACGTGCCGACCGACTGCCCGCAGCGCGACGAGCGCATGGGCTGGACGGGCGACACACAGGTGTTCAGCGGCACCGCCTGCATGAACGCCGACTGCGACGCATTCTACATGAAGGTCATGCGCGACATGTGGGCGGAGCAGGAGAAGAACGACGGAAGCGTTCCGCACGTCGTGCCGGATGTCATCGGACAGTTCGGTCCCGGCGCGGCGTCCGGAGCCGTTGCGTGGGCGGACGCCGCGACGGTCGTGCCGTGGAACGTCTACCTGCACTACGGCGACCGGCGCGTTCTTGAGGACTGCTACCGCAACATGAAGGCATGGGTCGAGTGGATACGCCGCGAGGACAGGAACACCGGCGACACCCGCCTCTGGCACACCGGCTTCCACTTCGGCGACTGGCTCGCGCTCGACAACTACACCAATCCCTCCGCACCTGTCGGCGGCACGGAAAACACCTTCCTCTGCTCGGCCTACTACCGCTACTCCGCGCAGCTCACGGCAAAGGCCGCGCGAGTCCTGGGAAAGACCGAGGAGGCGGAGGAGTATGAAAAGCTTGCGGACGAAATACTTGCCGCAATACGCGCGGAGTACTTCACACCGTCCGGCCGCCTCGCCGTCACGACTCAGACGGCGTACGTCGTCGCTATCTTCCTCGGCCTCACGCCGGAGCGGGACAAGACTGCAAGCGAGCTTGCGGCAGCGCTCATAAAGAACCACCTGCATCTCAACACCGGCTTTATCGGAACGCCTTGGCTCTGCCGCGCCCTCTCGATGGCGGGCGCGAGCGGATACGCCTACCGGCTCCTCCTCAACGACGACTATCCTTCCTGGCTCTACGAGGTCAAGATGGGCGCGACGACGATATGGGAGCGCTGGAACTCTGTAATGCCGGACGGGTATATCTCGGACACCGGCATGAACTCTCTCAATCACTACGCCTACGGCTCGATAGTCGAGTGGATGTACCGCAACATGTGCGGCATAAACCCGGACGAGAACGCGCCGGGCTACCGGCACTTCACATTGGCACCCGAACCGAGCGACGCGCTCGGCTGGGCGCGCGCCGAGATCGATACCGCGGCGGGCCGCGTCATGAGCGAGTGGCGGCTTGATGACGGCGTTCTCACCGTGAAGGCAGCGGTTCCGTTCGGCTCGACAGCGACGCTCGTGCTGCCAGCCTGCTCCGCGTCCGTAATAGAGGGCGCGAAGAAGCCCGGCGAGGACGCGGTGCTCGAGCTCGCGTCCGGCGAGTACGAGTACCGCTACACTCCGCTGCACGGCTTCCCCGTGGCGGAGATGCCGCAGTTCCGGTTCTGAGCGATAGTCTTCAATACATGTTTTTGCTTCCGTCCGACCCATACGGGTCGGACGGAATTTTTTTGCCGTCACACCCCGGCGGGCGCCGAATACTCTGTAACGAGGGATAGCGCCCGCGCACGGCTGCGTCCGGCGCGCCCAACATATGAGCGGAGGACAGAAAGACTATGAGAAAGTTATTTCGCGCGGCAGCGGCGGCGCTCACCGTCCTTGCCGTGCTTGCGGGCTCGGGATGCTCGCAAAGCGACGCCGGGGAGAACGTCCCGGCGGAGGGGGGAGGCATACGCGTCGTCGCGACCACAACGATGCTCGGCGACCTCGCCTCGGTGCTCGGAGGGGAGTACATATCGGTGGAGACTCTGATGGGCGAGGGTGTGGACCCGCATACCTATCAGGCGAGCGCCGGCGACCTTCGCCGCCTGCGCTCCGCCGACATGATACTTGTGAACGGCCTTGGGCTCGAGGGGAGGATGAGCGACGTCTTCGAGGGCCTTGCGGGCGAGAAGACGGTCGTCGCCGCAGGCGACGCAATAGAGGAGGACAGCCTCCGGTTCTCCGGGGACGTGCCGGACCCGCATATCTGGTTCAGCGTGCCGCTCTGGAGGGAGGCGGCGGAGTACGTCTCCGCCGAGCTCGCCGAGCTTGACCCGGAGAACGCCGACGGGTATGCGGAGCTGCTTGAGGACTACCTCGCGGAGCTCGACGAATTGGACGGCTATATCCGCGAGAGGGCGGCGTCGCTTGACCCGGAGCGCCGCGTTCTCGTCACGGCGCACGACGCGTTCGGGTACTTCGGCGGGGAGTACGGCTTCGAGGTGCGCGGCATACAGGGGATGAACACCTCCGCCGAGGCCGGAACGGCGGAGATATCCGCGCTCGCTGATATGATAGCGGAGCGCGGAGTGCGGGCGGTGTTCGTCGAGACGAGCGTGCCGCAGAAGAGCGCCGAGGCGCTTATCGCGGCGGTGCGCTCGCGCGGCGGAACGCTTGAGATAGGCGGCTCGCTCTACTCCGACTCGCTCGGCGACGGCGAAGACGCGGCTTACATCTCGGCGTTCCGTACAAATATCGACACGATAGTATCGGCACTTTCGGGAGAGGGGGCAGCGGAATGAACACGGCGGTCGAGGTGCGCCACCTCACGGTGAGCTACGGAGAGAAGCCTGTCCTGGAGGACGTGAGCCTCGCTATACCTCGCGGAAGCTTTGCCGCGATAGTCGGCCCGAACGGCGCGGGCAAGACGACGCTGATGAAGACCATGCTCGGCCTTGTGAAGCCGCTTGCGGGCGAGGTCAGCATACCCGCGCGGGGAAGGCGCGGCGCTGTGGGCTATGTTCCGCAGAGCGAGAGCATAGACCGCGACTTCCCGATAAGCGCCTATGAGGTCGCGCTGATGGGAAGATACGCCTCGCTCGGATGGTTCCGCCGCCCCGGTAAGGCGGATAAGGCCGCGGCGGAGGAGTGCCTTCGCCGCGTGGGGATGGAGAAGTTTGCCTTGCGGCAGATAGGCGAGCTCTCCGGCGGACAGCAGCAGCGGGTGTTTCTCGCGAGGGCGCTCGCGCAGGACGCGGAGATATACTTCCTCGACGAGCCGCTGAAGGGCGTGGACGCCGTGAGCGAGCGCGCGATAATATCCATACTGCGCGGACTGTGCGCCGAGGGGAGGACCGTCGTCATGGTCCACCACGACCTCCGGACCGTGCGGGACTACTTCGACTGGGTGAGCATCATCAATCTCGGCGTGGTGGCGTCCGGCGCTGTGGAGGATGTCTTCTGCGAGAGAAATATCGACCGCGCGTACAGCCGCCGCGCGGCGGGGGCAGCGGTATGACGGCGGCGCTCGGCTTTATGCCGCGCCTCGCCACGGGGCCGCTTATAGCGCTCATGTCGGACTACACCTTCCGCACGGTGGCGCTCGGCGCGGCGCTGATAGGACTGATGAGCGGCGTTGTGGGCTGCTTCTCGGTGCTGCGGCGCGAGGCCCTGCTTGCGGACGGCGCCTCGCATGCGGCGCTCCCCGGAGTGGTCACGGCGTATCTCGTCACAGGCAGCAGAGACACCGCTGTCCTGCTCGCGGGGGCGGCGGTGAGCTCCGTGCTTGCCGCCGCCGCGACCGTGCTCATTTCGCGCAGGACGCGGATAAAATTCGAGAGCGCGCTTGCCGTCGCGATGAGCGTGTTCTTCGGGCTGGGGCTCGCGCTCATCAGCTGCGCGCAGCATCTCCCCGGAGCGTCGAAAGCCGGACTCTCGCGGTTCATATACGGCGAGGCAAGCTCGATGCTGATGCGGGACGTGCTTGCGGCGGCCGTGCTGGTGCTGGTGCTCACGGCGTTTGTGTGCGTATTTTTCCGACACTTCAAGCTAGCCGCGTTTGACCCGGAGTACGCCGCAAGCGCCGGCCTGCGTTCGGGAGCAGCGGGCGGTGCGCTCACGGCGATGACCGTCGCCGTGACGATACTCGGCATACAGGCGGTCGGCGCGGTGCTGATGAGCGCGCTGCTTATCGCGCCGGCTGTCGCGGCGAGGCAGTGGACGCGGAGCCTCGCGGGCATGACCGCGCTCGCGGCGGTGTTCGGTGCGGTGAGCGGAGTTGCGGGGACTGCGTACAGCTCGCTCCGCGACGGCGTCCCGACCGGCCCCGCTATCGTCGTGGCGGCGAGCGTCATCGCGGGGGTGAGCCTCCTCGCCGCGCCGGGGCGGGGGATAGCGGCAAAGCTCGTCCGGCGAAGGCGCCTCCGCCGCCGGGTGCTCGCGGCAACAGAGATAAACAGCGATACTCGCCCGCAGATAGCGGAAGCCGCGGAGAAAGCGCCGCCGGGCGTGAGCTCGGCAGAGCGGGATATACACACCGACGGGTCTGCCGCGCCGCAGGAAGCGGGAGAGGACGCCGGCACATCAGCGCCGGAGGATGGGGGAGGTGAGGACAATGCCGGCGGAGCTTGAGATAGGACTTATCGCGGTGATGACTGCGGCGTCATGCGCGGTGTGCGGCTCGCTGCTGCTCGTGCGCGGAATGACCATGACGGCGGACGCGATAAGCCACACCATTCTTCTCGGGATAGTGCTCGCGTACTTCATGGCGGGCGGGCTCGACTCGCCGCTGCTCTTCCTTGGCGCTGCCGCCGTCGGACTTGTGACGGTTGCCCTCGGAGAGCTGCTTGTGAAGAGCCGCCTCGTGAGCGAGGACTCGGCGGTGGGTGTGGTGTTCCCGCTCCTGTTTGCGCTTGCCGTGATACTCATAACGCGTTACGCGTCCTCTGTCCACCTCGACACCGACACGGTGCTCCTCGGCGAGCTGGCGTTCGCACCCTTCGAGAGGATGACGCTCTTCGGCATGGACATTGGCGCAAAGGGGATATACACGTCGGCAGGGCTCCTCACGCTCGACCTTCTGTTCGTCTGTGTCCTTTTCAAGGAGTTGAAGACCGTCTCCTTTGACCGGACTGCGGCGCTCGTCATGGGATTTTCGCCCGCGCTGCTGCACTATCTCACGATGGCGCTCGTCTCGCTCACTGCGGTGGGATCGTTTGACGCGGTGGGGTCGGTGCTCGTCGTGGCGTTCATGGCGGCTCCCGCCGCGACGGCGTATCTCGTCGCGGAGAGCTTCGGAAGAATGCTCACTGCGGCGGTGACGGCAGCGGCGGCAAGCGCCATAATAGGCATCCGCGCGGCGCTCGCGCTCGACGTGTCGTTTGCGGGGGCGATGGCGACGGCGGCGGGGCTTGTGTTCCTCGCGGCACTTATCGCCGCGCCGAAGCGCGGCCTCGTCGGCGCGTACCTCCGCCGCCGGCGCGCGGGAAAACGCTCCCGCTGACGGCAGTGTGGGCGCTCCTGCCCGGCGTCGCCCGCGCGAGCTTCGCTTTCCGCCGCGCTCTGAACGACGGTGAGCATTTTGCCGCCGCGGCTCTTATGGACTGTTCCTGCCTGACTGAGCGGCAACTTTGCCGCCTTCCGAGCGCGCCGCCTCCCGCACGCCGCGCGTGCTTTGCCTCCCTCCGCGCTGTGACCGGCGGCGCCGCGCTTTCTTCCGAGGCGCGCGCCATCCGCACGACGCCAGAGCGCGCCGCCTCCCGCACGCCGCGCGTGCTTTGCCTCCCTCCGCGCTTGAATCGCGCGGAAGGATGGAGTATAATAATGAAAAAAGGAACAAAGGGAGGCATTTTCATGGACGCGCGCGAGACCTTGCGGGACTGGATAGCGGAGAGCAGCAGGATAGTTTTCTTCGGAGGGGCGGGAGTGTCTACCGAGAGCGGACTGAAGGACTTTCGTTCGGCGGACGGCATCTACTCGGAAAAGCGGCTCTATCCGCCCGAGACGATACTGAGCCACAGCTTTTTCATGTCGCATACGGAGGAGTTTTTCGAGTTCTACCGGGATAAGCTGCTCGTGCCGGGAATACTCCCGAACCGCGCGCACATTCGCCTTGCGGAGCTCGAGCGGGAGGGAAAGCTCTCCGCCGTCATAACCCAGAACATCGACGGCCTGCACCAGGCGGCGGGCTCAAAGAACGTCCTCGAGCTGCACGGTTCGGTCCACCGCAACCACTGCATGAAGTGCGGAAAGTTCTACGACGCGGAGTATATAGCGGGCACGACCGGCGTGCCGCACTGCGAGTGCGGCGGGGTGATAAAGCCGGACGTCGTGCTCTACGACGAGTCGCTCGACGAGAACGTGATTGACGCTTCGGCGCGGGCGCTCCGCCGCGCAGACCTCGTGATAGTCGCGGGCACGTCGCTCACGGTCTATCCCGCTGCGGCGTTCCTCGAGTTCTATCCGGGGGATCGGCTAGTCATCATCAACCGCGACTCGACCCCGCGCGACGGTCGCGCGAACCTCGTCATACACGGACTTGTGGGAGAGGTGCTCGACGCGGCGCGGTGACGCGCCGCGCGTCGCAGCAAATCGCGCTCGCTTCGCTCGCTTACCAATTTGCTGCGAGAGCACCGGACAGAGCGGCGCTCTGCCGGTGCCTTGCGCTGCGCTTCGCTCCTCGCGCCTGCGGCGCTTCGAAGCGCGCTCCGTGAGAAGTATTTTCGGCGACGTACACGCCGCCGCCGAAAATGATTGAAATTTATTTCGCGCCTAACGGCGCGAAACTCTGCGAGGCTCAGTTGTGCCCGTACCCGTATAGCGGGGAAGCCCCGCAAGCATTTGCGGGGCGACCCCCGCGTCCCTAAGTGAGGCCGAGCCTTACCCCGAGTAGGTATGTGTTTCCACACTTTAGAAACTCACCCGGTTGGATGATGAATTTGTTTGATACGGAGTGTCGCCACACTCTGGGGGTAATGGTGTTGTGTCTGTATTGGGAGAGGGTTTATTAAGGGAGGGGGCTCCGCCCTCTCCCTTAAGCGCGTTTTTGATTACTTTTTGCGCGAGCAAAAAGTAATGCAGGGGCGCGGGGCGGCACAGCCCCGCGAAGGTGTCGGTAGAGCTCCGCTCTACTAGGGACGCGGGGGTCGCCCCGCAGATTCCTGCGGGGCTTCCCCGCTAGATGGGTGTGGGGCGGCACAGCCCCGCGAAGGTCTCGGAACCTCTAGGTTCCGAATAAAACCTCGAAGTTTTACTTCGTATAAGTAAAGAGGTCGCGGGCTCCGCCCGCTGGTGAGACGCGGGGGTCACCCCCGCAGATTCCTGCGGGGCTTCCCCGCTAGATGGGTGTGGGGCGGCACAGCCCCGCGAAGGTGTCGGAACCGCTAGGTTCCGAATAGAACCTCGAAGTTTTACTTCGTATAAGTAAAGAGGTCGCGGGCTCCGCCCGCTAGTGGGACGCGGGGGTCACCCCCGCAGATTCCTGCGGGGCTTCCCCGCTGGATGGGTGTGGGCTTTGCCAGCTCTGGGGTGTGGGGCGGCGCCTCCGCAAGGTTGGAGTGGGGTCAGCCCTTCAACCTGCCTTATTGTTAAAAAATTAACGATTATATGTTTGTGAAAAACAGAAAAAGTGTCCGTATATTGAAAATTCCGCTGTACAATCGGAACGGCGGGTGATATAATTGTCATAGTCAAACAGTTCGTTAAATTTTTATCAATCTGACCCGGCCGTGTGTACGGCAGAAAGAGGGATCCCATGAAAGGAAAGAAGACATACCCGGTGGTAGATACGCCCGAGCGCCTTACCGAAGCGATCGCCTCGGTGCGCGCCGCACAGCGTGAGTACGCCTCCTACACTCAGGAGCAGGTGGATAAGATATTCCTTGCCGCCGCCACCGCCGCAAACCGCGCCCGCATACCGCTCGCAAAGATGGCGGTGGAGGAGACCGGAATGGGCGTGATGGAGGACAAGGTGATAAAGAACCACTTTGCCGCCGAATACATCTACAACAAGTACCGCCATGAGAAGACCTGCGGCGTGATAGAGCGGGACGATGCCTACGGCGTCACCCGCTATGCCGAGCCTATCGGCGTCATAGCGGCGGTCATACCGACAACGAACCCGACCTCGACGGCGATATTCAAGTCGCTGCTCGCGCTCAAGACCCGCAACGGTATAATCTTCAGCCCGCATCCCCGCGCCCGCAAGTGCACCATCGCCGCGGCGAAGGTCGTGCTTGAGGCGGCGGTCGCCGCCGGCGCGCCGGAGGGGATAATCGGCTGGATAGATATGCCCACCCTCGAGATGACCCAGACCGTCATGCGCGAGGCGGACATAATCCTCGCCACCGGCGGCCCCGGCATGGTCAAAAGCGCTTACTCGTCCGGCAAGCCTGCGGTGGGCGTCGGCGCGGGCAACGTCCCCGCCGTGGTCGACAAGAGCGCGGACATACTCCTCACGGTGAGCTCGATAATCCACTCGAAGACATTCGACAACGGCATGATCTGTGCCTCCGAGCAGTCGGTAATTGTTGCCGATGAGATCTACGACGCGGTAAAGAGCGAGTTTGCGGCGCGCGGCTGCTACTTCCTTGAGAAGGACGAGCTCGAGAAGGTCAGAAAGACGATAGTGATAAACGGCGCCGTGAACTCCAAGATAGTCGGCCGCCGCGCGCCGGAGATAGCGGCGCTCGCGGGCGTCGAAGTTCCGGAGAACACGAAGATACTGATAGGCGAGGTCGAGGACGTGTCGATGCGCGAGGAGTTCGCGCACGAGAAGCTCTCCCCGGTGCTCGCCATGTACAGGGCGAAGGACTTTGACGATGCGTGCGCTAAGGCGGAGCGCCTCGTTGAGGACGGCGGCTACGGCCACACCGCTTCGCTCTACGTCGACACGCAGAACCACCACGACCTTGTGGACCTCTACGCCTCGCGGATGAAGACCTGCCGCGTCGTCGTGAACACCCCGTCCTCGCACGGCGGCATCGGCGACCTCTACAACTTCAAGCTCACCCCGTCGCTCACGCTCGGCTGCGGCTCGTGGGGCGGCAACTCGGTGAGCGAAAACGTCGGCGTCAAGCACCTGCTGAACATCAAGACAGTCGCCGAAAGGAGAGAGAATATGCTCTGGTTCCGCACGCCCCAGAAGGTCTACCTCAAGCCGCACTGTCTGCCGGTCGCGCTCGACGAGCTCCGCGACATGGGCAAGAAGCGCGCCTTCATCGTCACCGACAGCTTCCTCTTCAAGAACGGCTACACCAAGGCGATAACCGACAAGCTCGACGAGATGGGCATCGTCCACTCCACCTTCTTCGAGGTGGAGAGCGACCCGTCGCTCGCGAGCGCGAAGAAGGGCGCGGAGGTGCTCACCGCGTTTGAGCCGGACTGCATCATCGCCGTCGGCGGCGGCTCCGCGATGGACGCGGGCAAGATAATGTGGGTGCTCTACGAGCATCCCGAGGCGGACTTCATGGATATGGCGATGCGCTTTGTGGACATCCGCAAGCGCGTCTACAAGTTCCCGAAGATGGGCGAGAAGGCGTATTTCATAGCCGTGCCCACCTCTGCCGGCACCGGTTCGGAGGTGACGCCGTTTGCCGTCATCACCGACGAGACTACCGGCGTGAAGTACCCGCTCGCGGACTACGAGCTCCTGCCGAACATGGCGATAGTCGACGCGGACATGATGATGACCATGCCGCGCGGCCTCACCTCCGCCTCCGGCATAGACGCCATGACCCACGCACTCGAGGCCTACGCCTCGATGATGGCGACCGACTACACCGACGGCATAGCCCTCAAGGCGATAAAGACGATATTCGACTATCTGCCGCGCGCCTACAATAACGGCGCCTCCGACCCGGAGGCGCGCGCGAAGATGGCGGACGCGTCCACTATGGCGGGCATGGCGTTCGCGAACGCCTTCCTCGGCGTCTGCCACTCGATGGCGCACAAGCTCGGCGCGTTCCACCACATAGCCCACGGTATCGCGAACGCACTGATGATAAGCCACGTCCTCCGCTTCAACGCGGAGGAGGTCCCGCCGAAGATGGGCACCTTCCCGCAGTACGCATATCCGCACACCAAGGCGCGGTACGCCGAGATAGCGCAGTTCCTCGGCATCGCCGGCAAGGACGACGACGAGAGCCTCGAAAATCTCATCGCAAAGCTCGAGGAGCTGAAGGCCGCGATAGGAATAAAGAAGACGATACGCGAGTACGGCGTGGACGAGCAGGACTTCCTTGCGAGGCTCGACGAGATGTGCGAGCAGGCGTTTGACGACCAGTGCACCGGCGCGAACCCGCGCTATCCGCTCATAAGCGAGATAAAGCAGATGTATCTTGCGGCATACTATGGGGAGGAGGAAGCAAAATGAAGCTCGACAATCTTATTTACAGCGACGGAGGGAAGAGCATCTATCAGGAGGACGGCAAGAAGATAAAGGTCTTCGGCGAGGGATACGCCAAGTCGGACGTTCTCAATGAGGCGCTGAACCACGCCCGTATCGAGGAGGCGGGACTTCGCGTCCCGAAGCTCCTCGAGGTCGCGAATATCGACGGCAAGTGGGCGATAGTCATGGAGTACGTTGCGGGCAAGACGCTGGCGGAGCTGATGCAGGAAAATCCCGAAAAGACCGACGCCTACCTCGAGCGGCTCGTCGATACCCAACTCGAGATACAGTCGCACAGCTGCCGGCTCCTCACCCGCCACAAGGACAAGATGCGCCGCAAAATAGCCGAGACGAACTTCGACGCGGAGCTCCGCTACGACCTCAACGTCCGCCTCGACGGAATGCCGAGCCACCGCGAGGTCCTGCACGGCGACTTCAATCCCTCGAACGTCATAATCAGCGACAAGGACGGCGAGGCATACATCATCGACTGGGCGCACGTCACTCAGGGAGACGGCGCGGCGGACGCCGCCCGCACCTATCTGCTGTTCTGGCTCGCGGGGGACATCCAGAACGCCGAGAAGTATCTCGATATCTTCTGCCGCAAGAGCGACATGCCGCGTGAGAACGTCCAGAAGTGGCTGCCGATAGTTGCCGCTTCTCAGACGGTCAAGGGCAAGCCGGAGGAGCGCGAGTTCCTGCTCGGCTGGGTCAATGTCACGGACTACATGTGAGTATGAATGTGACCGTCTGCATAGGGAGCTCCTGCCACCTGAAGGGCGCCGCGGGGGTGCTCGAGGAGCTTCAATATCTGATACGCGAGAACGGCCTTGAGGACAGGGTGCGCGTCTCCGCCGCCTTCTGCATGGGTAACTGCACCGCCGGTGTGAATGTCACGGTGGACGGCGCGGTCCACTCGGTGGAGAAGACCGAGGTAAAGAGCTTCTTCGAGCGGGAGATTTTGGCAAAGCTCGCGGCATAACAGTCGCTTGTCGCTGCAAATCGTGGGCAAAGCCCGCACCCGTATAGCGGGGAAGACTCCGCGGGTATCCGCGGGGCGACCCCCGCGACCAAGCGGGCAGAGCCCACACCCATCCAGCGGGGAAGTCCCCGCGGGAATCTGCGGGGGCAACCCCGCGTCCCATCAGCGGGCGGAGCCCGCGACCTCTTTACTTGTACGAAGTAAAACTTCGAGGTTTTATTCGAAACCTGGCGGTTCCGATACCTTCGCGGGGCTGTGCCGCCCCGCACCCCTGCGCTACTTTTTGCTCGCGCAAAAAGTAGCCAAAAACGCGATTAAGGGAGAGGGCGAAGCCCTCTCCCTTAATAAACCCTCTCCCGATACAGACACACAACCATGCCCCCCAGAACAGGGCGACACTCTGTATCAAACAAATCTGTCGTCCAACCGGGTGAGTTTCTGGGGAGACAAAAGTGCAGCAGTCGGAGATTGGAGCGCGCCTGGCGGCGCGAAGCTCTGCGAGGCTTTGAAAATGAAGGAGCGCGGCATATGCGATGCCGCGCTCCTTCTCTGTTTCCCGTAAAAATGAGAGCTTCGTTTTCCTCAACGAGCTATGATTGCAGCGAAACCATGCCGCGCCGGCGCTCACTTGTCCTCGCTTTTCCTCTCGCGGAAGTCACGGTCGATGCGCTGCTTCCACTCTCCGGTGAGCGGACGGGAGGCCCGGACGGCGCAGACTGCCTCGCTCAGCACCTCGTAGTTCAGCTTTGTGCCGCGGCTGTCGCTGTGATAGTTTGCGGCGCGGTCCTCGGCTATGCCGAAGCTCCTCGCCGTCTCCACGGCGTCGATGTTCGCCCCGAGGAAGATGAACTCCCAGCCGTACTTCGACTTCTGGTGCTCTATCATGCGCCTGACGTCTTCGGCGGAGTAGCGGCGGCTGGCGTTCTCCATGCCGTCCGTCGTGATGACGAACAGGGTGTGCTCCGGCACGTCCTCCTTCCGCGCGTACTTGTGGACGTTGCCGATGTGATGTATCGCCCCGCCGATGGCGTCGAGCAGAGCCGTGCATCCGCGCACGAAGTAGTCCTTCTCGGTGAGGGGAGCGATCTGCTTCAGGTCGACACGGTCGTGCAGCACCTCGCTTACTCCGTCAAAAAGCACGGTGGAGACGAGCGCCTCGCCCGCTTCCCGCTTCTGCTTTGCTATCATGGAGTTGAAGCCGCCTACGGTGTCCGCTTCAAGTCCGCTCATGGAGCCGCTGCGGTCGAGTATAAATACGAGTTCTGTCAGATCCTTCTTCATGTGAAGCACCTCCGTAAAAAATAGTGGCTGTTCGGTGTGCGGCCCGCGGCCGCCTTCGCCTTACAGTCACTATTATACGGATACCTGCCGGGCGCATGGTCGCCCAGCAGGCGACAAATCATTTTCCCGACAAATGCGCCCTCATTTGCGGCGGTGAGACGGCGCGCTTCACGCGAGGAGCCGGCGGAAAGACCCGCCTACGCGCCGAGAAGGCTCTGGTCAAACGCAAACAGCGCCTCATTTATCTCGAAGATGTTGTAATTTCCCCGGCTGATGAAGAACTCCACTATGATATCGAATTTGTTGCTGTGCGAGAGGGCAAATCCGGCCTTCATCAGCATCTCGCGCGTCTGCTCGAGCGGAAGCTCGAGAGCTATCGCAAAGGCCAGCACCGTGGGCTTGCTCGGCCGGTAATTCCTGTCGCCGCGTATCTTTGAAAACAGCTTCCGGTCGATGTTGGCCTTCTTGTAGCACTGCGCGTCGGTCATGCCGCGCTCGTCTATCTTGCGGAGCAGCATCTCCGAAAAGCTCTCGTCTATCATGCCCACCGCTTCGTCGAGCGTGGAGGCGCTGTGAGCGGTGCCTGCGGAGACGCTGTAGGTCTCCGTGTATTCCTTCGGAGCCGCGGGCATGGCAGCCTGGGGCATATTGAAAAATGGGATGCCCCGCAGCTGTTCCCGGCGAAGATCCGTGTGCTGCGCGATGTAGTTGTCGTCGATGAACTCGCTGATGTCGTTGAAAAGCTTCTCGCTTATGCGGTACGCGTCCTTGTCGTAAACGACTATATAGACGGTCATGTCGTTTTCAAGCAGAAAGCCGCTTATGGTATCTATCGCGGTCCTCAGCGCCGCGTCCTTCGGAAAGCCGAACGCACCGGACGATATAAGCGGAAAGGCGACGGTCTCGCACCGGTGTTTCTTTGCGAGAGCGAGCGACCTGCGGTAGCAGGAGGCGAGGAGCTCGCGCTCGCCGCTGCTGCCGTCATGCCAGCGCGGGCCGACGGTGTGTATGACATATTTGCAGGGCAGACGGTAGGCGCGGGTGATTTTC
>CANRIN010000032.1 GCA_947630675.1 uncultured Clostridia bacterium | reverse complement strand
GTTGCGGTTGTGTGTCTGTATAGGGAGAGGGTTTATTAAGGGAGAGGGCTCCGCCCTCTCCCTTAAGCGCGTTTTTGGTTACTTTTTGCGCGAGCAAAAAGTAACGCAGGGGCGCGGGGCGGCACAGCCCCGCGAAGGTGTCGGAACCTCTAGGTTCTGAATAATACCTCGAAGTTTTACTTCGTATAAGTAAAGTGGTCGCGGGCTCTGCCCGCTGATGGGACGCGGGGCCCGCCCCGCGTATGCCCGCGGGGCTTCCCCGCTAGATGGGGGTGGGCTTTGCCCACTTGGACGCGGAACTTCCCCGCTATGCGGTGCGGGCTCTGCCCGCTTGGTTGCGGGGCTTCGCCGCGAAAAGTGCTTTATTTCCAAAGAGTATTCTTTGCAAACTCGGTAAACATCTGCGGCCAGCAGTACCAGTCGTGCCCGCCGGGGACGAAGTAGGTGACGTGCGGAACGCCCTTCTTCTCAAGCTCGTCTATCGTCGGAGGAACGCCTATCTCGCGGAAGTTCCACGCGATGTCCTCCTCCGCGCAGCCAATGAGCAGCATCCTCTGCATGAGGTTCGGGTCGTCGAGCGAGAAGTGCTCGCCGCCCGCTATACCGCCGCTGAAAGCGCCGTAGTAGTGGAAGGCAGTGTTGTGGTGCATGTACATGTAGAGCGTCGTCATACTGCCCATCGAGAGACCGCAGAAGGCGTTCTTCATTGGGTCGCAGGATACCGGGAACAGCTTACGGACAAACGGGATGACGCACTCGTAGAGGTTCTTTGCTATCTTCTCGAAGTCCCACCCGTAGACCGAGTTGTTCATCGTGACAAGTATGGCCTCCTCGGTCTTTCCCTCGGCTATGAGGGTATCCATATTCCAATGGATGCCGCCCTGGTGGAACCAGTCGGCCTCGTTTCCGCCGCCGCCGTGCGAGACGAACACAGCGGGATAGGTCTTCGTGCGGTCGTAGCCAGCGGGGAGGTACACGCCGAGCGACTGCGGCTTGCCGTCCACATCGGAATAGGAGACGTAGGTGACGGTGCCGCGCTTCTCCTCCGGCACGCCGGGGAGCCACGGCAGGTCGGCACAGGTACCGACAACGCGGACGCTCTCCGCCTGCGCGCCGGTGACGGTCGGTATCATCGGAGGATTTGCCGGGTCGGGCATATACACTGTATCTTTCGAGAGGATGTGCATCTTCCCGTCACTGCCCACTGCCGGGAACTTTCCGCTGCGGAAGTCCGGCTCGCCCTCCTCGAGCTCCGCATTAACGGCGAAGCGGTAGTTGTACAGTCCGGGAGGGAGCATGAATTCGACGGTATAGACCCCGTCGCAAAGCTCCATCTCCTGGTAGTAGCTCATTCCTATGCGTTCCATGCCCTCTTTGTACATGTGGGGCGGGAAAAACTCCTTGTTGTCGCCCATGCCGGTCTCGCAGGTGTTGCCGGTGAGGTTGCTGTTGTAGAACAGGAATGTCCCCACTATCCCGACGTGCTTTATCTCGCCCTGAAAGCTCTCCGGCGAGAACGTGAATTTGACCTTTTCCAGCCTTGACATAACCCTGACGCTCCTCTCAACATTGTTTGTTCGCCGCGATCCTGCCGCGCGCTTCATACTTTTTAGAAAAGTTTACCACAATTTATCGGGAGTGTCAACGTATTTTGTGTGAGACTGCGGGGTGTTCAGCGCCGCACGGCGCATTCCTTTACTCTCCCGACGGTGCGGGTCGCGGCACCTCGGATATAAACGCAACGAGTCCGCCGGTGTCCTCGCAGAAAGCTTTCAAATCGCCCATTTGTTCGTCGTCAAGCGGGGTGTCAAGCTCGTCAAGAGCCTCCGGCGGCTGTATGTCCGCGTCCATTTCCAGCTCCTCCGCGGTACCCGTCGAAAAAAAGACGTCCTCCCATCCCTCCGTCCTTATTACTATCGCTATCACCTTGAGTTCCGGCAGATATTTGTACAGGTAGAAGTGGAATCCGCTCATGTCCTCCGCATCTACACACAGTCCGGGAGACGGATGGCCGTCTATCTGCTCCTGGAGGAGCCAGCTCATAAGCATGGAATCGGTCACCACCGTCAGGCGGTGGTCGTATATCTCCGCCACGCTCAGGCCCGGCTCGGAGCTTTGTCCCTCCAACGGGTCGGCTTCCCCCGGCGTGGTCTCCCCCGCCGCAGAGCTCACCTCTGCCGACGGGACTTCCGACATCCCGGACGTTTTTTCCGCGCATCCCGCCGTCTGAAGCGCAAGCGCGAATATCAGAACAAACACGACGAGCTTCTTCATATTCCGTTCCTCCGTTTCACTCCTTGGACTGTAAGAGCTTCAGCGCGCTCCCGGAGCTCACGAACGCCGACGCCGCAAGGCATACCGCCGCAGACAGCAGCGCGCAGGCCGCGAAGTATCCGTAAGCTCCGGCGAGTTGCGCCGCCGTCTCATGCTCAAATCCGTGCGCCGCGAGGAGGACGAATACGCCGAGCGCAAGCCCCGTGAGCGTGAGAAGCATCTGCTCGCACACTAGCATGGTCATAACCCGCCTGCGCGCCGTGCCGAGCGCGCGCATCGTCGCCGCCTCCTTCGAGGACTGCAATATTACGAGCCCCGGTATCGCCGCGCCTACCACGACGACTGCCGCGCCGACGAACGGAAGCAGCAGCTCGAGCAGGTCGGTGTTCTCCTCAAGCGGCTTAATGACGTTCTGTACCTCGTCGTCAAAGACGCGGAGCGTGAGCGTCGAAATGCTCTGCGACGACGACTTTGCAAGCAGCTCGTTCGGCATGTCTCGGTAAGCGTGCTCGTCGCGCAGCAGGTCGTTTCTCACGCGGAACTGCACCGCCGTCTGCACCGTGCCGTCTCCGTCTTCAGCCCCGGGATAGAATCTGCCGTAGATCCGCTTTACCGTTCCCCACGGCATAAGGACGTCGTAGTCGCCGAGCCCCGTCCTAAAGGAGCCTATGACGGTAAACCTCGCCCCCTCCATGAAAGCGTCGCCGTATATATTCGCATATATCCGACGGAGAGACTCTTCCGCGCCGCTGAGATTTACCGTGTCCCCCAGCCCCAGTCCGAGATTTTCAAGCGCCGCCTCGCTGAGAAAACACACGTTGTCACGCGACGCGGCAAACACTTCCGCGTCGTAGCCCTCGGCGTAGGTCAGTCCGGCGGCTCTGCCGAAAAGCTCCGGGTCGGTCGTGGCGTACATCACACAGGCGCCGTCCTCAAGCGCCGGCGTCACCCAGTAACACTGACCCGTCGACTCGCCGTAGAATCCGCTCGAGAAGTCCGCCGAGAGCAGGAGGTCGACCGCGCCATACGGGATATTCGTCACGACCACCCCGGAACGGTTCGCAGGCGAGGCGTACACCTCCGCCGTGTCATACATCTCAGCCACGAGCGCGCGGTTGGAGCGAACTATCGCAATAAACTGCCCGAGCGAGGCCGTGAGCGCCGCCGCAAGCAGGAGCGAAAGCAGACTCCTCACCGGCGCGCGCGGGATATGCCGCAGAACATACTTCATCACCATCATATCACCTCTCGCGCGTAAGCACACCGTCCTTCATACGGTAGACGACGTCGGTCATGTCCGCCACCTCAGCGTCGTGAGTGACGGCTATCACACAGTAGTTCTGCTCGTCCGCGAGCGAGGCGAGGATGTCTATGATCGTGCGTGTGTTCTCGACGTCGAGGTTGCCGGTGGGCTCGTCGGCAAGTATGACCTTCGCGCCGGAGGCGAGCGCCCGCGCTATCGAGACGCGCTGCTGCTGTCCGCCGGAGAGGTTTGCGGGGAACCGCCGCATCTCCTCCTCGGTTATGCCGACGCCTGCAAGCAGCTCCCGCGCCCTCTGCTTTGCCTCCGCGCTCTTTACGCCGACAAGTTCGAGCGGATAGCACACATTCTCGAGGGCGGTGAGCAGCGGGAACAGCCGGAACGCCTGAAAGATCATTGAAATGTACTCGCGGCGGTAGAGGTCGAGGTCGAGCGCCGCGATATTCTCCCCGCCGAACAGGACCTCGCCCTCGTCGGGCAGGTCGAGCCCCGCGAGCAGCGCGAGAAGCGTGCTCTTGCCCGACCCGCTCGGGCCGACGACGGCGTACAACGTTCCCGCCTCAAACTCGCAGGATACCGAGTTCACGGCGGGCTTTGCCGCGCCTTTGTAGCTGTAGGTCACGTTTTTAAGCGAAATGACTGCCATTTTCCTTTCCCCCTCCGTTATTTTTCGCCCTGAAGCAGCTCAAGCGGCGGCTTTCTGCCGACGCGGCGCAGTCCGAACGCCGCAGTGAGCATCAGCAGGACGAGCTCGCCCGCGCCGAACGCACACACCGTCAGATACGAGAGCGACGCGCGGACGTCCTCTCCGGTTATCTCCATAAGCCGCGCGGCGAGCTCCGCTCCGGCGTCACGAGTTATGACCGTCGCCGCCGCGCATCCGACGCATACCGCCGCTGCCGCTAGCACCGCCAGTCCCGTAAGGAGCGACATATTCGCGCAGCGCACCGACGTTCCCATTGCGCGCATCACCGCATAGTCCTGCTTTCTGCGCGTGATAAAGAGGTAGACCGTGACCGCGAGGGCAATCATGAGCGCCCCGCTCATGGCGGCAAATCCGACGAGCGCCGACGTCTTCATCATCTCGAGCGAATGGCGCGCCCCGGCGTAGCCCATGTCGTCTATCACAAGCTCATACCCGAGCTCCGCGAGTTCTTGCGAAAGCTCGTCCTCTATCTTCTCCGCGTCCCCCGGGCGCTTCAGCGTAAAGCTGAAGGTCGAGGGCATCAGCGGCTGCTCCACGCCGTCCGGCCACGGGTACGCGTCCTCGGGCAGAAACACCGTGTTTATCGGGTATGCGTAAGGGTCGCGCTCGCGGAGCGACGTGATGCTGTCCGCCCACAAACCGACTATCTCAAAGGTCTCTTTTACCGGCTCGAGGCCGAGGTCGCTGTATGCCTGTATTTCAAGAAAGGCGACGTCCGGCATGTACCCGTCCACGACGGGCAGACGGCGCGCGAACAGCTTTCCGCTGTGCATCATCGTGTCCGCGCTCACCGTGAACTCCATGCTGTCTCCCACCGCGAGCCCGTTCTGCTGCGCCCACAGCGCATTCACGACGCAGACGTTCCCGCTGTCCGAGGGTCCGAGCGCCCTGCCCTCCGTGATGTACTCCTTGCCGTCCCGGAAGCGCATGAGGTTCGCCATGTCCCCGATGTAGACGAGCTCCTGCGTGTGCGCGTTGAAGCTCAGCCGCTCCATGTAGGTCCCGACCGGGACGAGCTGTTTGTCCTTTATCTCCCGCGTGGAAGGGTAACTGTTGGAGCCTTTGAACTCGACAAGCCCGTACTTCTCCGGGTCCGCGAGCGCCGCGCGCCAGTCGTCCGTGCCGTGCTCCTCCTCAAGGCGCGTCAGGTCTATCAGCGGATAGTCCACCTTCATGCTCAGCTTTCTCTCGTCCGAAGCCGGACGCTGACCTATGCTCTCCGCCTCCACGACCAAAAAGTATCGGTGTCCCGGCACTATCTGGTCGACTATGGCGGAGTTATCCACGCTGTACTCGCCCCATTCGGACACCTCCGGGTCGGAAAACCACGTCTCCGATTCCTTCCAGTCCCGGGCAAAGGACTTTAAGACAAGCTCCCTTCCCTCACCGTTCCACTGCGGCATCCCCGCTATAAGCTCCTCGACCTTTATCTCGGCGTCGAGATGGCCCGGCGTCTCCCCGCCGTCGAGGTGTGTCACCGTCCCGCGGCTCACGTCCGTGCAGGACGCTATGAGCACCGCCGCGCACCCGCGCAGATCGTCGCCCAGCAGTTCACCGCTTCCGTCCGTGGCCGCCTCATAGAGCGGCTGTTCTGCTACGTCGAAATACTCGTCCGATGTTCTGCCGCCTGCCGTGCGGCGCACCTCGCTCCGCTCCACATACTTTGAGTTTCGCACCAAGTCCACCGCCTCCTGCGTGAGCGGCATGAACTCCGGGAAAAACTCCGGCGAATACAGCGCGTAACCTTCGTAGCTTTCCTGTGTGGCGCGTATCGTTCCGCCGGCCCTGTAGTATCCCTCCGCCGAGCCGACGGCGCGGAGCGTCGTCACAAACTCGGCTCCCCTGCTGACAAACGCCGCACTCACCGCCGCGAGCAGCAGGAAGGTCACGAAAGTCTTTATCGGCGAGCGGAGAAGCACTTTGAGTGAAAATTTTGCTCCCATCCTTTCACCTCCCGCTGTCCGCCGGATACGGCGGCGTCTTTTCTATCGAATCAAGCATTTTCTCAAGCTCCTCAAGCGAACATTCGCCGTACAGCGCGCACTCGTATCTCCCGTCCTTCCAGTACGCCTCTGACGAGCCGCCGGAAGCGCCGACAAGGTAGCTGACGGGCACGTCTCCGTCCGGGATATACTTCTTCAGCGCGCCGTTCCGCTTTGGGAAGGCGCTCCCGACGCCCTCGCCGGACACCGCGACGCTCATCGTTATCTCCGCGCCGCCGTCACCGGAACAGCGCAGGAGGAGCACGCTGCGTATCCGCGTATTTACGGTCCGAGCGCCGGTGCAGACGAACCCTTCGGGCAGCGCCTTCGGCGCAGACAGGTCGGAGACGCCGAGGAAATATAGCGCGCTCTGCAAGCTTGCGTGCTCAAATTCACAGCTGGAGTCCTCCGCTGCCTCGTATTCCCACGGCACGGCGGCGCGGGCGTCCGCTCCGGCGGCATACGCCGACACCGAAGCGGCGGATATGAGCGCCGCTGTTATCAGCGCCGCCGCGGCAGCCTTGATATTCGACCCTCCGACGCTCCGCGCCCACGCCGGCCGCCGCCTCGGCGGGCGGCGCAGCGACGGCGGCAGCGTCTCGGCGGCCGTCCTGCGCTCCATCGGCTCTAGGTAACTCCGCCGGAAGCGCTCCCACGCGGCGTCCGCCGGCGTGTATACCGTCTCCGGAGACGGTTCCTTGTCGTCGAGCGCAGCGAGGATCTCCCACGCCTCCTCCGGCTCGAGCGCTCTGCCCGAGTCCGCTCCGGCGTCCGCGCGGAGAAGCGCCTTCAGCTCGTCTGAGCTCTTGCTGCGGTAGTATTCCTTCACGGATATGCCTCCTTTCCGTCACTCTTTGAAATACCTTCTCAGTCGGTTCCTTGCCCGCTGGAGCCGCTTTTTGCAGGCTTCTGCGGATATACCCATCGTCTCTGCAAGCTCCGCCACCGTCCTGCCGCAGTCCACATAGCCGCGCAGGAGGCGGTATTCCGGCAGCTCCGACAGGTCGCCGTAGAGGATGTCGGGGTCGGTCTCGTCGCTGTACACGCGCTCGCCCTCGCTTGCCGCCGCGCGGCTTTGCAGCCGCTCGAGCAACATGATATCCCCCGCGCGCTCCTTTGCCGACGTCCTCACAAGGTTGCGGAAGGTCACGAACACCCACCCCTCCGGCGCGGGATGACGGATAAGCGCCGGGACGTTCAGACAGGCGAGCTCGAAGGTGTTCTGCACGACGTCCTCCGCCCTCGCCGCGTCTCCGAGCGTCTCAAGAGCGTAGCGCATCAGGCGGTCGTACATTCTGCGGTAGAGCGCCTCGACTAACCGAAGCTCTTCCGTTGTCATCGAAACGCCCTCCCTTCAAAAACTTTTGAGACTATTCTACCCCTATATTCTATAAATGAAAATACCCCGCCTCCGGGGGACAACTTTTTTGCAATTTTTCAAATTTTTCCGTTTTGAGCCCCTGCATATATGGAAAATGCTCCGCGCGGGTGTTATAATAGTTACAATACATTCGTATACAAGGGAGGTCTGTCTATGAAGCTTTCATTCCGATGGTACGGGGAGAGCGACCCGATACCGCTTCGATACATACGACAGATACCGGGCATGCGCTCGGTGGTGTCCGCCGTCTATGACGTGAAGCCCGGCGAGGTCTGGCCGGAGGCGTCGCTCGCGCGGCTCAAGGAGCAGTGCGAGGAAAACGGCCTCGTCTTCGACGTCGTGGAGTCGATTCCCGTGAGCGAGGACATAAAGCTCGGCACCGAAAAGCGGGACGCGCACTTAGAGGCGTACTGCGAGAACATCCGCCGCTGCGCCAAATACGGCGTGAAGTGCGTCACCTACAACTTCATGCCGGTGTTCGACTGGACGCGGACGCAGCTTGACAAAACCGCGCCGGACGGTTCGACGAGCCTTGTCATGTATTGGGATCAGCTCCGCGGGCTCGACCCGCTCACGGACGACATCCACCTCCCCGGCTGGGACGCGAGCTACACTCAGGACGAGGTGCGCGGCCTCATCCGCGCCTACGGCGAGCTCGGCGAGGAGGGACTGTGGAAGAACATCGAGGTGTTCCTGAAGAAGGTCATACCCGTGGCGGAGGAGTGCGGCGTCACGATGGCGCTCCACCCGGACGATCCGCCCTACCCCATATTCGGACTTCCCCGCGTCGTCACCTGCGAGGAAAATATCGACCGCTATCTCTCGATAGTGGACAGTCCCGCAAACTCGCTCTGCCTCTGCACCGGCTCGCTCGGGTGTACGAAGTCAAACGACGTCACGGCAATGGTGCGAAAGTACGCCTCGATGGGACGGATAGGGTTTATGCACATACGCAACGTGCGCGTCCTAGAGGACGGGAGCTTCGAGGAGAGCGGCCACCTCTCGGCGTGCGGCGACCTCGACATGAGCGAGATCGTAAGGGCTCTTGTGGAGAGCGGCTTTGACGGATATGTCCGCCCGGACCACGGCAGGATGATATGGGGCGAGACCGGCAAGGCCGGCTACGGACTCTACGACCGCGCGCTCGGCGCGGCGTATATCAACGGCCTCTTTGAGGCGTGGGAAAAGGCCGCGAGGCGCGCCTGAAAAGCCGCGTCCGCGCAAAACGAATATCGTAAGGAGGAAAACCGTATGCAGAAAAATGTTCTCAACACAGACCTCACCGGCAAGGTCGCGGTCGTGACCGGTGCGGGCGGCGTGCTCTGCTCGTCGTTTGCAAAGGTGCTCGCGAGAGCCGGCGCGAAGGTCGCGCTCCTCGACCTCAACCTTCCCGCGGCGGAGGGCTTTGCGGAGGAGATACGCGCCGAGGGCGGCGCCGCCAAGGCGTATGAGTGCAACGTGCTCGACCGCAAGGTCTGTTACGCGGTGGCGGACGCGGTGCTACGCGACCTCGGCCCCTGCGACATACTCATAAACGGCGCGGGCGGCAACAACCCGCGCGCCACGACCGACAGGGAGTACTTCGAGCCGGGCGACCTCGACGGCGAGACAAAGAGCTTCTTCGACCTCGACAAGGACGGCGTGGAGTTCGTGTTCAACCTCAACTTCATCGGCACGCTGATACCCACCCAGGCGTTCGCGCGGCAGATGGTCGGGCGCGAGGGGTGCAACATCCTCAACATCTCCTCGATGAACGCCTACACACCGCTCACGAAGATCCCCGCATATTCCGGCGCGAAGGCGGCGGTGTCCAACTTCACGCAGTGGCTCGCAGTTCACTTCTCTAAAGCAGGGATACGCGTCAATGCGATAGCTCCCGGCTTCTTTTCGACAAAGCAGAATGCGTCGCTTCTTTTCAATCCGGACGGCACGCCAACAGCTCGCACCGGCAAGATACTTGCCGCGACGCCGATGGGGCGCTTCGGCGACAGCGAGAAGGAGCTCGCGGGCGCGGTGCTCTTCCTTCTGAATAACGACGCCGCGAGCTTCATCACCGGCGTCTGCATACCTATCGACGGAGGCTTCTCCGCCTACTCCGGCGTCTGAGCGCGCGGGGACGAAACAATTACGGACGGAGGTCATTTGATATGGACAATGTTTCCGAGAGGATAACCGAGACCGGCGTCGTGCCGGTGATAAAGCTTGCGAACCCCGAGCGGGACGCAGCCCCGCTCGCGCGGGCGCTTCTCGCGGGCGGCGTGCCTGTGGCGGAGGTGACCTTCCGCGCGGAGGGCGCGGCGCGGGCAATAGCCATAATGGCGGAGACCTGCCCCGACATGCTCGTCGGCGCAGGCACCGTCCTCACGACGGAGCAGGTAGACGAGGCTGCGGCGGCGGGTGCAAAGTTCATCGTCACGCCCGGCCTCGACCCGGAGATAGTTCTGTACTGCCAAAAGAAGGGCATCCCGGTCTATCCCGGCTGCACCACGCCGACCGACTACCACACCGCTTTCAAGCTCGGGCTGAAGGTGCTGAAGTTTTTCCCCGCCGAGCAGTCCGGCGGGCTTGCCAAGATAAAGGCGATGAGCGCGCCCTTCCCGATGTTCCGGATAATGCCGACCGGCGGCATATCTCTGAAAAACCTCGCGGAGTACATGGCCTCGCCCGTCGTGTGCGCGTGCGGCGGAAGCTACATGGTGTCCGCCGACCTAATAGAGGGCGGACGCTGGGACGAGATAACCGAGCTCTGCCGGAAGTCCCGCGAGATAGTGAAGGAGGCGCGGAAAAATGGCTAAGGTCGTCACCTTCGGCGAACTGATGGTCCGCCTCCAGCCCTACAACTACGAGCGCTTCGTGCAGGCGAGCACGCTCGAATTCACCTTCGGCGGCGGCGAGGCAAACGTCGCGGTGTCGCTTGCAAACTTCGGGCTTGACTCGGTATATATCACGAAGCTCCCCGCTCACGCCATAGGACAGGCGGCCGTCAACTCGCTCCGCCGCTACGGCGTGGACACGACTAAGATAGTCCGCGGCGGCGACCGCGTCGGCATCTACTACAACGAGAAGGGCGCAAGCCAGCGCCCGAGCGTCTGTATCTACGACCGCGCGCACTCCGCCATCCAGGAGGCCGAGCCCTCCGAGTTCGAGTGGGACCGGATATTCGACGGCGCAGACTGGTTCCACTTCACCGGCATCACCCCCGCGCTCGGGCCGAACATGGTCGCCGCATGTCTTGACGCGTGCAAGGCCGCGAAGGCTAGGGGCGTGAAGGTCTCCTGCGACCTCAACTACCGCGGAAAGCTCTGGACGCGGAGTGAGGCGCGCGAGGCCATGACTCAGCTCTGCCGGTACGTCGACCTTTGCATAGCAAACGAGGAGGACGCAAAGGACGTCTTCGGCATCGAGGCGGAAAGGACCGACATCACCGCGGGCGAACTCAACCGCGAGGGGTACATCTCCGTTGCGCGGCAGCTTGCGGAGAGGTTCGGGTTTGAGAAGGTCGCGATAACCCTCCGAGAGAGCCGTTCCGCCTCCGACAACGACTGGAGTGGTATGCTCTACGACGCACAGCGCGGCGAAGCGCGCTTCTCCAGGAGATACAGCCTGCACATCGTCGACCGCATCGGCGGCGGCGACAGCTTTGCCGGCGGCCTCATCTACTCTCTTCTCGACGGCAGGAGCGATGCGGACGCGATAGAGTTTGCCGTGGCGGCGTCCGCGCTCAAGCATTCGGTGGAGGGAGACTTCAACTTTGCCACCGTCGCGGAGGTAGAAAAGCTCGCCTCGGGCGACGGCTCCGGGCGGGTACAGCGGTAACGCCCGCCGACAGATCTTATCGGAAGGGAGCAGGAAATGCGAAAATTTGACAACAAGATACAGTACCTCAAGTATCAGGTCAGGCGCGAGGTCGCGCGGCATGCGTGGAACGGCACTCTTCTCGAAAACATGCTCGACATTCCCCACACGATAGTCCCCGGAAAAAAGCCGACAATGCGCTGCTGCGTCTATATGGAGCGCGCGATCCTCGCCGAGCGCGTAAAGATAGCCATGGGAGGAGACAGAAGCGACCCGAACGTCATCGAGGTCATCGACATAGCCTGCGACGGATGCCCCGCCGCAGGCTACGAGATAACCGACTCCTGCCGGGGATGCCTCGCTCACCGCTGCATGGAGGTCTGCCCGCGCGGTGCCATTGTCCTTGACCACAACCGCATAGCCCATATCGACAAGACAAAGTGCGTCGAGTGCGGACAGTGTGCGAAGGTCTGCCCTTACACCGCCATAATCAACAGAAAGCGCCCGTGTCAGAGCGCATGCAGGCTGAACGCCATATCCTTTGACGAGGACAACGCCGCCGTCATCGAAGGCGACAAGTGCATCGCCTGCGGCGCGTGCGTCAACCAGTGCCCCTTCGGCGCGATGATGGACAAGAGCTTCATGCTTGAAGTTATAGATATGCTGAAAAAGAGCGACGCCGGCAGGAACTTCAGGCTGTATGCGATAGTCGCGCCGTCCGTCGCAAGTCAGTTTGCATATGTCCGGCTCGGGCAGGTCATGAGCGGACTGCGCGAGCTCGGCTTCAGCGACGTCGTGGAGGCGGCGCTCGGCGCGGACATGGTCGCCCATGCGGAGGCGCGCGAGCTTGCGGAGAAGGGATTTCTCACGAGCTCCTGCTGCCCCGCGTTCGTGGAATATGTAAAAACGGAATTTCCCGACCTCGCGGAGCATATCTCCCACAATCTCTCCCCCATGGCGACGATAGCAAAGTACATAAAGGAGAGGGATCCGTCGGCCATGACGGTGTTCATCGGCCCGTGTACCGCCAAAAAGGCGGAAATGCACCGCGAAGAGGTGCTGCCGTATATCGATTCGGTGCTCACCTTTGAGGAGCTTCTGGCGCTCTTTGACAGCCGGGACATCGACCTTGGGGAGCTTGAGGACGCCGCGCCGGACGACGCCTCATACTTCGGCAGAAGCTTTGCGAGAAGCGGAGGCGTCTCGGCCGCCGTAAAGCAGGCCCTTGCGGAACAGAATATCGACTTTGATCTGAAGCCCATAGCCTGCGACGGTATCGAGGCCTGCCGCGCCGCCCTCTTGAAGAAGCGCGTCGGCACGCTCGACGCCAACTTCATCGAGGGCATGGCCTGTCCCGACGGGTGCATCGGCGGCGCAGGATGTCTGACGTATGCCGCGCGCAGCCGTGCAAAGATAGAGAGCTACGGGCGGGACGCCGGTGAAAAGACCATCACGGACGCGGTGTCCGCATTGAAATAGCCGCGTTCCTGCGCATATAAGCTAAAAAGACAGAGCCGTGAAGCAGTGCTTCACGGCTCTGTTTGTTTTAAGTATTTGCAAAGCGCGGCTTTGCGTATTCGTCAAGTATGGCTCTAATCGGAGTAGCGCCCTATCACTTCCTCCGCGACGGCGCGGCGCGGGACGCACATATCCATCGCGCGCTTCTCTATGTACCGGTGCGCCGCGGGCTCGTCCATCTTCTCACGGTCGATAAGGAGCCACTTTGCTCGGTTGACAAGGCGTATCTCCTCCATCTTCTCGCCGATGGACAGCTCCTTGCGCTCAAGGGAACGAAGCCTCTCCCGCGCGCTTGTCATCCAACCCAGCGCCAGCGTGAACGCAGAGCGGGACACCGGCTTCGGGAGCAGGAATACCCCGTGCCCTGCCGCCGTGTCGTACACCTCGTCATAGATGTCCTCACGCGCGAGCAGGAGCACCACCGTGCCCTGCCGCTCGCAGGCGTCGACGGCAAAGTCTATTCCTCCGTCGTCCGGCAGTGGGGAGTTGACGATGACGAAGTCATAGGAGCGCTCGGCCGCGGCCCGCCGCGCCGCGCCGACGCTCGGGACGGCGCGCACCGGGTCGTAGGAGGTCTCGGGAAGCATGGACTTCACGGAGGAGTTGAGGTTTCCGGACGCGGAGACCAGAAGGACGCTGTACACGCGTTCTTTCAGGCTCATATCTCCTCTCCCCTTTCCGCATCGGTCCGAAACGCCCCGCGACCCGCCGCGGACTACTTGCCGCAGTATATGTCAAGAATGGCTTTCGGTATATGCTTTCTTATAAACTCGCTCTCCGCTGCCGCCCTGCGTGCCTCGTCGAGGCTCTCCGGCAGCTTCTCGAACTCCGCAAGCGTCTCCTCGGGCGCCTGATAGAGGTTGAAATCCGCCACCATCGGCAGCGCGAGCTTTCTCTCTATTCCCTGAAGCCCCGCATATATCATCAGCGCGTAGGCAAGGTACGGGTTCGAGAGCGGGTCGGGCGAGCGGAGCTCCGCCCGGCGGTACTCGCCCTCCGCCGCCGGTATGCGCACGAGCTGCGAGCGGTTCTCGCTCGACCAGGAGATATACTTCGGCGCCTTGTGACCCCCGAAGCGGCGGTAGGAGTCCCCGGTCGGGTTGAGGAACGCGGTCATGCAGCGGACGTTTGCGAGTATGCCCGCTATCGTCTCCGGCAGCACGTCCGAGCCGTCCTTAGACTTCACAGACATGTTTATGTGGCAGCCGTTTCCCGGCGCATCCTCGAGCGGCTTCGGCCCGAAGTCGGCCACAAGTCCGTTCCTGTGCGCCACCGTCCGCACGACTGTCTGGAAGGTCATGGCGTCGTCCGCCGCCGCAAGCGGGTCGGAGTAGCGGAAATCTATCTCGTTCTGCCCCGGTCCCTCCTCGTGGTGCGAGCGCTCGGGGCGTATGCCCATCTTCTCAAGAGTAAGGCATATCTCGCGGCGGATGTTTTCCCCCTTGTCGTCCGGCGCAAGGTCCATGTATCCCGCGCGGTCATAGGGTATCTTCGTCGGCTCGCCGTTCTCGTCCTGCATAAAGAGGTAGAATTCCTGCTCTGCGCCGAAGGAAAAGCTGTAACCCGCCTTCTCCGCATCCTCGACGGCGCGGATGAGCAGGCGGCGTGTGTCGCACTCAAACGGACGCCCGAAGGGATAGGTCACGGTGCAGTACATCCTCACGACCCTCCCGTGCTCCGGCCGCCACGGCAGGACCGCGAGCGTGTGCGGGTCGGGGTGCAGCAGCAGGTCGGAATGCGTCTCGTCGCCGAATCCGCGCACGGCGGACCCGTCAAAGGTTATCCCGTTCTCGAACGCGCGCGGCAGCTCTCCCGGCATCACCGAGATGTTCTTCTGTCTCCCGAACACGTCGCAGAACGCGAGGCGGATGAACTTCACATCCTCCTCGTTCACATACTGGATAACTTCCTGTTTTGTGTATTTCATAGCCCTGCCTCTCTTTACATCAGTTTGAGACATACATGCGCTTGTAGGGGTTCTTGCTGTCCGGCGTGACGACGGTAAACGGAGACGCAAGTATCTCCTCCGCGTCCGCACCGAAGAGCTCGCAGTATTCTCCGACATACTTCCGGAGCTCCGCCAGGTCGTCCTCCTCTGCGGGACGTGCCGTCACCTGCGCCGGAAAGAGCACGTCGCGCCCGTCTCCGCGCAGGAAGAGCTTTCCTCCGTGCATACCCGTGCAGGAGAAGTTGCCGACTATCCGCCGCCCGTTTGCTCCGAGTCCGAGGACGACGATGACGCCGCCCGCCTGATACTCCCCGAGGAAGCTCCCGGTGCAGCCGCCTATTACCATCAGCGGCACCTTGTCCTTATACTCCTTCATGTGTATGCCCGCGCGGTATCCGGCGTTGCCCCGGACGAAGATGCTTCCCCCGCGCATGGCGTATCCGACGGCGTCTCCGACGCTGCCGTGAATGACTATCCTTCCGCCGTTCATCGTATCTCCCACGGCGTCCTGCGCGTTGCCGCGGACGGTTATCTCCGCGCCGTCCAGATACGCGCCGAGCGCGTTTCCGGGGATGCCGCCTATTTCGATGCTTTTCGCGGACATTCCGGCCCCGATGAACCTCTGCCCGCAGCAGTTTGTTATCTCGACGTCGCCCTCGGCGGCTCTTACCCGCTCACCGAGTGCCCTGAAGTCGAGGCCGTTTGCGTCCAGCACAGTCATTATACCACACCTCCGAACTTTTTTCTGCGGGTTTCGTGAGAAAATGCGGCGGTAGTCGCGGTTTTTTTCAGGAGCTCGAAGTCCACCTCTGAAAGCGGCGTCCTCTCCCGAATAAGTGACGTGTATATGCCCGCTCTCTCCGTGCCGCCCACAAGGATAAAGCCGACGAGGCGGCCGTCCTTCACATAGAATCGCTTCAGCCCGCAGTCCGTCTTTTCCTCGAACACCTCCGAGTCCTCCTCGGAGCAGGTCCCGGCGCTCATTATGTGCAGGCCGAAGAAGCCTATCGAGTTCATCGGTACGGCCTTGTCAAACGTCTCGTCTCCGCCCGCCATGTTCACGCCGGCACAGTGTCCCTGCATGTATGCGTTCGGAAGTATAGCCATTACCTTTTTCTTCCCGCAGGATATGTCCTCGCTCTCGGTGCAGTCCCCCGCGGCGAAAACCTCCGGCAGGCTCGTGCGCATGCAGCGGTCGACGACTATGCCGCGACCGGTCTCCCCGCCGGCTTCACTTACAAGCCCGCTGTTCGCGCGCACGCCTACCGCGAGGACGAGAATGTCAAACTCCACCGTTCCGCCGCCGGTCATGACTGCGCGGTTTCCTTCAAAGCGCGCGACGCTCTCGGAAAGCATGAGGCGTATGCCGTTTTCTTTCAGACACTCCTCCACCGGTGCGGCGGCGCTGTCGTCGAGGATGCTCGAGAGCACTCTCGGCGCGAGGTCGCAGACGGTTATCTCCGCGACGCGCCCGTGAAGCCCCTCCGCGCACTTCAGCCCTATGAGTCCCGCACCGACTATGAGCACGCGGCTCTTCTCGTCCGCCGCAGCGTCGAGCGCGAGCATGTCGTCCATCGTCATAAATGCGAAGCGGTTTTTCACGGTCTCAAGCCCGTCAAACGCGGGCACGAACGGCGAGGAGCCGGAGGCGACGCAAAGCGCGTCATACGGAAGCACCGACCCGTCGTCGAGCGAGACGGTCTTCCCGTCGGCGTCGATGCGGACGGCTTTTCTTCCGTACAGCACCTCGCAGCCGTTCCTTTCGTAGAAGTCGTCCGGGCGATAGTTCATCTTTTCAAGCGTGGTCTTGCCCTCGAGGAAGTAGGATATCAGCGGGCGGCAGTAGACCGGGCGCCGCTCCTCCGATACGACGGTTATCGCGCCGTCGCCGTCAACGGAGCGGATGCCCTCGATACAGCCCGCGGCGGCGGTCCCGTTCCCGATTATCACATATCTCTTCATCCCGTCACCTCTCCTCGTAGACTATCGCCCTGTTCGGGCAGCCGGTGACGCACGCCGGCTCGCCGCAGGAGTTTTGCAGGCAGAGCTCGCACTTCTGCATGACTCCGTCCCCGTCCGGCGCGAGCGCGCCGTAGGGACACACGAGTACGCATGTGAGGCAGCCTACGCACTTCTCCCGGTCTATCCGTATCACGCCGTCCTCCTGCCGGAGCGCGCCCGCGATGCAGCTCTTCACGCAAATCGGGTCGGTGCAGTGGCGGCAGGACACGGCGTAGGATATCCGGTCGTTCTCCTCGATGTGTATCCTCGGATAAATAGGCTTGCCCTTCAGCGCCGTCGCCATATCCGGCTTGCCGGAGTTTGCGAACGCGCAGTTGTACTCGCAGAGGTGACAGCCGAGGCACCATTCCTCGTTTACATATACTCTCTTCATTCTCTCTACTCCCCCGCGTGCGAGATACCGAGTATCCCGAGTTCTTTTTCGTTGAGGCCGACGCCCCGCAGCATCATGCGATTGCCCTTCAGCGCCTCTATCGAGTTAATGCCCATGCCGCCCATCAGCTCCATTATCTCGTGCCGCCACGCGGTCATGAGGTTTATGAGCCGCTCGCTGCCAATATCCGGGTTCAGGCGTTTTACGAGCTCCGGGCGCTGCGTGGCTATCCCCCAGTTGCAGTTGCCGGTGTTGCAGGTGCGGCAGAGATGGCAGCCGAGAGCGAGCAGCGCCGCCGTCGCCACATAGCACGCGTCCGCACCCAAGGCTATCGCCTTGACGACGTCGGCAGCGCTGCGGATGCTTCCGCCGACGACGAGCGACACGTTGCCGCGTATCCCCTCGTCGCGCAGGCGTTGATCGACCGCCGCGAGCGCCAATTCTATCGGTATGCCGACGTTCTCGCGTATGAGCGTCGGCGCGGCGCCGGTGCCGCCTCTGTACCCGTCTATCGCGATTATGTCCGCGCCGCTCCGCGCGATGCCGCTCGCGATGGCGGCGATGTTGTGCACCGCCGCGACCTTGACTATGACGGGCTTCTTGTACGCCGTCGCCTCCTTGAGCGAGTAGACGAGCTGGCGCAGGTCCTCTATCGAGTAGATGTCGTGGTGCGGGGCGGGCGATATGGCGTCCGAACCCTCGGGGATCATCCTCGTGCGCGAGACGTCGCCCACTATCTTCGTGCCGGGAAGGTGTCCGCCGATGCCCGGCTTCGCGCCCTGCCCCATCTTTATCTCTATCGCCGCGCCGGCCTCGAGGTAGTCCTTGTGGACGCCGAAGCGTCCGGACGCGACCTGGACTATCGTGTTTTTACCGTAACGGTAGAAGTCCTCGTGAAGGCCGCCCTCGCCGGTGTTGTAGCATATCCCGAGCGCCTCGGCGGCGCGGGCGAGCGACGCGTGCGCGTTGTAGCTTATCGAACCGTAGCTCATCGCAGAGAACATCACCGGCATGGAGAGGTCTATCTGCGGGGAGAGCTCGGTTTTGAGCTTTCCGTCCGGGCCGCGCTCCGCGCGCGAGGGCTTCTTGCCGAGGAACACCCTGGTCTCCATCGGCTCGCGGAGCGGGTCGATTGAAGGATTCGTGACCTGCGAGGCGTTTATCAGTATCCTGTCCCAATATACCGGCTGCGGCTTCGGATTGCCCATGGCCGAGAGGAGCACGCCACCGCTCGACGCCTGCCTGTACACCTGCTTTATCGTATCCGGCTGCCAGTTCGCGTTCTCGCGGAATGCACAGTCGCTCTTCACTATCTTCAAAGCCCGCGTCGGGCAGAGCGAGACGCAGCGCTGACAGTTGACGCACTTCGTCTCGTCCGAGAGCATCGCCCCGCGCTCCTCGTTGTAGCTGTGTACCTTGTTTGAGCACTGCCGCTCGCATACGCGGCAGGCGATGCACCTGTCGCTGTTCCGCACGACCTCAAACTCGGGGAATATGAAATCTACGGCGCTCACAGCTCCACTCCCTCCTTCACTCTGACTATGACCGGCTCTCCGCCGAACGGCGCGCGCACCTCGCCGACGTCCGGCTCCATCACGCGTATGGCGGCCTCCTCGCTTGCGATAAACACCTTGTCGTCCTTCTCGCCCACGACCATCGAGCGGAGCTTTAGGCGGTCATTAAGAGCCATCAGCCCGCCGGTGAAGCCGAAGACTATCGAGAACGGCCCGGTCACGAGCAGGCTCGAGAACACCGTGCGGAGGTAGGTGTTGAGCCTCCTGTCCTCCTCGCTCGGTTTGTTCGCTATCGTGCTCCAGAACGGCGCCGCTATCACGGCGGACGCTTCCTCGAGCGTGAGTCCCTGCACGCGGAGCAGGTAGTCCATGATATAAGTCATGACCTCGGTGTCGGTCTGGAGGGTACATTTGTAGCCGAACATCTCTATGTAGCGGCGGTTCGCGTCGTAGGACGAGATCTCGCCGTTGTGGATTATCGAGTAGTCGAGCAGCGTGAACGGGTGTGCGCCGCCCCACCAGCCGGGGGTGTTCGTGGGATATCTCCCGTGGCCGGTCCAGGAGTAGCCCTCGTACTCCTCGAGCCTGTAGAACTCGCCGACGTCCTCCGGAAAGCCCACCGCCTTGAAAGCACCCATATTCTTTCCGCTTGAAAAGACATAGGCGCCCTCCGCCTCCGAGTTTATCTTCATCACCGTCTCCGCAACGAACGCCTTCTCGTCGAGCTGTACCGACGCAAGCACGCTCTTCAGCGGCGCGACGAAGTATCGCCAGATTATCGGCTCGTCGGTGATGGCGGGTATCTTCCTCGTGGGGATTATCTCGGACTGAACTATCTCGAACCGCTTCTCAAGGAACCGCTCGCAGTTCTCGCGCGCCGCGCGGTCGTCAAAGAAGATGTGCAGCGCGTACAGGTCCCTGTATTCCGGGTATATCCCGTAGCCCGCAAAGCCGCCGCCGAGACCGTTTGAACGGTCGTGCATCGGACGCATGGCGTTTGTTATCAGCTCGCCCGTCATCTTCTTTCCTTCACGAGAGATGACGGCGGCTATCGCGCACCCCGAGGGGATGCGGACCTCGCCTTCAAGCTTCATTCCGTCTCATTCCTTTCGGAAAAAATAAAAGCGCCCACTTCGGCGCGGCATGCTGCCCCGCCGAAATGAACGCCATTGCTCATTTCTTCTACATTATATCCCGCTGCCGGAGGATTGTCAAGGCGGAAGTAACGGTTTCACTCCGTCCGCAAAAAAATCTGTTGACAAACGGATCTTTCCGGCGTATAATTCGTTCCGTAAAGGCAAAGGCGTCTTTGGTGCTCCGGCACCGAAGACGCCTCATTTTTTGTCCGCAAAGCACCGCTTCGGACATCAGCGAAAGGGAGAAGCAAAGATATGAGCAACATACCCGACTATTTTGGCAGCCTTGTGTTCGACGACCGCGTCATGAAGGCGACCCTCGCCGCTGACGTATACAGCTCCCTCAGAAGGACGATAGACGAGGGCGCGCAGCTCGACCCCGAGGTCGCGGACGCCGTCGCCGTCGCCATGAAGGACTGGGCTGTCGCCCACGGCGCGACGCACTACACCCACTGGTTCCAGCCGCTCACCGGCATCACGGCGGAGAAGCACGACAGCTTCATCTCCCCCTCTCCGGACGGCGGCGTTATCATGTACTTCTCCGGCAAGGAACTGATAAAGGGCGAGCCGGACGCATCGAGCTTCCCCTCCGGCGGCATCCGCGCCACATTCGAGGCGCGCGGCTACACCGCGTGGGACCCGACCTCCTA
>CANRIN010000031.1 GCA_947630675.1 uncultured Clostridia bacterium | reverse complement strand
GGTGGAGACTGCTGGACTCGAACCAGTGACCTCCTGCGTGTGAAGCAGGCGCTCTAACCAGCTGAGCTAAGCCTCCGTATATATGGAGAGCCGAACGGCGAGGTATCTTGGTGACCCGTAGGAGAATCGAACTCCTGTTTCCGCCGTGAAAGGGCGGTGTCTTAGCCGCTTGACCAACGGGCCTTAACGGAGCGCGGGGCGAGGAAACTCGCCCCGCGTTCGTGGTAGCGGCGATCGGACTTGAACCTATGACCTACCGGGTATGAACCGGTTGCTCTAGCCAACTGAGCTACGCCGCCAGCTGCTCCGCCAAAGCTCTTGCTCCGACGGGCAAAGTATATTATAACCAAAAGAAGGCGGCTTGTCAACTATATTTTCTGCCTGCAGCCAATATTTTTTGCCGCTCGGCGTAAGCTCCGGCCGTTGTTCAACCCGCCCCGCCGCCGAGCCAGCGTGTGAGGCCCGCGCGCCGCAGCCCGCTCTTCAGCGCCACAGCCAGCGGGACCGAAGCCACAATGGCTATTACGGCGTTGACAAGCGACGTCACCGTCTTGACCTTCGCGGAGAGCAGAGCGGTCGCGACTTCCGCGCGAAGGAAGAATATATCTTCGATAAGACCCTTGCCGACGTAAAGCGCGACGTAGGTGAGCGCACCGGCAGCCGCGGCGATTATCAGCCGGACGATCTTTGTACGGCCTTCGGAAGAAGCATAGCTGCGGATGATGCCGCCGGCGATGCAGCCGCACACGAAGCCCATCATGAACTTGTTGATGAAGGTTATCGGTGAGGACGCTATGTACTTGGGGTTTGTGAAGTCGTAGAGCATCGAACCGAGGCCGGCGGCAAATCCGCCCTTTGCGCCGCCGAGCATGAAGCCCGCGAGCAGGCAGAATATATTGCCGAGGTGGATGCGGCTCACGTCGAGCACGGTCGGGATGGGAAAGCTTATCATCGAACCGACGAATACCAGCGCGCTCATGAACGCTATGCCGACGATGGTGGTCAGCACCTTGTTGTTCTTGGTCATCTGTCACATCTCCTTTGTTTTTGTACACATAATATACTTTCACCGCGGTGGGTTTTCAAGTGCCAGATAAACAATAAAAAGTAGTGTCAGATTTGCATTTATGTGGTATAATAGAAGTCGCAGGAAATCGCGCGTGCGAAGCCCGCGCGATTTCCTGCGAGTCGTCGGACAGAGCGGAGCTCTGCCGACGACAAGCGCTTCGCTACGCGCCGAGTTTTCCGCCTCCGGCGGAAAATCGACGCACGCTCCGCGAGAGGTATTTTCAATTTTAATTTGCACAATGTCGGGACGTCGGCGCGAAGCGCCGAGGTCTGATGCGCCCGGTAGAGAGTCGGATGCGGTATAGGTTCGAGGGCGCATTGTACACGCCGCCGCCGAAAATGAATCTAACTTTATTTCGCGCCTGACGGCGCGAAACTCTGCGAGGCTTGCCTACATCGTCCGCGCTGTGAAAAGCTCAATGTCGGGCAATATTTGCGAAGCAAATATTGTAGGCGAAAGCAGTAGAGTGTCGGATGAGGAATAGGTTCGTGCTTTCGCTGTTCGCAGCGGTTGATGTTGCCGAAGGCAACATCGCGCAGGCAATTCTGTACAGTGTTTGGCTTTGCCCGCGAAGCGGGTAAAGCTCACGAGGGCTGAATATGTGCCGATGAAGAATTGGGGGCGCCCTCGTGTTCCGCACGAGCATTTTAATTTAAGGGGTCCCCAAACGGCGTGAAACGCCGTTTGGGGAATAAAAACTTTCGGCTCTCGCGCTTTGCTGCGCGGGAGGCTGCAACGGAGGTAAAGATGAGCGAGAAAATACTTATTGTTGAGGATGAGCGCTCGATAGCGGACATCCTTGCGTTCAACATATCCCGCGCGGGTTACGATCCCGTCTGCGCCTACGACGGCGCGGAGGGGCTTCGCCGCGCGCTTGCCGACGACCCGGACATAATACTGCTCGACGTGATGCTGCCCGAGATGGACGGCTTCGAGGTCTGCCGCAGGGTGCGCGAAAGCGGCTCCTCAGTGCCGATAATCATGCTCACGGCGCGCGAGGAGGAGGCGGACAAGGTACTCGGCCTCGACCTCGGAGCGGACGACTACATAACGAAGCCGTTCTCAATGGCGGAGCTGATGGCGCGGGTGCGCGCGAACCTCCGCCGCGGGAGCATGACGCCCGCGTCTGCTGCCGACGACCCGGACGTTATCTCGGTGGGAGAGCTCCGCATAGACCCTCACGCGGAGGACGTCTTCCGCGACGGAAAGGCGGTCGGCCTCACGCACAGGGAGTTTGAACTCATATACTTCCTCGCGCAGGCGCGCGGCAGAGTAGTCACACGCGAAGACCTCATGAACAAGGTCTGGGAGTTCGGCGGCTACGGAGACGCGCGCACGGTCGATGTGACGATACGCCGCCTCCGCGAGAAGGTCGAGACCGACCCGGCCGAGCCGACGTATATCCTCACAAAGCGCGGGCTCGGCTACATGATGGCGTAGCCCGCATCGCGATGCGGCAGCCGGCGGAGAGGCCGGGTATTCCAATGACGAAAAACAGGTAAGGAGGTGTCGGCGGAGTGTTCCACAATCTGCACTTCAAGCTCGTGCTTGTGCTCGTGCTGCTGATGGTGTCGATAATGACGGTCGTCGGCACCTTCCTTCTGAACAGCGTTGCGGTGTACCACCTCGACGAGTTTTCGGAAAGGATGGAGTCGGTGTTCACGACGAACACGGATTTCGTCTCGTCGCTGCGCCTCGCGAGCGACGACCCCGGGGGAGCGGAGGCAATAGCGGACGTGCTCGGCGCGTATTCCGGCACCCTCGGTGTAGACCTCTACAACCGCAACTACTTTGTCCTCGACGGCAGGAGCGGCGAGTACATCACCGGCTCCGACCCGTCGATCGGCGCACAGCTCGACGTGACGCCGAACATACTCACCGCGATAGGCGGCGAGATCGGCTCGGCGCGGTCGCTCTCGGCCAAGTATATCGACATCGCCGTGCCGGTATCCGGCAGCAGCGGCAGCTACATAGTCTATATACGCGATGCGAAGATAAGCGCGGGCGAGCTCTCGACCGAGCTCTTTATGATAATCCTGGAGAGCCTGATGTTCGGACTCGCCATCTCCGTGCTGCTCTCCTTCCTGCTCTCGAAGACGATAACCACGCCTATCGAGGGCCTTATCCGTTCCGCACATGAGATAGCGGAGGGCGACTTCGAGGGGAGACTGGAGGTACATTCCACCGACGAGATAGGCACCCTGAGCGAGACCTTCAACGACATGGCGGCGCGCCTCGCGCAGACGATGGCGGAGGTCCAGGGCGAGCGAGACAAGCTCGACGCACTGTTCCTGTATATGACCGACGGCGTCTGCGCGTTCGACCGCGACCGGCGCGTGACGCAGATGAACCCCGCCGCGCGGAGAATGCTCGACTGCGAGCCGGACGGCCTCGCATACGCCGACCTCTTCGACGAGCCCGCGTGGGAGGAGCTGGAGAAGCTGAAGTACCCCGCATACCGCGAGACGAACATCGAGCGCGGCGGACGGTCGATAGAGCTCTACCTCACCCCGATAGGCGAGGAGAGCGAGGGCGGCATAATGGCGGTCCTGCACGACGTCACCGAGCAGACGAAGCTCGACGCGGCGCGGCGCGAGTTCGTCGCAAACGTCTCCCATGAGCTCCGCACGCCGCTCACAAACGTCAAGAGCTACACCGAGACCCTGCTTGACGCGCCGGACATCGACGAGGAGACGAGAAAGAGCTTCCTCACCGTCGTCCTCGGCGAGGCGGACAGGATGACGCGCATAGTCTCCGACCTGCTCACGCTCTCAAAGTTCGACTACGGCGCGGAGGAGCTGAAGCCGGTGCGGACGCAGCTGCGTCCGCTCATAGAGCGCGTGGTGGAGGCCATGCGCCTCGAGGCGGAGAAGCACTCCCACACCATGACGGTGGCCTTTGCGGAGGAGCCGCCGGAGATACTTTGCGACGAAGGGCGTATAGAGCAGGTCATAACGAACATCCTCTCAAACGCCATAAAGTACACCCCGGACGGCGGACGGATAGAGACCGTCGTGCGCCGCGAGGAGGGGTTTGTGTGCATACAGATAACCGACAATGGCGTCGGAATACCCGAGGACGCGCTGAAGCGCCTCGGCGAGCGGTTCTACCGCGTCGACAAGGCGCGGAGCCGCGCGGCGGGCGGCTCCGGCCTCGGCCTCTCGATAGCGCGGGAGATAGTCGAGCGCCACGGCGGCGACCTCGAGATAAAGTCCATCTATGGACAGGGCACGAGCGTCTTCATACGCCTGCCCCTACCTAAGGAGGACGCAAAGTGAGCCGGCGCGCGCGGGTGGTTGAGATATTAAAGAGCGTGCTTATCGTGCTGCTGATGGCGGCGATGCTGCTCCTGTTCCTGCTCACATGGTCGACCGACCCGGACTCGCTTCCGGAGGGGGTCGGCCGCGTGGTGAGCGCGGTGAACGGATTCTTCGGCGGAGGCTTCGACGCCGCTCCGGCGGTGGAGGGCTCGCGCGCCGACACCTACGGCGAAGCGTCTCCCCCGAACGCCGTCGCGGTGATGCGCGGCGGCTCGCTCGAGGCGTTCTTTGCCTTTAACGGGACGCTCGGGGAGGCGTATTCACGCGTGCAGCTCACCCTTGCCGACTGCCTCGGCAGCGCGGACGGAGCGGCCAACGTCTCCCGCGGGGAATTTCTCCTTGCGGCGCACGAGCCGGGAGCGGTGTTTGTGAGCTATTCCGGTCTGCAGCCGCTATCACTGATAGCATTGAGCCACGGCGTGGAGGCTTACGGCGTGGGCGAAGAGACGGTTGACCGCCTGCTCCTTGCCCCGGGCGGGGAGAACGTCATACTGTACGCCGCGGGCGGAGGACAGTACATGCGGATGGCGACGGCAGTCGCGGGCTCGCGGCTGGGACAGCTCTTCGACGGCATAAACGGCGCCGACGCCGCCTACTCTTCCGACCTCGGGTTTAGCGGAACGGGACTCTCGGTCTACCCCGGTGAGGAGCTCCGCGCGCCGGTGATAACCGTGCAGCCGAGCGCGATGAGCGAGAGCGCAGTTACCGGTCTGATGAGCGCGTTCGGGATGAATACCGAGTCGAACTACCGCTATGTCTCGTCGGACGGGACGCAGTACGCGGTCGAAAACGGCGTTATGCTCGCCGTCGGCGCGGACGGCTCCATAGCGTACAGCGCGGGCGCCGACGGAGGCATCGGGCTTCGCCCGGATGCTTCCGACGCGGGCGTGATAGAGTTCTGCCGCGCGATACTCGAAGGCGGTTCCACCGGGATCGTGGGCGACGCGGAATGGGCGCTTTGCGGCTTCGAGCGGACGGAGGAGCGCGCGGAGGTGCGCTTCGGATACACGGTGAACGGACTGCCGCTGTACATCGGCGAGTACGAGTCGGCGGCGGAGTTCGTCATAGAGGACGGACGGCTCACCGGGGCGCATATCGCGCTTCTGCGGTGCCTGTCCGGCGAGGAGAGCGCGCTGATGATGCCGCCCGCGCCCGCTGCGGTCGTCGGGCTGAACGAGCCGGCGTACTTCACCGGCGGCGGGTACGGAGAAGTCGTGCCCCAATGGAGCGAATGAGGCCGGGGAGGCTTAGGTGCGCTTTGACGCGTCCCGCATATGAGCGGGACGCGGGTATGTCGATGGGAGGCTCGGCGTGAAGATATCACAGCTGAAGAACATAATAATAGCGATGCTGCTTACGGCGGACCTCGTGCTCGCGGCGGTACTCGGGGTGCGGGCATTCGAGACGTGGCGGCTTGACGAGGACGCGGCGACCCGCGCCTCCGAAGCGCTCGCGTCGCTCGGCGCGGAGGTCACGCGGGACATGCTGCGTGACGAGCCGGCGCCGCTGTACATGGTCGAGATAGAGCGCGACCTCACGGCAGAGCGCACACTCGCGGAGACGTTCGTCGGCTCGGGAGCGCTTATGCGGGACGGCAGCGGCTCCTACCGCATCGAGGGCGAGCGGGGGACAGCGCGCCTGTACGGCGCGGGACGCTTTGAGGCGGAGATCTCGGCCTCGATAGCCTGTCCGGACGCGGACACCTTCCTTGAGCTTGCGGGCCTCGGAGAAGCCGAGATGGTCACGGGAGAGTCTTCGGTGACACAGCTCGTGCGCGGAGCGCCGGTGTTCGGCGGCGAGCTCGTGCTTGACATTGAAAACGGCGAGTTGCGCGGGGTGAACGGGATAGTCCTGCTCGGCGACGACTACATCATTGACGGGACGCCGTCGAAGAGCCTGGACGCGGCTCTGCTCAGCCTTGCGGAGGAGCTGCACGACGCCGGCACTCCCGCAGGCGAGGTGACGTCGGCGGAGCTGGGGTACGAGGCGTCGCTCGCGGCGCCGGGATATATGCAGCTGCACCCCACCTGGCGCATAGAGACCGAGAAAGCCGGCACATGGTATGTGGACGCGTTCACGCTCGCGAGCACAGCAAGGCTGCGGTAAAATCATAAAGTCTTTTTGCGATCAAATGCCGCGGTAATGCACTAAAAAATAAAATTTATGTATTTTTTCGTGAAATTATAAAAGTTACAATTGGTTACAAAAGGCAAAAAGAGCTTGCATTTACGGTAAACTGTGCTATAATAACGTAGGTCAAAAACGGTTGATTGTCTCTATCTGCGCCCAAAATACGGGCAAAGGTGCAAAATTTGCATATTCTCATCCCCCGGCGTTTGACTCTGCGCCGGCGGGACATACTATATACATACAACACGGGTTGGGTGCTCTCTCGACCGGAATGGAGGAGCTTGTAATGCTTAAATACGTTGTTACGGGCGGCAGACGGCTGCACGGCGACGTTGCGATAGGCGGCGCGAAGAATGCGGCGGTCGCCATAATCCCCGCTGCTCTGATGGCTTCGGAGCCGTGCGTGATAGAGAATGTTCCGCGCATCAACGATGTGACGGTGATGCTTGAGATAATCCGCGAGCTCGGCGCCAAAGTGCGCCTTATAGGCAAAAACACCGTGGAGATAGACCCACGCGGCGTGAAGAATGTCTCGCCGAGCTATGAGCTCGTGCGCAAGACCCGCGCCGGGTACTATATCCTCGGCGTGCAGCTCGGCCTGTACGGTTCATCGGTCGTGAGCATGCCGGGCGGCTGCGACATCGGCGTCCGCGCCATAGACCAGCACATCAAGGGCTTCAACGCCCTCGGTGCGGAGGTCAGGGTGGAGAGCGGATTCATACACGCGGCGAGCCCGGCCGGCAAGCTGCACCCCGCGCACATCTACCTCGACCAGCCCTCCGTCGGCGCGACGGTCAACATCATCCTCGCCGCCGTCTTTGCGGAGGGGCAGACGATAATCGAAAACGTCGCGAAAGAGCCGCACATCGTCGACCTCGCGAACTTCCTCAACACGATGGGCGCGAACATCCGCGGCGCCGGCACCGATGTCATAAAGATACAGGGCGTGAAGCGCCTCGGCGGATGCACCTACTCGATAATCCCCGACCAGATAGAGGCCGGGACCTTCATCTCGGCGGTCACGGCGGCCGGCGGCGAGATAACGCTTCGCGGCATCATACCGAAGCACCTCGAGTGCATAACGGCAAAATTCCAGGAGATCGGCGTCGAGTTCTTCGACGACCCGAACGACCCTGACGCCATAGTGTGCCGCGCGGAGCACCGCCCCATGCGGACGAATATAAAGACGCTGCCCTACCCGGGATTTCCCACCGACATGCAGGCCGTGACTACCGCGGCGCTCTGCACGGCGGACGGGGCCTCCATGGTAAGCGAGACGATATTTGAGAACCGTTTCCGCTATGTCGAGGAGCTGAAGCGCATGGGCGCGCAGATACAGGTCGAGGGCAAGGTCGCCGTCGTCGAGGGAGTGGACAGGCTCACCGGCGCGCCGGTGCGCGCCTGCGACCTCCGCGCGGGCGCGGCGCTGATGGTCGCGGCTCTCGGCGCGGAGGGCGTGACCGAGATAGAGGGCGTGAACTTTATCGAGCGCGGATATGAGGACTTTCCCGGCAAGCTCGGCGGTCTGGGCGCGAACATCAAAGTTCTGACCGTGCCGGATGTCGAGACGGCGGAGGTCGGCTGAGCGGATGTTTATGGCTACCCTTGCCTCCGGTTCGCGCGGCAATGCCGCCGTTATCGGAGACGGACTTACGAATATACTGATAGACGCGGGCGTGAGCTGTCGCCGCATATGCGGCGGACTCACGCTTTTCGACGTCCGGCCGGAGGACATAAGCGCCATTCTCATAACCCACGAGCACATCGACCATGTCGCGGGACTCGAGCGTTTCGCCGCGAAGTCCGGCGCGAAGGTCTACCTCACCGCCGGAACGGCGGAGGCGCTCGAGCAGAAGGGCATAGCGCTCGGCGCGGACTTCGAGATAATCCGTGCGGGCGAGAGCTTTGAAGTCGGGAGCTTCGGCGTGACACCGCTCGCGACCTCGCATGACGCGGCGGAGAGCGTCGCGTACCGCTTTGAGGCGCACGCGAAAAGCGCGCTCTTTGCAACCGACCTCGGATATGTGCCGGACGCGGTGCGCCGTGCGGCGCTCGAGAGCGAGTGCGTGTTTATAGAATCCAATCACGACATCTATGCTCTCCTGCGCGGGAGCTATCCGGAGCCGCTGAAGCAGCGGATACTCTCGCCGCGCGGGCACCTCTCCAACGACGACTGCGCCGACCTCATCCGAGCCGCGGCGGAGCACGGCGCCCGCCGCTTTACGCTCTGCCATCTGTCAAGGGAGAACAACACGCCGGAGCTGGCGGAGTCTGCGAGTCGGGCGGCGCTCGCAAAGCTCGGCGCCGGGATAGAACAGGACGTGCGCCTGACGGTCGCGCCGGAGGCGGAGGCGTCCGAGCCGTACATATTCGAGTTATGCTAGGGGTAACGCTGATATGCGTGGGTAAGCTCGGCGAGAGGTATTACGCCGACGCCTGCGCCGAGTACCTGAAGCGCCTCGGTGCGTTCTGCCGCCCGAATGTTGTGGAGATACCGGAGGAGCGGCTGAGGCAGGACCCGTCCCCGGGCGAAATATCGGCGGCGCTTAAAGTCGAAGCGGGAAAGATCCTCGCGGCGGCGGACAGAAGGTCGCTCATTGTGCCGCTCTGCGTCGAGGGCGAGGAGCTGTCGAGCGAGGAACTGGCGGAGAAGATCACCGGATGGACAAACGCCGGACATTCGCGTCTGACCTTTATAATCGGTGGTTCGTTCGGCCTCGCGGACGAGGTGAAGCGCCTCGGCGCATTCCGGCTCAGCATGTCGCGTATGACCCTGCCGCACCATCTCGCGCGGGTGTTCCTGCTCGAACAGCTCTACCGGGCTTTCAGCATAAATTCCGGCGGAAAATATCACAAATAGGGAGAAAGAATATGCTTCTCGTTATAAGCAGAGTAAAGGACGCGTATGTCGAAGTCGCGGGCAAGCGCGTGAGCGAGACGGGTAAGGGCTTCCTTATCCTCGCGGGAGTGATAGAGGGAGACACTGCGGAGGACGCGGAGTGGCTCGCGCGCAAGACCGCCGCCATGCGCATCTTCGAGGACGAGGACGGCAAGATGAACCGCAGCCTTCTCGACGTCGGCGGCGCGGCGCTCGTGGTGAGCAACTTCACTCTCGCGGCGGACTGCCGCCGCGGCAACCGCCCGAGCTTCTCGGCGGCCATGGAGCCGGCCGGGGCAAACGAGCTTTATCTGTACTTCTGCGAGAAGCTGCGGGGCGAGGGCGTCCGGGACGTGCAGACCGGCATCTTCCGCGCCGATATGACCGTCGGCTCTACGGGCGACGGACCGGTGACGATAGTCCTTGACAGCAGGGTGAGGAACGAACCGCGCAGATAGGCATCCCTAAGTGAGGCAGAGCCTCACGGGCATATTGCGGGGCATGACGCCCCACCCCGTATAGCGGGGGAGCCCCGCGGGCATACGCGGGGAGACCCCCGCGACCAAGCGGGCAGAGCCCACCCTCATCTAGCGGGGAAGCCCCGCAAGCATTTGCGGGGCGAGACCCCGCGTCCCTAAGTGAGGCTGAGCCTCACCACTACCTTGCGGGGCATGCCGCCCCGCACCCTGCGCTACTTTTTGCTTGTGCAAAAAGTAGCCAAAAACACACATAGGGGAGAAAACCAGGTTTTCTCCCCTATGTACCCCTCTTTCTACATATTAAGTATCTACCACGCCAAAAATAGCGGGGAAGCTGGCAGCAGCTTCCCCGCTTATACTTTCTGCATAGAACCGAAAGTTTCGTTTTCTTGGGATACTCTCTGCATTACGCTTATAGTCGGAGCGTTGAACCGGACTTTTCGACTCTACTACGCAGGAATCGTTCGATGTTGTCGGTGGTGAAGGTTTGACCTGTGCTGGCGGTTCCGGTTGTGGGTCTTAAGTCAGAGGTGAGGGTTTATTAAGGGAGAGGGCGGAGCCCTCTCCCTTAAGCGCGTTTTTGATTACTTTTTGCGCGAGCAAAAAGTAATGCAGGGGCGCGGGGCGGCACAGCCCCGCGAAGGTGTCGGTAGAGCTCTGCTCTACCAAGGACGCGGGGGTCGCCCCCGCAGATTCCTGCGGGGCTTCCCCGCTAGATGGGAGTGGGGCGGCACAGCCCCGCAAGGTGTCGGTAGAGCTCCGCTCTACCAAGGACGCGGGGGGTCGCCCCGCAAATGCTTGCGGGGTCTTCCCCGCTAGATGGGAGTGGGGCGGCACAGCCCCGCGAAGGTGTCGGTAGAGCTCCGCTCTACCAAGGACGCGGGGCCTCGCCCCGCAGATGCCCGCGGGGCTTCCCCGCTGGATGGGTGTGGGCTTTGCCCGCTTGGTTGCGGGGCTTGTCCCGCAAAACCCGCAGCTTCGCTGTGATTTCGCGCGCTAAAGCTCTATCTCGGTCTCGAAGATGTTCTTCTCGGCCTGCTTCGGGACATCCATCGGATAGCGGCCGGTGAAGCACGCGTCGCAGAGCGAGAGGCGGCAGTGGCGGGCGCTCTCGAGCACGCCTTCCTCCGAGAGGAAGGCGAGCGAGTCCGCGCCGATGAGACCGCACATCTCCTCGACCGTCCGCTCGTAGGCGAAAAGCTGCTCGCTTGCGGGAATGTCCACTCCGAAGAAGCAGGGGTAGCGGTAGGGCGGCGCCGCTATACGGACGTGCACCTCCGCCGCGCCGGCGTCCCGCACAAGGCGGACGAGCTGCGCAAACGTCGTGCCGCGCACGATAGAGTCGTCGACCATTATCACGCGCTTGCCGCGCACGGCGGCGCGGAGGACGTTGAGCTTCATGCGGACCGAGCGCTCGCGCTTCTCCTGACCGGGCTGGATGAAGGTGCGCGCGATGTAGCGGTTCTTTATCAGGCCGACGCCGTAGGGGATGCCGCTCGCCTTGGCGTAGCCTATCGCGGCGGGAATGCCCGAGTCGGGCACGCCGATGACCATGTCCGCCTCGACGGGGTGCTCCCGCGAGAGTATTTTGCCGGCGTCCTGACGCGCGAGCTCTACAAGCGAGCCGTCTATGACAGAGTCCGGACGGGCGAAGTAGATATATTCGAATATGCAGAGCGCGCTCTGCGGTTTTTCCGCCGCGTGCAGCGAGCGGACGGTGCCGTCCGGGTCGACCACGACGACCTCGCCGGGGTCGATGTCCCGCACGAACTCCGCGCCGAGCGAGTCGAGCGCGCAGGACTCGGAGGCAAATACGACGGCGTCTCCGAGACGGCCCATGCAGAGCGGACGCATACCGCGCGGGTCGCGCGCGGCGATGAGCTTACGCGCGGACATGAGGCAGAGCGAATACGCGCCCTTCACGACGCCCATGGCGTTCACGACCGCTTCCTCTATCGAGTGGACCTTCAGCCGCTCGCGGACTATCGTGTAGATAAGCACCTCGGTGTCCGACGAGGAGCGGAATATCGCGCCGTGCAGCTCAAGCTCGCGGCGGAGCGTTCCGGCGTTGACGAGGTTCCCATTGTGCGCGAGCGCGAGATTGCCTTTGACGTGCGTTATCGCGATGGGCTGAGCATTCTCGCGGCGCGGGTCGCCGGTGGTGGAGTAGCGGACGTGGCCTATCGCCATGCGCCCCGGCATGGAGGCAAGCTGCTCCTCGTCAAACACCTCGCCCACGAGCCCGACGTCCCGGTGGCAGCGTATGACGCCGCGATGGTTCACGGCTATGCCGCACGCCTCCTGCCCCCGGTGCTGGAGAGAGAAGAGCGCGGAGTACGCCTCATGCGCGGGGCTGAGGGTGCTTCCCTCCGGCGTCCAGATACCGAAGACGCCGCACTCCTCGTGCAGGCTGTCCTCAAACGGCGAGGACGTGAATGTACTGCGGTCGGTATCCATCCGCTTACTCGCCGAAGACACGGCGCATCATCTCCTGATAGGCCTCTTCGACGTTTCCGAGGTCGCGGCGGAAGCGGTCCTTGTCGAGCTTCTCACCGGTCTTGGCGTCCCAGAAGCGGCAGGTGTCCGGGCTTATCTCGTCGGCGAGGACTATCGTGCCGTCCGGCAGGCGGCCGAACTCGAGCTTGAAGTCTATGAGCCGAACGCCGCAGGAGAGGAAGAATTCCTTGAGTATCTCATTGACCTTGAGAGCCATCGTGCGTATAGTCTCTATCTCGTCCTTTGTGGCGAGCTTCAGCGCGAGGGCGTGAGAGGTGTTGAGAAGCGGGTCGTGCAGGTCGTCGTTCTTGTAGGAGAACTCGAAGGTGGGCTCGTCGAAGGGAATGCCCTCCTCAACGCCGTAGCGCTTTGCAAACGACCCGGCGGAGACGTTGCGGATTATCACCTCGAGCGGGACGATCGTGACCTTCTTCACGAGGGTCTCGCGGTCGTTCAGCTCCTCGACGAAGTGGGTGGGAATGCCCTGCTCCGCGAGCTTCTTCATAAGGAAGTTCGACATACGGTTGTTGACCGAGCCCTTGCCGCGTATCGTACCGCGCTTCGTGCCGTCGAAAGCGGTCGCGTCGTCCTTATAGGAGACGATGACGAGATTCGGATCCTCGGTGGCGTAGACCTTCTTTGCTTTGCCCTCATAGAGCTGGACTGTCTTTTCCATAGAGATGACCTCCGCAAAATAGTTTCCGCGCGTCGCCGGAGCTCCGCGCGGACAATTCTCCTTATACAAGTAGGATAACATTTTCCGTGGAAAATCGCAAGTCGGAGTATTGTATGAATCGGAGGCGGTTTTCGCCGTCTTTTTTTGTGATACTCCTTGCGTTTTCCCGTACCTTGCTATATAATGATTCGGTTGAATTTTTTAACGAAGGGTCTTTGATCGGTATGTTGGTATTGATACAGCTCTCGGTTGCCATGGTGGGCGGACTGCTCATGAGCCGCCTTGCAAAGAAGCTGAACCTCCCCGCCGTGACGAGCTATCTCGTCGCGGGTCTCGTTCTCGGGCCGTTCTGCATAGGCGCGCTCGGGCTCGGAAAGCTCGGCGTCGGCTTCGGTTCGCTTGAGGACGTGGCGGCGCTCGACATCATAAGTCAGACGGCGCTCGGCTTCATCGCGTTCAGCATCGGCAACGAGTTCCGCCTCGAGCAGCTGAAGAGCATGGGCAAGCAGGCCATAACCGTCGGCATTCTCCAGGCCGTTATAACGACGGTGATGGTCGACATAGCGCTTGTAGCGCTGCACTTTATAGCGCCGTCGGTCATATCTATATCCTCGGCGATAACGCTCGGTGCCATCGCCGCCGCGACCGCACCGGCCGCGACGCTGATGGTCGTCCGCCAGTACAAGGCGGACGGGCCGATGACGAAGCTGCTGCTCCTCGTCGTCGCGATAGACGACGCGGTCGGTCTCGTCCTGTTCTCCGCCTCCTTCGGCGTCGCGCAGGCGCTCGAGAGCGGCTCGGTGAGCCTCACGACGGTCATACTCGAACCGATACTTGAGATAGTGGCGTCGCTCGCGCTCGGCGCCGCGGCCGGCGGACTGCTCCACGTCATAGAGAAGTTCTTCCACTCGCGCAGCAAGCGTCTCTCCATCTCGATAGGCTTCGTCCTGCTGACCGTCGGCATCTCGATGGTCGAGTTCGAAGCCGGCGGGATCCACGTCGGCTTCAGCCTGCTGCTCGTCTGCATGATGACCGGAACGGTCTTCTGCAACGTCTGCGACACCTCCGAGGAGCTGATGGAGCGTGTCGACGGCTGGACGGCTCCGCTCTTCGTGCTCTTCTTCGTGCTCTCCGGCGCGGAGCTCGACCTCAAGATACTCTCGAATCCGCTCGTCCTGCTTGTGGGCATCGTGTACATCATCTTCCGCTCGGCGGGCAAGTACTGCGGAGCATACTCGAGCTGCTCACTCACGCACTGCGCCCCGAACATCACAAAGCACCTCGGAATAACCCTCCTGCCGCAGGCGGGCGTGGCGCTCGGAATGGCGCTCACCGCGCAGCAGCTCTCGGACGGGAGCATGGTGCGGAGCGTCGTGCTCTTCTCGGTGCTCGTGTATGAGCTCGTCGGCCCGGCGCTCACGAAGCGCTCGCTCATCGCCGCGGGTGAGATCAAGGTCGAGGGACGCACAAGCGCCCGCCGCCAGAACACCCAGAAGGAGCCTGTGGTCCTGACGGATCCCGCAAAATAAGCATAACGGCATAAAGTATAGGAGCGGGGCGGTACTAACGTACCGCCCCGCTCCTGTCCCGCGGGTTCAGCCGTTCAGAGACGAACCCAGTTCATGCAGCCTCAGATCGAGCGTCAGCGTGTAGCGGTCACCGGAGCCGTCCTTCTCTGTGTTGAACTCGAGCGTCAGGCGGTAGTCTCCGGGACCCGGCTTGTTCTCGTAAAAATCAAATTCATATAAATACATCGTACGCTCCAGGTCAGTCACCGGACGTATGTATCGGGATTCGGACTCCGAACTGTCAGAGTACAAGTCATGATAGCCGCGCATGACCTCGGTGTAACCGCCGCTTTCCTCTTTCTTTTCAAGGAGGAACGAGTCCCGGTCGAGCCAAAGTTGAATATCCTCACCGGTATTGTTCCGGATAAAGAGCTGTCCCCAGCTGGAGTAAGCAAAAGTGAACGCGTACACATCGAACATACTACGGCTCGGCTTCGGCATGTCCAGCTCGAACGTCGCCGAAAGCCTGTCTCCGACAGAGGATACTGCCCCGACGAGCTTGCTGCGGATGCACTCCCTGAAGTAAAGGGTGAACCTGAGTTTGCCGCTGTATTCGGTGATAGTATTGTACAGTATCCATGTGCCGCCGCCTTCGGCGCGTGTGGGTAGGCAATAGTCCTGTCCGCGCGGCATTTCGTCGGCTATCATGGCGATGCTTACCGGCTCTTCCCACTTGCCGTTGACTTTTACACTGAAGGTGCCGCCTCTGCCGGGTGCGGCTTGCTGATCCCCGAGCCATACCGCATCGCTTATCGTATAGCTGACGTCCTCCTTTTTGGGCACGATCCTGAAGAGCGGGCTGTCTGTCACTATGCCGCAGAACCAAATTTCAAACAGGTCCCCGCCCTCGATGAGCTCGAGCGGCTGCGGAGCCATGTCGTACAGCTTATCGGCGTATCCGAAGGTCGGCACGGGCCACAGGCACCACAGGACGAACGGCAGAACTATCACCACCGCCGCCGTCCACGCGATGATCTTACGTCTCTTTACCGTCTTCGCGTTATCCATTTCAATACCTCCCGGAGATGAAATCGCCCTGTCTGCCTGTATATGTCCGCACACCCGGAAGTCGGGACAAAAATTTTCGTTTTGCGAAAAAATTTTTCCCGTGGTAAGCGCCGCGGACTCAGTCACGCAGAGCAGAACCTTTTTCATGGAACCTCAGATCGAGTGTCAGGGTGTAACAGTCGCCGGAACCGTCCTTCTCCGTGTTGAAGCCGAGCGTCATGCGGTAGTCGCCGGGTTCCGGTTTTTGGTAAAGCTCAAACTGATACCAATACATCGTGTGCTCCAAGTCTGTAAAAGGACGCTCGTATCGGGGCACAGATTCCGGGCTGTCCGACTCATAATAGCCGCGCATGACTTCGATATAGCCTCCGCTTTCCTCCTGCTTTTCAAGGAGGAACGAGTCCCGGTCGAGCCAAAGCTGAATATCCTCACCTGTATTGTTTCGGATATAGAGCTCCCCCCGCTTGGAAAAAGCAAAATCACACGCTAAAACGTCAAACATACTCCGGCTCTGCTTCGGCATATCCATCTCAAAAACAGCGGAAAGCGTCTCTCCTCTCGAAGTTACCGTGCCGTTTATCTCGCTGCGAACACATTCACGGAAATAAAGAGTGATTCTAAGCCTTTCACTATATTCGTATATAGGGAAAGGCAAGCCGCAGGTGCCACCTCCCTCGGAACGCGGAGGAATATAATACTCTTGTCCGGAAGGGGATTCCAATGACCAGTTGCCAATGTACTCCGGTTTTTGCCACTTCCCGTGAACCATTACACAGACCGAACCGCAGACCCCGGGGGCAATTCTCTTATCGGCAGCCCATATAGCCGTGGTGCCTGTATAGCTGACGTTCTCCTTTTTGGGTACGACCCTGAAAAGCGGCCAATCATTCACTATGCCGCAGAACCAAATTTCAAACAGGTCCCCGCCCTCGATGAGCTCGAGCGGCTGCGGGGCCGCGTCGTACAGCCTGTTAGCGTACCCGAAGGTCGGCACGGGCAACAGGCACCACAGGACGAACGGCAGAACTATCACCACCGTCGCCGTCCACGCTATGATCTTGCGTCTCTTTACCGTCTTCACGTTATCCATTTCAATGCCTCCCGGAGAGGAAATCACCCTGTCTGCCTGTATATGTCCGCACACCCGGAAGTCGGGACAAAAATTTTTCGTTTTGCGAAAAATTTTTTGTAACGCAGTCGCCGCGCCGGAATATCCGGCGCGGCGAACTAAGCTGTGCGGTGCCGTCGGGAAAGAAACCTCCCGACTGATATTTTACTCTCTTTTCGCACCGCTGACAATGTTGTAATACGCGTTCGACGTTATCTTGTACACGAGCGTGTAGAACACGGCGAACACCGCGAGGCTTATCCCGGTCGTCGCGAGGAAGATGCCACTGTTCGTGAGATTGAAGAGCATGAGCAGCTTCTTTATCATCGGGAAGGCGAACGCGAGGTGGCACACGGCGAGCGCGAGCGGGAGGAAGAACACCGTGAGGAGCTGACTGTTGATGCTCCTGCGTATCTCGCGCTTTGTCATGCCGACCTTCCGCATTATCCCGAAGCGCTTCTCGTCCTCGTAACCCTCGGATATCTGCTTGTAGTAGATGATGAGCACCGCCGCAAAGACGAATACGACGCTCAGAGTTATCCCGAGGAACAGGAAGCCGCCGTAGAGCGCGTATAAGTCCGCGCGGTTTATCGAGCGGCAGGACGTGCTTACAGAGATGCCGACAGCCTCCGCGTCCTCTCTGAGGCTGCTTACGAGCGCCGAAAAGAGCTCCCGGTCGCCGGCGGCGCCGAGGCCGGTGTCGAAGCCGTAGTGCCAGCTCCACACGCCCACATAGCTCCGGAACAGCGGGAACGATTCTACAAACCCGTCGAGGTCGGCGACTACGACCGTCATCGTGGGGATTATAGACGCGGCGCTGTCGCCGTCCTTCGCGAAGTCCGCCGCCTCCCGCTTGACGCGCAGCGTCCGCTCGCCGTTTATCCGCAGCTCCGCGGGCACGCTTCCGCCCCGGGACATATACGCGAGAGCTTCGTCCGGTCCGAGCGTCTCACTTTCGCCGGTCATGGCGTTGTAGTCGTCAAGCGCGGTAAACACCACGACGCACCCCGCGGTGAAGCTCACGCTGTTCTCCTCGGAGAAGGTGACGATGTCCCCGCCGTCGAACTGTGCGTACACCGTCGCCGCGCGGTAGTCGAGGATGTTTGCTGGCTCTGCGCCAAGACTCTCCGCTATTTCGAGTATCTTCCCGCGGACCTGTGCGGCGGTCTCGGCGCGCAGAACGTCCGCGCCCGTGCCTTCGCGCGGGCGCGCCGTGACGTTTATCCCGCGCGGATAGCGCTCCAGAAGCGCGCTCTCGGTGCCGAAGTAGAGGCTCGTCGTGCTCGAGAGCATGACGAGCACCATCGTCGCGAGGACGCATATCGACGCGAGCCCCGCGCCGTTCCGCTTCATGCGGAAGCGCATCGACGCCGTAGAGACGAAGTGGTTCGGCTTGTAGTAATAGCTCCTTCTCGACTGGAGAAAGCGGCAGAACACGACCGAGCCGGAGATCATGATGATGTAGGTCGCGACTATCACCATCAGCACCGCGAGGAAGAACCATGTGAGCGCGGAGAGAGGGTCCTCTATCGAGACGGCGATGTAGTACGCGCCGCCGAGCAGGGCAAGTCCGGCGAGGCCGAGGAGCGCATTTCCCTTCGGCGGACGCTCGCCCGCCTGCTCGCTTTGCAGCAGCGCGAGCGCGCCGGAGAAGTGTACCTGCCTCAGCGAGTTGAGAAGTATCAGCAGGAATATGGCGCCGAAGACGGCGGCGGTAAAAACGAGCGACGCGGGGGATACCGAGAGCGAATAGCCGGCGTCGCCGAGCGCGAGCCGCACGAGGACGAGCTCCGCGAGCTTCGAGAACGCGACGCCCGCCGCAAGTCCCACAATAAGCGACAGCGCGGCGGAGATGAGCGTCTCCCAGAAGAGTACGCGCGCGAGGTTCCGCTTGCTCATGCCGAGGATGTTGTAAAGCCCGAACTCCTTCTTCCGCCGCCGCATGAGAAACGAGTTGGTGTAGAAGAGGAAAATGCACGCGAACACCGCGATGACGCCCGTCCCGAGCCGCAGCATGATGCCTAGCGACACCGCGCCGGGGAGACTCTGCATCGCCGGACTGCCGCAGAGAAACTCAAGGATGTAGAACATCGCCGCCATACCCGCGCAGGTGAGAAGGTAGGGGACATACATGCGGCGGTTCTTGCGGATGCCGTCCATGGCGAGCTTTGGATAGAAGCCGAGGCTCATTGCTTACCGCCTCCCGTCGCGAGCAGGGTGAGGGTGTCGGATATCTTCTGGTAGAACTGCTCGTCGGTGTCGATGCCGCGGTAGAGCTGGTGGAAGACCTCTCCGTCCCGTATAAACAGCACCCTCCCGGCGGAGCTTGCCGCCTTTACCGAGTGAGTGACCATAAGTATCGTCTGGCCGAGGCGGTTGACCTCCGTGAAGAGGCGCAGCAGCTCGTCGGTGGAGCGGCTGTCGAGCGCGCCGGTAGGCTCGTCCGCAAGTATCAGCCGCGGTGAGGTTATCATCGCCCGCGCGACGGCGGCGCGCTGCTTCTGCCCGCCGGATACCTCGTAGGGGTACTTCTTCAGTATCTCGACTATCCCGAGCCGCGCCGCTATCGGCATGAGCAGGCCCTGCATCTCGCGGTGGCTCTTGCCCGCGAGGACGAGCGGCAGATAGATGTTGTCCTCTAGCGAGAAGGTGTCGAGCAGGTTGAACTCCTGGAACACGAATCCGAGATTTGAGCGGCGGAACGCCGCCGCCTGTGACTCCTTGACCGTCGAGAGATCGCGCCCGTCGAGCAGGACGCAGCCGCCGGTGGGACGGTCGAGCGCGGCGAGGATGTTCAGCAGCGTCGTCTTGCCCGAGCCGCTCTCGCCCATTATCGCGACGTACTCGCCCTCCTCCACCGAGAAGGTGACGCTTCTCAGCGCCTCTACTCGGCTCCCGCCAAAGCGGGAGGAATATATCTTTTGCAGGCCGGCGGCCTCGAGAATGCTCATGTTATCCTTCCTTTCGTATATAGCTGACTTGAGGCGGAGCCGCCGAAAACTTCCGCGGGCTTGCCTCACGCCAGCTATTATAACAGGGACGGGAAACGTCCCGCCATTTCATCGGCTTACATTTCCCGCCCCTGTCCTTACATTTTTGTAAGACGCGCGCTTCACTCGTACCGCGCCCTGTTCTGGCTCAGGTCTATCCGTACCGACGTGCCCTTTCCCGGCTCGGAGAAGATGCTTATCTCCGCACCGAGCTCGCGGCATATCCGGCGGCAGAGATAGAGCCCGAGGCCGCTCGCGTGTCCGTCCGCGCGCCCGTTGAGGCCGGTGTAGCTCTTCTCGAACACGCGCGGCAGATCTTCCGGCGCGATGCCGATGCCGATGTCGTCTATATAGAGAGTTTTTCCGCGCATGTATGCCCTTATCCCGCCCTCGCGGGTGTACTTGAGGGAGTTCGAGAGCACCTGTTCAACGACAAACCCCAGCCACTTCCCGTCGGTGACGGCGACCGCGTCCGTCGGCTCGAGCTCGAAGGAGAGGCGGCGCGCGATGAACTCGGTCGAGAGCCGCGCCGCCGCCGCGCGCACGACAGCGTCTATGCGCTGTTCGCGGAAGACGTAGTCGTGCGAGTCCGAGCCGAGGCGGGTGTACGCGAGGACCATATCGACGTACCGCTCTATCCTGCTTAGGTCGAGCGAGAGCCGCCGGCTCGCGGGGGTGTCCTCACTCTGGAGGTTGAGGCGCATGGAGGCGATAGGCGTCTTTATCTGGTGGACCCAGAGGGTGTAGTACTCCTCGGCGTCACGCTCGCGCGCAGCGGCCTCGCGCCGCAGCGCCTCCGCCTCACGGCGGAGCGATTCGATTATAGCGCGGCAGTCCGCACCCTCAACGCCTGCGGGCTCGGGCAGGTCGGTCATGAGCTCGGACGGCAGCTCCGCCGCGCGGACGAGCCGCCGGTGGCGGCGCGCGGTACGGACAAAGCCGAAGACGAAGAAGCCCGCGAGCGCCGCCGCAGAGAGCAGCGCGGGGTAGACGACCGCCCCGGGAGGCAGCCGGTAGAGCGCGAACGTCGCGCCGAACAGCGCCGTGCAGACAAGGAACGCGGCGGCGGACGCGCGCTTTTCCTTCAGATACGCGAAAAACAGCTTCATTTTGCGTCCTCCCCGCCCACGATGTAGCCGACGCCCACCTTGGTCGCGATGAAGTCACGCAGTCCCGCCTCCGCAAGCTTTCTGCGGAGGCGCGCGACGTTGACGGTGAGGGTG
>CANRIN010000030.1 GCA_947630675.1 uncultured Clostridia bacterium | reverse complement strand
GCGCAATTTCAAGTGAAAGTCTCGGCGCGAAAGGGTGCGCAGGGCAATTCATTGCCCGAGCACATTTCGCGCCGACTGTCACTCTACGGTGACGCTCTTAGCCAGGTTTCTCGGTTTGTCGATGTCGCATCCCTTGAGCGACGCTATATAGTAGCTGAGAAGCTGGAGCGGTATCACGCTGAGGCTCGCCGAGAACAGCGGCTCACACTCCGGGATGGTGAGCGCCGTCACGCCCTCGCCGGATATGTCCCGCGCGGACTCGCAGACTATCGCCGCCACCGACGCACCGCGCGCCGAGACCTCCTTGATATTCGAGAGCGTCTTTTCAAAGAGGCGGTTGTCGCTTATGACGGCTATGACCGGCGTGCCGTCCACTATGAGCGAGATCGGGCCGTGCTTCAGCTCGCCCGCGGCGTAGGCCTCGCTCATCGTGTAGGATATCTCCTTGAGCTTCAGCGCACCCTCGAGCGACACGGCATAATCTATCCCGCGCCCGATGAAGAATACGTGCTCCGCCGAGAACCATCTGCTAGCGAGCTGCTGCGTCTGCTCCTTTATGCCGAGCGTCTTTTCTATCAGCCCCGGCAGCGCCTCGACCGCCGCGACGAGCTCGCGGCAGCGCTCGGGCGTCACCGTCCCGCGCGCCTCCGCCATGCGTATGCCGAGCAGGTAGAGCGCGGCGAGCTGGGTCGAATACGCCTTCGTCGTCGCGACGGCTATCTCCGGCCCCGCCCATGTGTAAAGGCTCATGTCCGCTTCCTTTGCTATCGAGCTGCCTACGACGTTGACGACGGCGAGCGTCCGCGCGCCGAGGCGCTTCGCCTCGCGCAGCGCGGCGCGGCTGTCCGCCGTCTCGCCGGACTGGCTGATGATTATCACGAGCGTCTTTTCGTCCACGAGCGGCGACTGGTAGCGGAACTCGCTTGCGAGCTGCGTCAGAACGGGTATGTGCAGCAGCGTCTCGAGCACCCGCGCCGCCGCGCACCCGACGTAGTACGCTGAGCCGCACGCCGCTATATATATCCTGTCAAAGCTCCGTATATCCTCATCCGAGAGCGGTATTTCGAGCTCCACCCTGCCGTTCTTTATGCGCGGCGATATTGTCGCCTGCACGGCGGAGGGCTGCTCCATTATCTCCTTGAGCATGAAGTGCTCGTAGCCGCCCTTCTCCGCCGCCTGCACGTCCCAGTCGATGTGGGACGGGGTCTTCTTCACCCTCCGGGAGTGTTGGTCGTAGACCTCCACCGACGAGCCGGTGAGGATGGCTATCTCCTTGTCCTCGATATAGTACACCGAGCGCGTGCGCTCGAGTATCGCGGTGACGTCGCTTGCGATGAAGTTCTCGCCCTCGCCGAGTCCGATGATAAGCGGCGAGTCGTGGCGCATGGCGACGAGCGTGTCCGGGTGGTCCGCGACGAGTATGCCGAGCGCGTAGCTCCCCTCGAGCACCGACGCGACGCGCTCCGCCGCCTCGAGCAGGTCGCCCTTGTAATAATGCTCGAAGAGGTGCGCGACAACTTCGGTGTCGGTCTCGCTCACAAACTTCACGCCCTGCGACGTGAGGTATTCCTTGAGCTCCATGTAGTTCTCAATTATGCCGTTGTGGACGACGGCGGTGCGTCCCGTCCCGCTCGTCTGCGGGTGGGAGTTTATGTCGGACGGCTTGCCGTGCGTCGACCAGCGGGTGTGGCCGATGCCCGCCGTCCCCACCGGGAACGCTCCGTTATTCGTTTTCTCCGCGAGCACGCGGAGGCGTCCCTTCGCCTTCTCTACCTCTATCCTCTCGCCGTTCCAGACTGCGACGCCCGCAGAGTCGTATCCCCGGTACTCGAGCTTTTTCAGCCCTTCGAGCAGTATCGGCGTTGCCGCTTTCTCTCCGACATATCCGACTATTCCGCACATACTATGTGGACCTCCGTAAAAGGTGGATTTCAAAACACACAATATAGTATATTACAAGGCTCTCTCCCGTGTCAAGCATACGGCTCCCGCGCGCCGCATATATATTTGCAGGCGTTACAGGGGGTGGATATTATGAAAGTTTTAGTCGCGGGCGGAAAGCGCGACCTCTCGCGGGCGGCGATAACCGTCCTCATAGCCGTCATATTCGTGGCGGGAATAGCCGGTGTATCGGCTGTCTGGAAAGGTCCCACCGCCTCGGCGGAGGGAACGGCGGTCATGGCGGACGGATCGGACGACTTCGTCGTCTCGGCGGTGCTCGGCGCGCTCGGCAAATTGGGCGCACACTCCAACACCGAGGCGATAGAGGTCTGGGCGGAGGGCGTAGTATCACGCAACGGTCTCATGCAGTACTCGGTGATGAGCGCGGAGCTCGGCGAACGATACCTCGAAATACTCGGCGACGATGTTATGATAGAGCCGACAAGCGCGTCGGTGGACGGCTGGTACGCCTCCGAAATAATCGAGGGCGAGTCCGAGACGAAGGCGACGCTGCTCTTTACCGTGTCTGAGAACGGCGAGAGCGTCGCAGCGTCGGCGGAGCTCACGCTTACCGAGGAGGGCGACTTCACCGTGATAAGCTCGCTCACCGTTGAAAGCCCGCTCTACGATTTCACCGGGATACGCGCATAGTCCGCGGTGCAGCGGTCCGGGCCGAAGACGGCGCGCGTCGAAACAATGGAATTTTTTGGCGGCATAAAACGCTCTGCGGCGAGGTAAAATATTGCCGAACTCGCTAAAGGAGGCGTTCAAAATGACCGACAGAATTGCTCTGATCCTTTCTATAATCGGCGCGCTGAACTGGGGCCTTATAGGCATCTTCAAGTTTGACCTCGTGGCGTGGATCTGCGGCGGCCAGACTGCGGCGATAAGCCGCGTGATATACACGCTGGTCGGACTTGCGGGTATATGGTGCATCTCGCTGCTCTTCCGCAAGCGTTCCGCGATAAGCGAAAACTAGCGCTTCGCGCTTCGCGGCAAATCGCGGGGGCAGACTTTGTCTGCCCCCTTACCAATTTGCCGCGAGACGTTCACTTGAAATTGCGTAGGCGCAATTTCAAGTGAAGCCGCCGGACAGAGCAGAGCTCTGCCGGCGGCAGGCGCTCCGCTTCGCGCCTCGACGGCTTCGCCGTCTTCGACGCACGCTACGCGAGAAGTATTTTCGGCGACGTACACGCCGCCGCCGAAAATAAATTTAATCGATTTCGCCGCTGAAGCGGCGAAACTCTGCGAGGCTTTTGCATCAGACCTCGGCGCAAAGCGCCGAGGTCTGATTGTAATTTCCAAATGGCGATTGCGGCGTTTCGCATTATAATACAGTTAATGTCAGGCAAGATTCGCGAAGCAAATATTGCGGGCGAGGGCTGTAAAATGTAGGATGAGGAATTGGTTCGCGCCCTCGCAGTTCGCAGCGGTTCAATTCGGCGCGAAGCGTCGAGTTTGCGGAGCCGGAATTCATTTCCGGTGAGCTTTTTAATAAAAGGGGCCCCAACGACGCTTGCGCCGTTGGGGATTCGGCGAAACTCTGCGAGGCTTTCAAAAACGGCGCTTGCGCAGTGAAACTCGGAGAGGTCGTTGACACGCAGACGGAGCCGGCCATTTTGGGCCGGCTCCGTCGTTACCTCTATTTCACCGCGCGAACAGGCGCGGGCCAGCGGCTTTGCCGCGAAATTCTTTATTTCCCCCAGACCTCTTCGGCGACCTCGCGCACGAGCGCGAGCTTTGCCCACTGCTCCTCCTCGGTAAGCTTGTTGCCGATCTCACAGGATGCAAAGCCGCACTGCGGGCTGAGGCAGAGGCGGTCGAGCGGGACGTACTTCGCGGCCTCGTGTATCCGCCGGACAAGAGTCTCCTTCTCTTCGAGCTTCGGCGACTTCGTCGTGACGAGCCCGAGCACCACCATCTTCTCTCCGGAGACCGCCGCGAGAGGCTCGAAGCCGCCGGAGCGCTCGTCGTCGAACTCGAGGTAGTACGCGTTCACGTTCTCGCGCGCGAACAGCGTCGCCGCGACGCGGTCGTATGCGCCGCTCGAGGCATAGGTCGAGTGGAAGTTGCCGCGGCAGACGTGGGTGTTCACTGTCATCCCCTCCGGAGCGGACGCTATCGCGGCGTTGTTCGCTGTCACGAGGAGGTCCTTGACCTGCTCAAGCCCCGCCTCGTCGGTGCCGAAGAACATGGGCGCGCGCTCGTCGACGAGCATTCCCCACGAGCAGTCGTCGAGCTGGAGGTTGCGGCAGCCCGCGTCGTAGAGCTGGCGGATGACCTCGGCGTAGCACTTCCCGACGTCCGCGACGAGCTCGTCGTTATCCGCGTAGAACTTTCTCGTGTTCGGCAGAGCGAACGGCATGATGAACTGCTCGAGCATCTGCGCGGGCGCGGGGATGGTCTGCTTTGCGACGACGCCCTCCTCCTCGAGCGCCTTCACAAAGCGGAAGTGCTCCACAAACGGGTGCTCGCCCGCAAGCTTCAGCTTTCCCGTGAGGTAGGTGTCGTCTATCATCGCGGCCTCGCCGTGGAACGGAAGTCCGGTCTTTGTCGGGCTGTGACCCACGCCCTCGAAGCCCCACATGAAGTCGAGGTGCCAGGTGGCGCGGCGGAACTCGCCGTCGGTTATGACGTGGTAGCCCGCGGCCTTCTGCTTTGCGACTAGGTCGCGTATGGCCTCGTTCTCGACCTCGGTGAGCTCCGCGCGGGTGATCTTACCCGCCTCGAAGTCGGCGCGCGCAGTCTTCAGCTTCTCGGGGCGCAGGAAGCTCCCCACATAGTCGTATCTGAACGGTGTATGTATCTTTTCCATGGGACATTTCTCCTTTACATGCTGGGTGCGAAAATATTATACACGCCGTCCGCCGGATTGTAAAGGCCGTAATTTCCGCCGTTTCCCAAAAGACTGCGCTGTACCGCAGTTTGACTCTTCAGCCGAAAAATGTTCATATTTCGATAACTCATCAGAAAATATCTCGATAATTATTGACTTTTGACGGTTTTGGAGTATAACATAAAATCTGAAGAAAGTGCGTGAGACCGCAAAGCTTTTTCGGCAGCTTCGGGGCGTAAGCTCCCGCGGATGCAGCCGAAGCCGATCGCAAAATTCGGAAACAGCGGAAAAAGGCGGCGGCTTATCGCGGCAGGCCCGTGCAGCACTTCCGCGAGCCTGTCGGGAGCCGCAAATTTCCGCACGGAGCGCAGTTCCTGCCGTGTATAGACCGTCCGCCGCAAGGCGTTCTCAATACAGAAAGGAGTCGGACAAATGAAGGACTACAGACCGGGATATCATTATCTTCCGAAGAAAAACTGGATAAATGACCCGTGCGGGCTTATCCAGCACAAGGGTACCTACCATCTCTACTATCAGTACGATCCAAACGGGGATCAGTGGGGAGACATGCACTGGGGACACGCGACCTCGCAGGACATGATCGACTGGCATGAGGAGCCGGTGGCCCTCGGGCCGGAACAGGGCGGCGATGAGGACCATATTTTCACCGGCTGCGGCGGACATCTCCCGGACGGCAGCGCGATATTTTACTATACCAGCATTTCGCGCCGGCGCGCCCCGGAGCAGCGTATGGCCTTTCCCACCGACGACAGCCTCATGAAGCTCGTACAGACGCGCGAAAACGCGCTCACCGTCGATATGCACGCGCCCGGCATGGAGGTAAGCGAATGGCGCGATCCGAACGTCATACCCTACAAGGGCGGGTATCTCCTGACAGCCGGGTGCCGGTTGGGGGACCACGGCGCCGCGCTGCTCTATACCAGTCCGGACGGTGTGCATTTCACGTACCACTCGGTGCTCGCGGAGGCAAACGGAGGCGAGGACTATTCGTGGGAATGTCCGAACTTCTTCCACGTAGGGGACAAATACGTTCTGGTGTACTCTCCGTACCGTCAGCCGCTGTACATAGTCGGCACGCTTAACGACGACCTCAGGTTTATCCCGGAGGGCAACGGGGTGCTCGACGAGAGCGGCCAAGAAGGACACTATGCGCCTCAGGCGTTCAAAGACGAGGGCGGCCGCACGCTGCTCATGAACTGGCTCACGGAGCGTTCCAGAGGAAAGTGGGACGGCATACACGGCTGGTCTGGATGCCAGAGCCTCCCCAAGGAGGTATATCTGGAGAACGGTATCGTCAAAATGAGGGTGATACCCGAAGTTGAAAAGCTGGTGACCGGCTCCGAGGAGTTTGAGCTCCCCATCGCGCGCCGCGAGGCGGGCGAGCAGTACCGCCTTGTCGTAGACGCGGAGCTCGCTGCGGACGGCGTGCTGGAGCTCGAAGTGCTCGCCACGGGAGACGGCAGCGAGCGGACAAAGGTACTCGTGAACGGAAGCGGCCGCATGGTGGTCGACCGCGGAGAGTCGTCCGTATATCCGACTCACCGCAGCCTGCTTGAGCGCAGGATATCCGTTCCGGACGGCAGACTGCACCTGGAGATATATGTCGACCACTCCGTGCTCGAGGTCTGCGGAAACGGCGAGTGGATAAGCACGCGCGTCTATCCCGCCGGCGACGACTGCACGGGCCTTACGGCGTCTCTGAGCGGCGGGAGCGGCAGATGCGTTCTCTCGCAGCTGCGAAGCTGCGAGAAGTGACCGGGCAGGTTTCGTGAGCAAAAGCAGAGCCGGTGGACCTGAGAACAGGTCCACCGGCTCTTTTCATCCCGGTCCGACGCGGGGGCACGCTCCTCTTCACTTGTGTAAACGGCTCCGCAGCGCCCTCCGCTTTCTCTTGCCGGACAGCGGGGACCGAGTCCGCTCCCGAGGGTTTCAGAACCTGATTATCCCCTTCTTCTTTATCTTTCGGTCGAGCAGCTTTCCGTATGCTTCGACAGACTCTTCAAAGGTGAAGTAGTCGGATATGAAGTCGCGGAGATGCAGACTGCCCGAGCGTATCCAGTCCATCACCTGAGCGTGAGCCAGCCCCTCTTCGCGCTTGCGGGGCATCTGCTGGAACACCACGCGCCAGTTGTAATCGGCGCGGCTGAAATCTATGTTGATGCTCTCCTGCGCGGGAACGCCGTAGCACAGCACGGCGCCCCTGTCCTTGATGAGCGGCATCGCCTGCGTCGTTATCGAAGGGACGCCCGCCGCGTCTATCACGAAGTCGAGTCCGTCCGGGTAGAAGGCGCGGATCTGCTCCGCGTAGTCCGGGTCGGAGCTGTTTACGGTGAAGTCCGCGCCGAATTCTCCGGCCTGCACGAGCTTGTCCGGCGCAATGTCGCACGCGACTATGCCCTTAACGCCGAGCAGACGGAGAAACTTTATGAATGTTATGCCGACCGGCCCGCAGCCGAACACCGCGACCGAGCTCGAGGGTTCAATGCCGAAATACCTTATCGAAGAGAGCACCTCGCGGAAGGTCACTATCATTACGGCGTCCACAGGGTCGATGTCCTCGTCAAGGACGGTCTGTGCATACGCGGATTCCGGCGCCTCGCCCGGAGCGTATGCCCGCAGGTCGCTCACGACGCCGTACTCGCTGAGCGCGCCGTATCCGGACGAGAGCCCGGGTATGTTCTCCTCGTCCGCGTCAACGAAGGGAAGGATCACCTTGTCTCCCTTTTTGAAGGATGTGACTTCGGAGCCGACCTCTATCACCTCGCCGACCCCTTCGTGGCCGAGCATGAGGGGATAGACGCTCGGGGGAAAGCCCTTGAACGCCTTGTGTATGAATTTTACGTCTGTACCGCACATTCCGCAGGCTATCATTTTCACGAGCGCCTGCCGCCTGTCGAAGCGCGGCATATTTACCTCGTGGAATGTGAGCGAGCCGTCCTTTTCTACGACTAAAGTTTTCATCGCTGTCCCTCCCGATAGAATTGATTGGCTGCGCCCCGCAGGACCTCGCGGGGCGCGGCGAAGCTAACTTTTTGTGTCCCGCATAATAACATTTTATTGCCGGCGCCCGGCGAAGTCAAGACATATTACCCGAATCAACATTGACGCGGCGAACCCGGCCGGCTCTATACGGAGCTTGACGGCGGCCGGGAGAGGCCGACCGAGCCCGAATAACGGCACAGTGCCTGGAGCCGTGCGGCAACTGGTGGGTTCCGCAGGCTCGAGGGGATCCCAACTCGCCTCACAGCCTGCTCTGCGGCTCGCCCCATGCGCCGAGCGGACTGCCGTCCCAGCCGAAGTATTCGCTGTTTACCGTCCGCACAGGTTTTATCGCGCCGGCGCGCTCTCCGACGCTCCGTGTCTCGTCCGTGAGCGCCTCGTCATACAGCGCGTTCCGTATCCGGCAGAGCATCACCGCGCCGTCCCCGTGCGGAAGGAACTCCTTCACCTCAAGCTCGAGGTTCACCGGGCTCGCGGTGAGCACCGGCACATCGAGGACGCGCCCGCGCTCGGTCTCAAGCGGTATCTCCGCCTTCTTCGGGTCGTAGCCGCCGATGTTGCCGAGCCTGTCCGCGAGCGGAAGTATGTCCTCGGTGACGAGGTTTGCGGAGAACCGCCGCGTCACGCGTATCCTGTCGAGCGTGAGCTTGGGTTCGCCTATCGACGCGACGAAGCCGAGTGCGTTATCCTCATAGTCCGAGTAGTACGAGAACCATGTGAAAAGCGCAAAGTTCGGCGCACCGTCCTCCTTGTATGTCCCATAGAGCATCAGCGACTGCGGGCAGAAGTCGTTTATCGCCTCGCGGCATATCTTACTCATTATCTTCTTCCTCCTTCAAATTGTTCAGAACTCTCTGTAAAGTTGACTCGAACAGGGCTACTTCATCCTCGGAGAAGCCCTTGTAGTACACGTCGCTCATCCTGTCGCTCACGCTGTCGTACTTCTCACGGAGGCCGCGCGCCCTGTCGGTGATGCGGACGAGCACACGCCGCCTGTCCCGCGTGTCCGGCACGCGTTCGACGAGCCCCGCCGCCTCCATGCGGTCGAGCATGCTCGTGAGCGTCGCATTTGCGAGGCTCGTCGCGCGCGCGAGCTCCGCCGCCGGGAGCATGTCTCTCTCCCAGAGCACATAGAGTATCTTTCCCTGCGCGCCGTTGAACTCGACCACTCCCTCGCGCTCGAGTATCCGTTCAAAGATACGCCCTCCGATCTGCTTTATCTGCGTTATCAGGAATCCGCCCTGCGTCTTCAAAGGCATCCTCTCCTTTTTTGAAATTTCGATATCGAATATTTCTATATCGAAATATATCATGCCGTGCGGCACCTGTCAACCCCCTGCCGCAAAAATTTTCCGAAATCGCTGACAAGCGGTGTCGGACGTGCTATAATTCAGCTATAAACCAAACAAAATACAGACGGAGGTAAAACGGGATGGGAAACAACATAAAGATAATTGCCGACAGCACCTGCGACCTCAGCCCCGAGCTGCTAGAGAAGTACGACATAGACATACTTCCGCTCCAGATAATCATGGACGACCGCAGCGTCCGGGACGGCGAGCTCAGTCAGGCGGAGCTCTTCCGCTGGGCGGACGGCGCGGGGAAGACCCCGAAGACCGCCGCCCCGTCCCTTGAGGACGCCGTGGAACTGTTCTCGCGCTACAGCGACCGCGAGGTGATTTGCTTCAGCATCTCGAGCGAGATGAGCTCGTCGAACAACGTCATGCGCCTTGCCGCCGAGGAGGCGGGCTGCAGGCGCTTCCGCGCGGTCGACTCGCGGAACCTCTCCACCGGGATAGGGCTTCAGGTCCTCCGCGCGGCGGACATGGCGGCGGAGGGGCGCTCGTTTGACGAGATTTCCGCCGAGCTTGACCGGGTGATACCGCTCGTCCGTGCGAGCTTCGTCATAGATACTCTCACCTATCTGCGGCGCGGCGGGCGCTGCTCCGCACTCACCGCCATCGCCGCGAACCTCCTCTCGCTCAAGCCGAAGATAGTCGTCGCGGACGGGAAGATGGACGTGAGCAAGAAGTACCGCGGAAAGATAGACCGCGTCACGGCAGACTACGTCCGCGACCTCATGCCGGCACTCGAGCACGCGGAAAATCGGCGTGTTTTCGTTACCCACACGATGCAGGAGGACGCGCGGCCGGTAGTCGAGGCGGTGAAGAAGACCGTCCGCGACACCGGGCTATTCGAGGAGGTCATCGAGACCCACGCCGGCGGCGTGATATCGAGCCATTGCGGCCCGAACACCCTTGGCGTGCTGTTCATAGCGCAGGAGTGACCCTGTACGGAATTTTGGAAAACACAATCGCGGGGCGGTACACAGTACCGCCCCGCGTGCATTTCTATGCCTCGCAGAGTTTCGCGCCAGCGGCGCGAAATAAAGTCCAATCATTTTTCCCGACGGCAATGCGCCCTCGAACCCATACCGCACCCGGCCCTCTACCGGGCGCATCGGACTTCGGTGCAAAGCGCCGAAGTCCCGACATACTGCAAACCGCGAGGCGTCGGGAAAAACTCTCTGCGTGGAGCGTGCGTCGAAGACGGCGAAGCCGTCGAGGCGCGTAGCGGAGCGTTGCCGTCGGCAGAGTTTTGCCGCCAAAGGCGGCAACCGCGCCGGTTCGCGCGGTTAAAGTTGCTTGCCATAGGCAAGCAACTTTGCGCAGGCGGAATTCATTTCCGCCGAGCATTTTAATTTAAGGGGTCCCCAACGCTCCGCCGGAGCGTTGGGGCATACTAAATCCGTGCATGAACCCGTCGAGCGCGGGGCTCGCGACGTCCCCCGCTACGACCTTGTCCTTGTATATGAGCAGCGTTATGCGCACCCCCTCCTCGCCGGACGGGTGGTTAAGTATGGGATAGCTGTAACGCTTCACCTCGCGCCCCACGAGGTAGCGCAGGTCGAGACCCTGTTCTATCTGCATACGGTTGTAGCGCTCATAGACCTCGTCGAAGCGCTCCGGAATGAGCACCGTGTCCTCCCGCTCGTCCGCTCCGTCGGTCTCCCAACCGAAGGAGCGGATGAACGTAAGACGATCCTCGCGCGACTTCACGCCGGAGTATCCGGGTATGGCGCTTCCCGCGCGGAATACGCTCACGAGCATTATTATGAGGATCACCGCCGCACCGCACGCCGCAAAGAGCAGGATGAGCTGCTTCCTTGTAAATTTTGCCGAAATAACAAACAAAGATACTCCCCCTCATGTTCCGTTTCGCTAAAATATATGCCCCGCACCGCTTGAAAATCACGCCGCGATGCTGTATAATCTTCTTAAATGGGAAAACGCTTGCCAAATCGGAAACAGGCGTTGGACGCAGGACCGCCCGGCGAGCGCGAAACCGCCCCGCCCGCGGCGAAGCGCCGTCGGGTACCGGTCCCCACACCCGGACACACACGTTTTTCCCGGCATTATTTCGCGGACGACCGCGATAAAACAAATTTTGAAGGGAGTAATGCACTATGAAACTCGGCGTTCTTACCGTACCGCTTTACGGCATGAGCCTGGAGGATGCTCTCAAGTATCTCCACGGCCTCGGCGTTCAGGCGGTCGAGCTCGGCGGCGGCTGCTATCCGGGCAACACCCACACTCTGCCCTACATCACGGGCGAGAAGCCGGTAAGCGAGCTCAAGGCTCTGCTCGAGAAGTACGACCTCACCCTCTCCGCCGTCGCGGCGCAGGGCAACTACATCCATCCTAACAAGGAGCAGGCCGCTCAGTTCCAGAAGGGCCTTGAGGACAGCATCCTCCTTGCCGAAAAGATGGGCTGCGACACCGTCAACGTCTTCTCCGGCTGCCCGGGCGACTGCCCCGAGTCGAAGAACCCGAACTGGGTCACCTGCCCGTGGCCGCCCGAGTACCTCGAGGTCCTCGACTGGCAGTGGAACGAAGTCCTTATCCCCTACTGGAAGAAGCAGGTCGAGTTTGCGCGCGCACACGGCGTCACCAAGCTCGCGTTCGAGATGCACCCCGGCTTCCTCGTCTACAACACTGAGACGCTGCTGAAGCTCCGCCACGCCGTCGGCCCGGAGATAGGCGCGAACTTCGACCCGAGCCACCTCGTATGGCAGGGCATGAACATCGTCGACGCGATAACCATGCTCGGCAATGAGGGCGCTATCTTCCACTTCCACGCGAAGGACACCCGCATCGACGAGATAAACACCCGCCGCATCGGCGTTCTCGACACGAAGCACTACGGCGGAAACGACCGCGCGTGGGACTTCCGTTCGGTCGGCTACGGCCACGACAACTTCTTCTGGAAGGAAGTCGTCAGCGCCCTTCAGCGCGTAGGCTACGACGGGACGCTCTCGATAGAGCACGAGGACAGCCGCATGAGCGTCAAGGAAGGTCTCGAGAAGGCCATCGCGGTGCTCAAGGACGTTCTGGTGTTCGAGAAGCCCGGCGAGATGTGGTGGGCGTAAGAGTATCGTCCGTTATATCACGCAAAGGAGCGGCGCGGTCTATGACCACGCCGCCGTGCTTATCAAATGCCTCGCAGAGTTTGCCGGGTAAGCGGCGAAACAGAGTTTAATTTGTTTTCGGCGGTGGCGTGTACAATGCGCCCTCGACCCATACCGCATTCGACCGTCTACGCCGCCAAGGGCGGCGTCCGCGCCTGTTCGCGCGGTTGAAGTTGGCGGCTTTGCCGCCAACTTCGCGCAGGGCGGTATAGTAATGTTTGGCTTTGCCCGCGAAGCGGGTAAAGCTCACGAGGGCTGAAAGTGTTCCGATGCGGGGTTTGTAGGCACCCTCGTGTTCCGCACGAGCATTTAAATCATAGGGGTCCCCAAGCGGCGTGAAACGCCGCTTGGGGATGAATAACCCCTGCACATCCGTGCAGTAAAAGTCGGGATTTCCGTCCCCGAAAGTGATAACATGTGAGTGTCAGCGGAAAGGAGATGACAGGATGAACCTTACGGACGGCATTGCGGAAGCGCTCGCGTACATCGAGGAGCACCTCGACGGCGAGCTGGACGTATCGGAGGCTGCGGCGCGCGCGTATCTCTCCGAGTTCTACTTTCAGCGCATATTCGGCGCGCTCTGCGGCATGACGGTGGGCGAGTACATACGCGGCCGCCGCCTGACCCTCGCCGCGCGCGAGCTCGCCGCGTCGGACGCGAGAGTGATAGACGTCGCGCTGAAGTACGGCTGGTCCTCGCCGGACAGCTTCGCCCGTGCGTTCGCGCGGTTCCACGGCGTCTCCCCGTCCGCGGCCAAGGCGGGCGCGGCGCTCCGGTCACTCGCACCGCTGAAAATAAAACTTACATTGGAGGGCGGAAACATGACAGATTACAGGATAGTACACAAGGAGGCGTTCAGCCTCGTCGGAACCGGGCGCCGGTTCTCAGCGGAGACGAGCTATGCGGAGATCCCGAAGTTCTGGGACGAGTTCCTTGCCTCGCCCGAGAAGCCGGTCCACGGGATGTTCGGCGTCTGTCTCGACACTGGGATAAACGAGAGCGGGATGTTCGACTATCTGATAGCCGATATCTACGAGCCGTGGCACGACGTTCCGGCGGGCTGTTCGGTGCAGAGCTTCGCCGCCGGCGACTGGGCGGTGTTCCCCTGCACGCTCGAAACGCTTCAGGACACGAACACGAGGATGTGGAGCGAATGGCTCCCGGGCGTCCGGGACTACCGCCTGAGGGACGGCTTCAACCTCGAGTGCTACCTTCCCGGCGGACGCGTCGAGCTGTGGCTCCCGGTCGAGAAGGTGTAAGGCGGAGAGCCTCTCCCCAGAGACGGCTCCCGTGTGTCGTTCCCCATACGGCAAAGCGCGGCACGGAGCGGAAAACCGCTCCGTGCCGCGCTTTATCAGTCAGGATATTTCCCTCTCAATTTACTTTTTCCTTTTTTGTGACGACAAATCCGTTTTTCAGATACAGCCTTATTGCATTCCCGTTCCACTCGGCGACATGTATGGTTATGGGTTCGTCGGAATACGCCCTGATGCGGCGGATCGCCCACAACAGGATCTCTTTTCCATAACCTCGGTTCTGAAACGCCCGATTTACAAACAAATCGTCTATTTCCGTGCCATAGCATCCCACGCCGCCAACTATCGCTCCGTCCTTCACAAGCAAAAATATATCGGCTGCTTTTTCTCTTATCTGCTCAATGCCCGAATAGAAGTTATACGGCTGCACGTCTAACGCCTTGCGCATCTCATAAAAGCATTCGTTGTATATGCGTTCGTACTGTGAATAGTACTCCTCGCAAAACGGGATCATTTGGAGCGTATCGGTTTCGGGTCCCCTTCCCGTGTACCGCATCTCATAGGCAAAGAAACTTTTCATGGCTCCTCCAAACATATTCGGGTCTTTCGGACGGTCATCCGATCCCATGTCAAGGTCGCTGCGTCTCCAACCCCAACCCTATAATGCCCGCCGCAGGCAGAGCTCCGCCCTGTCCGACGGTCTCGCAGAGTTTCGCCGCTTTAGCGGCGAAATAGATTCATATCGTTTTTTCCGGCGGCATGTACGTCGGAAAAAACACATCTCGCGGAGCGTGCGTCGATTTTCCGCCGAAGGCGGAAAACTCGGCGCGTAGCGGAGCGCTTGCTGTCGGCAAGGCAACGCCTTGTCCGACAACTTCACTTGTAATTGCGCGGGCGCAATTACAAGTGAACTTCTCGCGGCGAATTGGTAAAGGAGCGCGCTTTGCGCGCGACTGCGATTCGCCGCGACTGCCTTAGCACAGCCGCGTCGGGCAGTCGCGTCCCTCCGCCATCGCACAGATGCCGTAGATGCCGCACTCGACCATGCTCCTCGTCGCGGCGTCGGTGTAGAACGCCATGTGCGGCGTCATGACGACGTTGCGGAACTGCCGCAGGTAGAACAGATTGCGGTTCGCGAGGATGTCTATGCGGTGGTCGGAGTGTATGACTCCCTCCTCGCCCTCGAGCGCGTCCAGCCCGAGCGCACCTATTTTCTCGCTCTCGATGCCCTCGACGAGCGCTTCGGTCTCGGTGAGCTCTCCGCGCGCGCAGTTGATTATCACTACGCCGTCCTTCATCTTCGCTATCGCGGCGCGGTCGATGATGTGATAGGTCGAGTCGAGGAGCGGCATGTGGAGCGTGATGATGTCGCTCTCGCGCAAGAGCGTGTCACGGTCGACGTACCGCCCGAGCTTCTTTGCCTCGTCGTTCTCGCGGACATCATAGCAGAGCATCCTGCACCCGAAGCCGGAGAGGTTACGCATGACCTGCGTGCCGATGTTCCCCGTTCCCATCACGCCGACGGTGAGTTCGCGCATCTCGCGGCCCTGAAGGCCGTTCAGCGCAAAGTCGTTCACCTGCCCCCGCCAGAGCGCCTGCTTGTAGTTTCGCAGGCACATCAGCATGAGCATGACGGTGAAGTCCGCGACGCCGTTCGGCGCGTAGCTCGCGTTGCAGACACCCATCCCGAGCTCCGCTGCGCGCGTCAGGTCTATGTGGTCATAGCCAATCGTGCGCGTCGACAGGAAGCGCACGCCGTTTTCGTGCCATTTCTCAAGCAACTCGGCATTTATTTTACCCTGACCCAGAATTGTGACGCCGTCCACGCCCTCGGTCATTTCGACGTTCTGCATACTCGGGACGGCGGGGGTCATCACAAGCGAAACGCCGTACTCCAGCGCCGCGCTCTCCATTATTTCGCGTTCGTCCGGTCGAACCTCATAGGCAAGTATCTTCATGGTTTTCCCTCCGACAGGCTTCTCTGTCCGCCGCTTATCTTTATTTTCCTATACTTCCGATTTGTTGTCTGTATCCCGAACGTATCTCAGGCGGTATATCCTCCGTCCACCGGGAGGACCGCGCCGTTGATGAACGCCGCGTCCTCCGAGGCGAGGAAGAATATCGCCTTCGCGACCTCCTCGGGGTGTCCTATCCTGCCGAGCGGCGTCGCGCGGACGACCTCAAGGCGTCCCTCTGCGTCCACATCGGCGTTCATGTCGGTGTCGATGAACCCCGGCGCGACACAGTTTACGCGCACGCCGTTCGGCCCCAGCTCGCGTGCGAGGCTCTGAGTGAGCGATATGACCGCCGCCTTGCTTGCGGCATAAGCCGCCTCGCAGGACGCGCCGCGCAGTCCCCACATCGACGAGACGGTGACGATGCTCCCCCCGTGGCGGCGCATCATGCCGTCCGCCGCCGCGCGGCAGCACTCCGAGACGCCGAGGAGGTTCACCGCAAGTATCCGCTCCCAGTCGGCGCGGTCGGTCTCGGAGTACTCCTTTATGAGAGAGACTCCGGCGTTCGCCACGAGCACGTCGATGTGGCCGAGCTCCGCCGCGACGCGCTCCGCCGCGGCCTCTCCCGCGCCGGGAACGGCGAGGTCGGCCCGCACCGGCATCGCGACGCCGCCATGCTCGCCTATCACGCGGCATAGCCGCATCGCGCTCTCCTCGGACGTGTTGTACCCCACCGCGACGGCGTATCCCGCCGCCGCAAACTCAAGCACCGTCGCGAGCCCTATACCCTTCGACCCTCCGGTCACAAACGCAGTCTTCATAACATCTTATCCTCCGAGCCTGCCCGGCGCGTACAGTGTTCCGCCGAACGCCTTCCGCACCCAAAATATCCTGCCGTACTCTCCGAATAGCATATAAGCACCGCCGGAGCGGTGCTTATGTTCTGGTACGCCCGATTGGAATCGAACCAACGCACCCGGCTCCGGAGGCCGGTGCTCTATCCACTGAGCTACGGGCGCTTCTTATACAAAGGAGCACCTGCATAGGTGCTCCTTTGCTGGCGCGCTTGAAGGGACTCGAACCCCTGACCTACTGGTTCGTAGCCAGTCACTCTATCCAGCTGAGCTACAAGCGCATCTGCGGTTCAATTTCGCCGCTCAATTATGATAGCACATTCCGCCCGCGATTGCAAGAACTTTTTTCCTTTTCGCTAAAATTTTTTCTTCGCATTTCCGACACACTTCGGGCACGCATCCCAAAAAGAGAGGCAGCAGCGGAAATCCCCAAAAGAAAACCCGAGCGAACTTGCGATAAAACGATAAGGGCGCGGATAAATCCGCGCCCTCAATTCGTCTTGAAATTCTTACTCTGTCACGTAGGGCAGCAGAGCTATCTGACGCGCCCTCTTGATGGCGACGGTCAGCTGGCGCTGATGCTCGGCGCAGACGCCGGTCATGCGGCGGGGCAGTATCTTGCTGCGCTCGCTCATGAAGCGGCGGAGACGCGCCGTATCCTTGTAGTCGATGTGCTGTATCTTGTCCGCGCAGAACATGCAGACCTTCTTACGTCTGCGTCCGCCGGGACGTGCGCTCTTATCGTACGGCATAGTTAATAACTCCTTTCGTTGACATTAAGAAAGCAGAAACCGAAAATCATTTGCACAAAGCGGCTCTCATGCTGCCTTGTGTGCGGCGAAGCGCCGCTTTTCGGGCATCCGCTCAGAAGGGCAGCTCGTCGTCCTCGTCCTCGAGGTCGGTGAAGTCGCCCGCGGGAAGCTGGCTTGCGGGAACGTCGCCCGTGCTGCGGTCGTAACCGCCGCGGGGCTGGGACTGCTGACGATACCCGCCGCCGGAATTGCCTACGTCGCGCGGCGCTCCGTCATTAGAGCGGTCGCCGCAGAAGCTCAGCTCATCCGCCACGACCTCTGTCGCGGTGCGGTTGTTGCCTTCCTTATCGACATAGCGGCGGGTCTGGATGGAGCCGACGACGGCTATCATCCTGCCCTTCGTGAACCACTTTGCGAGGAACTCCGCCTGCTGCCGCCATGCGACGCAGTTGATGAAGTCGGTCTCGCGCTCGCCGTTCGCGCTCTTGTAGCGCCGGTCTATCGCTATGGAGAAGGTCGCCACGGGGGTGTTCGACTGCGTGTAGCGCAGCTCGGGATCTTTTGTGAGCCGTCCCATGAGTATCGCTTTATTCATCGTACGTCACTCCTTGCAAACGATGATAGAGCGCATGATCCCGTCGGTAATGTTGTAGATACGGTCAAGCTCCGCCGGGAAATCCGGAGTGCTCTCAAAATTGATGAGCACATAGTAGCCCTCGCGCTGGTCGTCTATCTCGTAGGCGAGCCTGCGGGTCCCCCACTCGTCGACCTCCTCAAGCGTACCGTTGCTCTCTATAAGCGACTTGAAACGCTCGATAAGTGCGGTTCGGGACTCCTCGTCAAGCGAGGGATGGACGATGAAAATCGTCTCGTACTTGGAAGAAACCTTTGCCATGTTGCACCTCCTTCTGGACTATGGCCGCCTTGTGGCGGCAAGGATCGCTGCACATATCTATGCAGACTAAAGTATTATACTTGACAACTTCGAAAAAGTCAAGCATTTTCTTTAATCCCAAACGGCGCAAAGCGCCGTTTGGGACCCTTCCGATTGAAATGCTCGGCGGAAATGAATTCCGCCTGCGCAAAGTTGCTTGCCTCTGGCAAGCAACTTTAACCGCTGCGAACAGCGAAAGCACAAACACGTTCTTCGTCCGGCACTCTACTGCTTTCGCCCGCAATATTCGCTTCGCGAATATTGCCCAACATTGAGCGTATTGTAGGGCGGAACGGCGCAAAGCGCCGTTTGGGAGCCCTTTGATTGAAATGCTCGGCGGAAACGAATTCCGCCTGCGCAAATTCGGCGCGGTGCGCCGAATTTAACCGCTGCGAACAGCGAAAGCACAAACACGTTCTTCATCCGACATTCTACTGCTTTCGCCCGCAATATTGAGCGTATTGTAGGGCGGAGCGGCGCAAAGCACCGCAGAGCCTCGCAGAGTTTCGCGCCTTTAGCGCGAAATAAAGTCCAATCGTTTTTTCCGGCGGCGTGTACGTCGGAAAAAACTCTTTGCGCGGAGCGCGCTTCGAAGCGCCGCAGGCGCGAGGAGCGAAGCGGAGCGCTTGCCGCCGGCAGAGCTCCGCTCTGTCCGGCGGCTTCGCGGCAAATTGGTAAGGGCGCGGATGAAATCCGCGCCCGCGATTTGCCGCGACTTTTAGTACGCTATCCCCTGCGCCTTCATCGCCTCGGCTACCTTGAGGAAGCCCGCGATGTTCGCACCCATTACGAGGTTGCCCTCGTGACCGTACTCCTTTGCGGCATCGCTTGCGGCCTTGTATATGCCGCGCATGATGCCGTGCAGCCGCTCGTCGACCTCCTCCGCGGTCCAGGAGAGGCGCAGGCTGTTCTGGCTCATCTCGAGTCCGCTCACCGCGACGCCGCCGGCGTTCGCGGCCTTTGCAGGCCCGAAGAGGACGCCCGCCTTCTGGAAGCACGCGACTGCCTCCGGCGTGGACGGCATGTTCGCACCCTCCGCGACGGCGGTGACGCCGTTCTTCACGAGCGCCTCCGCTCCCTCGAGGTCAAGCTCGTTCTGCGTCGCGCAGGGAAGCGCGATGTCGCAGGGTATCGTCCAGATGCCCTTGCAGCCGGGGGTGTATACCGCGCCCTCGACGCGCTTCGCATACTCGCTTATCCGGCCGCGCTCGACCTCCTTGATCTGCTTGACGACCGCGAGGTCGATGCCCTTCTCGTCGTAGACATATCCGCCGGAGTCGCTCATCGCGACGACCTTCGCGCCGAGCGCCGTAGCCTTCTGGCACGCGTAGGTGGCGACGTTGCCGCTGCCGCTGATTATCACGGTCGCGCCCTTGAAGCTCTTTCCCGCGGCCTTCAGCATCTCGTCGGTGAAGTAGCAGAGGCCGTAACCGGTCGCCTCGGGACGGACGAGCGAGCCGCCGTAGGTAAGTCCCTTGCCGGTGAGGACTCCGCTGAACTCGTTCCTTATCCTCTTGTACTGTCCGAACATGTAGCCTATCTCCCGCGCGCCCACGCCGATGTCGCCCGCGGGAACGTCGGTGAACTGGCCTATATGCTTTGCAAGCTCTGTCATGAAGCTCTGGCAGAAGCGCATTATCTCTCCCTCCGACTTGCCCTTCGGGTCGAAGTCGGAACCGCCCTTGCCGCCGCCCATCGGGAGGCCGGTGAGGCTGTTCTTGAATATCTGCTCAAAGCCTAGGAACTTGATGACCGAGGCGTTCACTGAGGGGTGCAGACGGAGGCCGCCCTTGTACGGGCCGATCGCGCTGTTGAACTGCACGCGGAAGCCGCGGTTGACGCGGACGTGACCCTCATCATCCACCCAGCTCACGCGGAAGACTATCTGTCTCTCCGGCTCGACGATGCGGTCGATGACGCCCGCCTCCACCAGGTCGGGACGCTTCTCCACCACCGGCTCAAGGCTCTCGAGGACTTCGCCTACCGCCTGAAGAAACTCCGGCTCTCCGGCGTTGCGGGCGGCTACCTCGCCGTATACCTTTGCAAGATACTCATTGTGAAACTCCATGACAAAACCACCTTTTCGCATATATATTCGGAACCTTTTCCAAAGTGTGACGCAGTAATAGTATTATATTGCATTTTCGCCGCTTTCGCAAGCGTTTGGAGGGCGCAAATCGCAAAAAAGTCAAATTCTGCGAAGTGCAAAAAAGGCTCCGCCGAAGCGGAGCCTTTTCCGTCACATTTTTCGGGACCGGAGCCGTCTCAGCTGAGGCCGACGTTTCCGATGCCGCTCTTCTCGGCTATCGGGAACTTTTCAAGCTCGGCGGTCTGCCAGTTGCTGTAATCCTCGTTAGCCTTGACATTCTTTACCTGTACCTGCCAGTAAGGCACATCCTCGCCGACGAAGTACATGACGTGCTCGCCGTATGACGTCTCGACGACGTCGGTGTCACCGCTCTTGCGGTTCGAGGCGAAGCACCAGTTCTCGAACTCGGTGACCATCTGCCCCTTGTAGACATTCTTGTAGATGCCGCCGTCCGCAGCGTTGCCGTCGTCAGAGTACTGCTTTGCAAGCTCCGCGAAGCTGTTCTCGGTGGCCTCGCCGTTCTTCCACTCCTTAAGGATACGCTCCGCCTCGGCGGTCGCGGCTTCCTTCTGGGCGTCGGTGGTACCGGTGTCCTCGGTGCTATCGGTATCCTCGGTGCTGTCCGTATCCTCGGCGTCGTCGCTCACGGGATTGCCGTCGGCGTCAAAGTCGTCAAAGGAGACGAGGATGTGGCGCACGTCCACCGTGTTGTAGTTGTTGCGGGTGCGGTCAAGGAAGAAGACGACGTAGGTGCCGTTCGTGGTGTCGAAGGTCGTGGTCTCGCCCGTGACGCGGTCTGTAGAGAACAGCCAGTCCGCCTGCTCGGTGCTCGTCGCCTGACTGTAAGTCGTGTTGCTCATCAGGGTGTCGGTCTCGGCGTCCGCGCTGGTGTACTCGACCGGCTCGGGGAGGTTTCCGTTCTCGTCCGGCTCGCTCTCCGCGGCGGTCTTCTGCGCGACCTCGTTCTGACGGGTGACGACCTGCGCTATAAACTCCGCCTCGTTCGTGCTCGCCG
>CANRIN010000029.1 GCA_947630675.1 uncultured Clostridia bacterium | reverse complement strand
GAGTATCCCGTGGCGGGCGTCCTTGCCTCGACGCTTCTGCCCGTTCTCATCGCTTCCCTTGTCTTTGCCGGTATCCTTGCGCTTCTGACAGCGACCAAAGTGCTGGATCCGTCCAAAGTCGGCTACGGCGATTTTGCGCTCTGGGCAGTGTTCTCCGTCCTTCCGGAGAGGGTGTTCACCTTCGCCCTCAATATATTTGCCGGGCGGGCTCTCGGGCAGACTTACTATATCGGCGTCACCCAGGGTGAGTCCATGTTTTCCTCTCTGAAGTTCCCCTATGTCTGGGCGTTTGTCGTTCTGCTCATATTTTTCCTTCTGCGCTGCGGCAAGATACGCGTCACCCGCACGTTTACCGTGGCGTCCGCGTCAATAGCGGCGGGAGTGCTCGTAATAATTTCGGCGGTGCTGACGGCCTTTGCTCCGTCAATAGCGCTGGCCTACGGCTTTCCGCCCGACGTTGTCGCTTACTGTATCATGTATCTGCGCATAAGCCTGCTTTGCCTGTGCTTTGTGCGGTTCGTCACACTGTGGTTCGCGTGGCTGTGGGGACGCAGGAAGCTCAATCTCGGCCTCGGCTTTGCCTTTGCCGCGATCGTGCTCATCCTTCCCGTCGTACTGCTGCCGGTCATAATGATCGGCATGCATTTCTACGTCGGCGGAACGGCGCTGTGCGTTCCTGTTTCCTACCTGCTCGGCGCGGTGCTCCTGCTTATCGTCGCTGTCGTCAAACGTCCGAGGAGCACACCGGTCCGTTGAAAGCATAAGCAACACGCAACATAAAACACCCGCGCGGCATACGCCGCGCGGGTATTTTTTCTTTCTGGGGTAAAGCGCCCCGTCAGTCGGCGGCGGGACTGCCGAGGTCCGGCCCCGCCGAAAACTCTATTACATTGCCGTCCGAACTGTCGGTCTCGAACACTACTATCTCATTGTGTCCCTCGCGGAGGAGGGGCGCGGGGCAGTACAGGGTCTTCTGCGGACCCGCATCGTTGTAGTAGCGGCCGAGGTTGAAGCCGTTGACTGCGACAAAGCCGTGATGAAAGCCGTCAAGGCGGATGAACGTGTCGCAAGGGCTGCCCTCTATCTCGAGCGTTCCGCGCAGGAAGGACGCCGTGTTGACGCCGCCCTCGCACGCCTCGTACTTCACGCCGCCGAGCTCGCGCATCTCGAGGGGATACATCTCCCAACCGTAGTGGTTCTGCTGGCCGAAGCGCACGCCGGCGATACCCTTGCGATCGGAGAAGCCCATCTTCGGGCCGTAGTTGACGTGGCCCATATTCTCTACGAGTATGTCGAGCCGCACCTTTTCCCCGACGCCGAGCCCCAACTTTATCTCGTCCGAGCGGCGCGAACGTTCGACGATGCCCTTCATCACGCCGTCTACATACACTATCGCGCGGTCGTGGACGCAGTCAAACCTCAGCGGCAGCTCCTCCTGCGGGCCGCGCACCTCGGTCGAGTACAGCGCAAATCCGTACCCCTGCCCTATCTGCTCCATAAATTTCGGCGCGGGCGTCTTCACCGGCTCGGATATATCCTTATATACATCGAGGAGGGATGCCTTTTCGGTGAGCGTCACCTTTCCGTAGGCCTTCTTTTCGGAGTTTTTAGATGTGAGCGGCGGCAGAGCGCCGTACTTCTCTTCGATTATCTTTCTTACTTCGTAGAATGCGGGCGTCATGTCGCCCGCCTCGCTGAGCAGGGCGTTGTAGTCGTAGCTTGTCGTGGTGGGCTGATAGCCCTCGGCGTAGTTTGCGCCGTTCATGAAGCCGAAGTTCGTCCCGCCATGGAACATATAGAAGTTGAGCGACGCGCCGCAGTCGAGCATATCGCGGAAGAGGCCCGCCATCTCCTCCGCCTCGCGGACGTGGTGCTCCTCGTACCAGTGGTCGAACCACCCGCACCAGTACTCTCCGCACATGGACGGCTGGTTCGGACGGAACTTCGTAAGCATCTCGAAGCTCAGCTTCGGCCGAGAGCCGAAGTTTGCGACGCAGAGGTACTCAGGCAGCGTGCCGCCGTTCAGCATGAACCAGGTCGGCCCGTCCGAGGTGAAGAGCGTGCAGTCCACGCCGCACTCGCGGTATATCTCCACTATCGCGCGGAGGTAGTCCTTGTCGTCGCCGTAGGAACCGTACTCGTTCTCTATCTGCACCATTATCACGTTCCCGCCGTGTGTGCAGAGGTGCGGAGCGATGTATTTGAAGAGCTCGGTGTAGTAGCGGCGCACCTTTGAGACGAACGTCCCGTCGTTGCAGCGTATTGCCATACCCTCATAGGAGAGCAGCCATGCGGGCAGTCCGCCAAACTCCCACTCCGCGCAGATGTAGGGGCCTGGGCGGAGTATGACGTTGAGGCCGAGCGCCGCCGCCGTCTCTATGTACGCCTCGATGTCGAGCCTTCCGGAGAAGTCGAACACGCCCTCCCTCGGCTCGTGCAGATTCCAGCAGGTGTAGGTCTCGACGGTGTTGAAGCCGCACTCCTTCAGCTTCAGAAGGCGGTCGTACCAGTATTCGCGCGGGATGCGGAAGTAGTGCATCGCGCCGGATATTATGGTGTACGGCTTGCCGTCCATCAGAAAATTCCTGTCGTTATATGTGAGTATTCCCATAGTTTTCTCCCTCCCGAAATTGATATTTATCTGTACCCGGAGTGTAGCATATTCCGTGCAGGCAGTCAATTCATGTGAAATTATTCAGCCTTTTCTACCAAAAAACCGACCGATTTCATATTCTCCATATGACCTCCGCGCTGTCCTCAAAGAGCAGTATCTTCTCTATGAATTCCGATGCGAGCAGCTTCTTTTCCGCAAACCCGAGCGTCCCGAAGTCCGTCTCGGCCTCGTGCGGCGGCGCGTTCCGGCGCGCCGCGAGCGCTTCCCGCTCGCGGTGGAGCGCGTCTATGCGGCGCGATATGTATTCTGCGGACGGGGCCGTTCCATCGGCGAGTGCGTCCACGAGCCGCTCTATCTGCTCGTCCGCCGCGCGGATACGCGCGGCGACCGTCCCCCGGTCGGACGCGGCGGACGCCTCGCAGAGCTCGAGCGCCTTCCGAAGCTCCCGTTCCGCCTCCGCCTCCAGCTCCCGTATGTCAACGCGTATCGACGCGCAGCAGCAGCCGAGATTCGAGCGTCCAGAACAGGAGAGGCGCAGCGCGCCGTCCCGGCCGCGCGTTATCCGGACGGCGTAGCCGCAGACGCCGCACTTCAACAGCCCCGTGAGCCAGCTGTACCGCCCCATGTTCAGGCGCGAAAGCTGGCGGTTCTCCGATAGCTTCCGCTGCACCGAGAGCCACAGCTCCGACGGTATAAGTCCCTCGTGGCAGGCGAGCGACACCGTCATGTCCCCCGGAGAGTTGTACCTGTTTTTCGAGCGGTCGCGCCGTCCTACCGCGACGCAGGCGTGAACGCCGTCGAAGTCCTCCGCGCTCTGCTCCGTCCTCACGCCGGACGCGGCAAAGTATCGGTATACGTCCGCGTCAGCGCGGACGTATACCGGGCTGTGGAGCAGGCGCGACAGCGTCACGTTGTCCCACAGCTCGCGGCGCGGACCGTGCACTCCCCGCGCCGCGAGCTCCGCCGCGACGCTTCTGAGCGACGCCCCGGGCGACGCGTACATGCGAAATATCTCCCGCACCGTCTCTGCGGAGGCGTTCGGGGCAAGCGTCGAGCAGAGGCGCCCCGAGGCGTCTCGCGTCCTCGCCGTGTCGAAGCCGAACGGCGCGGGACCTCCCGGCCACTCCCCCAGTCCGACGCGGTGGGCGTAGTTGTCCCGCACCCGCTCCGCCGTGGTCTCCCGCTCGAGCTGCGCAAAGGTCATTATTATATTGAGCATCGCGCGGCCCATCGGCGAGGAGGTGTCGAACTGCTCGGAGACCGAGCGGAACTCCACCCCCAGCCGCTCAAGCGTCTGCCAGACGCGGCTGAAATCCGCTATCGAGCGGCTGAACCTGTCGAGCCGGTAGACGATTATCCTCCTTACCCGCCCCGCCTCGGCCTCCTCCATCAGCCGCGCGAAGGCAGGCCGGCGCATATCCTTGCCGGAGTAGCCCCTGTCCTCGAATACGGCGCACTCGCCCTCCGCGTATCTGCGGCAGAGCTCGACCTGTCCCGCGATAGAGAGGCTGTCCTTCTTTTCAAGGGACTGGCGGGCATATATCGCGTCCACCGTCACTTGCCCCGGCGCGCGGATGAGCGCTCCTTCTCCGGCGTTATCTCCCTGAGCCGCCTCACAAAGCGGCGGAGCGCCGCCTCCGCGCGCCGTGCGCGCTCCGCCCCGCCACCGGGCGCGTATACATGCTTTACACGCATTACCTCTCCCTCCTCTTCCGGGAGAGGATATGGCGCGCCGAGCCGGAATATTCCCGGATACGGAAACGCCCGGCTCCGACCGCGCGGAACCGGGCGTGCATCTTTCTTTGTGCTACTTCAGCTTCTCCATACGCTCGCTGTACGACATGTAGCTTCCGTAGGTCTCGGCGCTCTTCACCGCGTCGAGTATGGCGGCCTCCGCCGCGTGCGCGGCAAGGATGCTCACCGCGTCCTGGAACGCCGGCACCTTCCCGCTGCACATGGCGAACACCGTGTCCCCGTCCGCTATCGAGTGCGCGGGACGTATCGCCCGCGCTATCGCGTTGTGTCCCTGCCCCGCGAGGCGCTTCGCCTGCGCTTTGTTGAGGTCGGCGTTTGTGATGATGCAGCCTATTATCGTGTTCCCGCCGACGCTTGCCTCCTTCGGCGGCTCGCGCATGAGCATCAGCCGCTCGCTCGAGGCAAAGGCGAGCGAGCCGTCCTCTCTCGCGCCCGCGACTGTCTCCCCGTTCTCGAGGACGTCGCCCACGCAGTTGACGGCAAACACCGCGCCGACGAGAAGGTCGCCGTTCCTGTACGCCGCCGCGCCGACGCCGCCCTTCATCGCGTTCTTTGGGCCGTTGCACTTGCCGACGGTCGCGCCCGTCCCAGCGCCGAAGTTCCCGCTTCGGAACGGCTCGCGGCGGAAGGCGCTCTCACCCGCGGCTCTCCCCATGGCGAGTTCGGGGCGCACCGTGCTCGACCCCACTCCGAGGTCGAAGAGTATCGCGCTGCACACGTTCGGCACGACGGTGACGCCCATGTCCCTGCCGATATGCTTCTCCTCGAGCAGGCGCATGAGCCCGCCCGCGGCGTCGAGCCCGTAGGCGCTTCCGCCGGAAAGCAGGACCGCGTGGACGACGCGGCGGTTGTTTATCGGGTCGAGCGCATCGGTGTCCCGCGTGCCGGGCGACCCTCCGCGCACGTCGACGCCGCAGAACGCCCCCTCCGGCGCGATTATCGCGGTGCAGCCGGTCATGGCGTCGAAATTCTGCGCGTTGCCGATGAGAAAATCCTTCAATTCGGATATGTCCGCTCTTTCCATGTCACTCACCCAGCGCTTTCTTCACCGCATCAAGGATGACGTCCACCTCCGCGAGCGCGCCCTTCCCGAGGTCGCCGCACGCGAGGCGCGCCTCTCTCGGCTCGATGAACTCCACGCCGAACTCGCCGAGCGTGCGGATGTTCCGCTGCGTTATCGGGTTCTCGTACATCGCGGTGTTCATGGCGGGCGCTATGAGCTTCGGGATGCCGCTCGCGGCGAGGAACACCGTCGTCAGCATGTCGTCGGCTATGCCCGCCGCCGCCTTCGCTATGAAGTCGGCGGATGCCGGCGCGACGAGGAAGAGGTCCGCGCGCTTTGCAAGCGAGATGTGCTCCACCTCGCTCGGTATATACGGCTCGAACATGTCGGTGTACACCTTGTTCTTCGTGAGCGTCTGGAGCGTGAGCGGGGTTATGAACTCCGCGCCCGCCCGCGTCATTATCGTGTAGACGCTGTGCCCGTCCTTTGTGAGACGGTTCGCTATGTCCGCCGCCTTGTAGGCGGCTATGCTTCCTGTTATGCCAAGCAGAATGTTCATTGTCTTTTCCGCATCTCCTTTGTGACTGTCTCCGCTATTCCCTTTGCTATCTCCCGCTTCGTCTCATACCTCACATACCGGCGCTCACCGTCGAGCAGATAGCCGACGTGCCGCTCCGACGAAACCTCCGCCGCGTCGTTTGCGAGAACATAGTCGCAGCCGTTGTTTCGGAGCAGGCGGAGCGCGGTGTCGAGAAGGTCGTCCGTTGTGGTGTTGCTCAGCAGCTTGAAGCCGACTATCACCGCGCCCGGCGCAAGCTCCCGGAACTGCGGCAGCACCTTCGGCGTCCGCTCGAGAAGGATGAGCGGGCTCGTCATGCCGCTCGAGAGCTTGCCCTCCGCGCGGCGGATGTCAGTCCGCTCCATGGCGCGCAGCACATCGTCCGCGTTCCGGTGCCCATCCCCGAGCGCCTCCGCGAAGGACGCCGCTGTCGAGACGGCGCGCACGGTGTAGTCGCTCACCGCCATGCTGTGTATCACGGCGTCAATCTTCCGTTCGGAGCAGAGCCGCCGGACGGCGTCCTGCAGGTCATACACCGACTTTATCGCTACTTCTTCGACACGTTCCGACTTCGGCCGCACGGCGCTCTCCGAGCAGACGTATGTGACGCATACGTCCTCCGACGCCGCAAGCTCGTCCGCAATAAGGCTGCCGAGCCGGCCCGTTCCGGTGTTGGTGATGCTCCTGACGCCGTCGATGGGCTCGGATGTCCCGCCCGCCGTCACAAGCACGTTCTTCATTCAAAGCGCCCCCTTTGCCGCCCCGAAAACGCACGCGGGGCGCATTGTCGGAAACAGTATACCACAATCGTCCGTGCGTTTCCATATCCCGGCGGATATTTTCCGTTTTTTGCGGTCCGGGCACAGCCGAGTCAGGCTTTATACCGTCCGATTTGTCCGATATCCACAACCCAACTTGTTCGCGCGGCCTCTATTATTTTCTTGCAATCCCGTGCGCCGTATAGTATAATTTGCATGGAAATACCTGTCGGCTCCGAGGAGCCGAACCGTCAACACCCGCACATCATCTTGCCGCGAGCGCGCGGCGGAAAGAAGGTACCCCTATGAAACACAGATCTCTTGCCCTGATCCTCATTCTGTGCATGCTTTTAAGCGTGCTTCCGGCGCCCGCCCTTGCGGCGGATACCGTGCCCGATTTCACCGCACACCGTCAGCCGTGGCTCTACTCGGTCACCGCCAGTCAGGATTCCGTCGAGGGCACCGCCGCAGGCGACAACATCCGCGAGCTTGACAAGCGGACCTATGACTTCGGCAAAGTACAGTACGGAGCCACAGGCACACAAGCTCTCGCGCTCACCTTCAAGAACATAAGCAATACCGCCGGTTACAGCATTTCCGACGGCAACCCCAACCGCTACGGAACTGTCTATGTCACCGTCGCCCCCAAGTCACGCTGCTTCGACCTTGAGTGGGATGCCTCGAACGGCTATATCGCAAGCTACGGCGGCACCGCCACACTCACCGTCACCCCCAGAAGCGACGCACCCGTGGGCGAGTATACCGACACCATACTCTTCATGGACCAGAACAGCCGCGTCGGCTGGACGGTAGACCTCAAAATAAACGTGGCGCGCAAGACCGTCAACGTAACGCCGGCGGCCGCCGTCTCCAAGCCCTACGGCATGGAGCTCAAGCCTTCCTCCATAACGGTCAGTACTGATCCCGAGATAAGCGACAAGACGCTCGCCGACCTCGGCGTGACGAAGCTCACCGGCAGCGGCGCGGATGCAAACTCGCCGGTGGCTGAAATCCCGTACACCTACTCCTACGGGAATGTCACCTATAACGGCATCTACGACCTCAACTTCACCGGCAACACCGAGATAACCGTCACAAAGACCGAGCCGGAACCTGTCTCGATAAAGGCATACGGTCTCACAAGCGGCACCGAACTTTCGGACAACAACCTCCCCACCGGAAAATTTGTCAATCCGTACACCCGTGAACCGGTAAACGGCACCTTCAGCTGGGATGTTCCCGGTACGGTGCTCAACGCCGAGAACGGTCAGACCACCTGCACCTGCCGCTACACCTTCACCCCGTCGGACGGAAATCACTCCGTCTATAACGGAAGCATCGAAGTCTCGGTGACCGACGGCAGCTATACCCCCGGCGGCGACACTATCCAGACCACTCTCATTCCCTTGTCGACCGAATTCGACTACAACGGGCAGTCTCGTGCCGTGACCTTTACCACTAACGGGAATAAGAACCGGCCCTACGTCCAGTACAAGTCCCGCGCAGAAGGGAGCACCTGGACCGATAGAGCCCCCATCGACGCCGGAACGTATGATGTCAAGGCATCGGTCGAGCCGGCGCACGGCTACACCGGCGCTACCGCCACGGCTGTGCTCACCATCAGGCCGCGCACCGCAAAGATAAACGTTTCGGTCTACCCCAAGCCCTATACCGAGGGCAACACGTCCGCGCAGATCGTTCCGAATAACAACATCGTGACCGGCGCGAGCGGCGACACTCTCGAGCTCAGCTGCGGCAGTCTTACCGGCATCGACTGCCTCGAGGCAGAATTTGAAGACAGCAATGTCGGAAAGAACAAGACCGTGACGATCACCTTCAAGGACGGCACCACGCTCACCGGCGACAATGCGAAGAACTACGTTCTTCCCGAATCGATCACCCTCACCAACGGTGAGATCTTCCCGCGCTCTGTCATCCTTGATCTGAAGAATGGCCTCAGCAAATTCTACGGCCAGAGCATGGACATCGTCAGCACCGACTTTGACGTCGAAGTGGTAGACGCAACTCACTACGAGGAATCCTACGAACGCAACGTAGACGTCGCGGCCAGCCTACAGGCCGTCCTTACAAGCGCGGGCACCTCGCCCACGGCGCAGGTCGGCAGCTACGATGTCACCGCTGCCGGCAGCATCGGAAACTACCGCATTACAAGCGTGAACGGCCAGCTTGTGGTTCTCCCGGCCGTTCCGCAGAAGGTCGATGTTGTCGCCCCTGCGGGCAAGATCGGCGACGCTGCATCCACCATCGAGGGCTCGATACAGGCCACCTACCGCAATCCGTACAACGGCGAGACAGTTCCCGGCAAAGTTGAACTGACCGATGCGGCGAAAACCGCGATTCTCACCGCCGAACCGCAGGAACTCGACTACATCTTCACTCCCTCCTCCGCAAACTATACTTCGGTTCAGGGAACAGTCTCTGTCTCCGGCACGGTAAAGACGCCCGTCTCCCTTACGATAACCGGCGAGACAAGCTTCACCTATGACGGCAAGAATCACGCCGTCACCGTCACCACGGACCCCGCGACCACCGTCACGGTCGAGTACAGTGACAACAACGGCAGCACCTACACCGATATTGGACCCATCAATGCGGGCTCCTATAAGGTAAAGATCACTGCGGCCGCCATCGGCGGGTATTCCGCAAATTCCATTGAAACCACCCTCGTCATCAACCCCGCAACGCCCAACGTCAAAGTTACCGCGGGCGCCGTGAGCGATGGCGACACCCTCAATAAATCTACTCTCACTGCCACCGCCACCGGGGTGGGTGGCAGCACGGTCGGCGGCACGGTCACCTGGGACAAGGTCGGCGGTGTGTCCGAGCCGAAGGATGTCGTACTTTCCAAGGGCGACACGACCGCCTCATACAATTGGACCTTCACTCCTGACAATTCCAACTACAAGGCCGTCTGCGGCAGCTCGCCCGTCAAGGTGAACGCCAAGACGCCGACCGAGCCCTCCACCGAGCCGAGTACAGGTCCCTCGACCGGCGGTAGCACCGGCGGAAGCACGGGAGGCAGCACCGGCGGAAGCGGCGCGCCTGCGGGCGGCGGCTCCGGCGGAGCGTCCGGCGGTTCTGCCGGCGGCGGAGCTTCGGAAGATACGACGCCCGCGCCGTCCGCACCGACAGACGGCACCGTCACCCCCGACACCGCCGTTGACAGCAACGGCGCCGCAAACGTCACCGTTGCCGAGGAGGACCTGCTCACCGCTATAGACAGCGCCGACAAGTCCGACTCCGGCAGCCTCGTCATCGCTCCCATGATAGACGGCACCGCCGACAAGGTCAGCTTCTCCCTCACCGCCGAGTACACCGCGAAGGTCGCCGAAGCGGGGCTCTCGCTGAAGCTCAGCACCGAGCTTGCGGAGGTCTCCATCGGCTCCGGAGCGCTTGCCGGTCTCTCGAAGGACAACAGCGGCATCACCCTCTCGGTCGCGAAGTCCGGCAGCGGCATCCGCTTCGAAGCTGCGGCAGGCACGAAGGTGCTTGACAAGGTGGACGGCGGCCTCACGGTCTCTCTGCCCGCAAACGGCAGCAGCACCGTGGCAGTTATAGTCGGAGCTGACGGCTCCGAGACCCTCGTAAGGAAGTCCGTGGCGGACGGAGATACGCTGAAGGCTATTCTCGACGGCTCCTGCACGGTAAAGCTCGTCAACATCTCCAAGACCTTCTCGGACGTTGCGGGCGGCGCCTGGTACGAGAGCGCGGTCGGCTTTGCCTCCTCTCACGGTCTCTTCAGCGGCACTGGCGCCAACACCTTCTCCCCGAACGCGGAGACCTCCCGCGCGATGGTCGCCACCGTTCTCTGGCGGCTCGAGAATGAGTCCGAGACTGCCGGCGGCACCGCTTTCAGCGACGTTCCCTCCGGCGAGTGGTACTCGGATGCGATAGCGTGGGCAAGCAGCTCCGGTATCATCACCGGCTACGCGAGCGGAGACTTCCGCCCGGACGGCAGCGTCACCCGCGAGCAGCTCGCAACGATGCTCTACCGCTACGCAGAGAAGTTCGGCGTGGACGTCAGCGCGACTGCCGGCCTCGACGGCTTCAGCGACGGCGGCAAGGTCTCGTCCTACGCCTCGGATGCCATGAAGTGGGCTGTCGGTTCCGAGCTCATCAAGGGCAGCGGCGGCGCGCTCAATCCCGGCGGATACGCCACCCGCGCCGAGGTCGCTACCATTCTCGAACGCCTCGTCTCGCTCATAGTCGGGTGAGGCGATGACCCGTTACACACTTTAATACGACTTACTGCTGCCCGGCGGACATCCGCCGGGCAGCGCCGTATCCGGAGCTTCGGCGGGCGCATACTCGCCGCGCCCTCCGAAGCTTGCCTCCCGCGTGTGTTTGCACCTGCTGCCCACGGTGACAGCCTTGACTGGAAGGAACTCTCCGCCGCGGAGATACACGAGCGGGTGATGTCGCGCGTCGCTCCCGGCTCGATAGTCCTGTTCCACAACGCCGCCCTCCACACCCCGGAGGCCCTGCCCGGGATAATCGAGGCGCTTCAGGCGGACGGATACTCCATCATGCCGGTGAGCGAGCTGATATACAAGGGCGAGTACACCCTCGACCACGAGGGACGGCAGATCCCCGCCGACCCCGCGCCTTCGCCATCCCCCGCCGGCTGAGCCGCGTTTGTACCTTTTTGCGGATTTTTCACCATATTTCCTCAAAAAATTCAGCCGATTTTTTCTTTGAAATTCGGTTTACAGCCGCCATTCCCGGTGATATAATAGCCGAGTACAAAATCATGCGCCGTATCCCGGCCGTTTTTCATTGGGAGTGACTGTTTTGGCTCGAACACGCAGCTATGAAATGGATATGGTCAACGGGCCGCTGCTCGGCAAGATATGCCGGTTTGCGTTCCCGCTCGCACTGTCGAGCATGCTCCAGCTTCTGTTCAACGCGGCGGACATCATCGTCGTCGGCAACTGGGGCAGCGACACCTCGCTTGCCGCCGTCAGCTCTACCGGCTCGATGGTCAACCTCATCGTCAACCTCTTTATCGGCCTGTCGATAGGCACCAACGTCCTCGTCGCGCGCTACTACGGCTCGGGCGACCGCGAGATGCTCGAACGCGTGGTACATACCTCGATAGCGACGAGCCTCGCCGCCGGCGCGATACTCGCCGTGATAGGCTGGTTCTTCGCCCGTCCGATGCTCGAGCTGATGGGCTCGCCGGAAAACGTCATAGACCAGTCCGCGCTGTACGTCAAGATCTTCTTCCTCGGCATGCCGGGAAATATGCTCTACAACTTCGGCGCGGCGGTGCTCCGCTCGGTCGGCGATACGAAGCGCCCGCTCTACTTCCTTATAATCGCGGGCGTGCTGAACGTCGTGCTGAACCTGCTTTTCGTCATCGTGTTCAAGATGGACGTCGCAGGCGTCGCGATAGCGACGATAATCTCGCAGTATGTCTCCGCCGCGCTCGTTCTGATATGCCTCGTGAAGAGCGACGGGCCGTACCGCGTCTATCTCCGCCGGCTGCGCATACACCTCGACATGCTGTGGGGGCTCGCGCGCATCGGCATCCCGGCGGGCATCCAGGGAATAATCTTCTCCCTGTCCAACGTGATAATCCAGTCGTCGATAAACTCCTTCGGCTCGGTCGTCATGACCGGCTCGGGTGCGGCGGCAAATCTCGAGGGCTTCGTGTACGTCGCGATGAACTCGTTCTATCAGGCCGCACTCAGCTTCACCGGCCAAAACATTGGCGCGGAAAAGTACGAGCGCATCGACCGCGTGCTGCTGCTCTGCGAGATGATGGTGACGATCGTCGGCCTCGTGTTCGGCGTGGGCGTATACCTTCTCGGCCACCCGCTGCTTTCCATCTACACAAACGACGAGGTCGCGATACAGTACGGCATCGACCGTCTGCTGCTGCTGAGCGCGCCGTACTTCCTGTGCGGCATGATGGACGTCCTGTGCGGCGTCATGCGCGGCACCGGCTACTCGTTTATCCCGATGGTCGTGTCGATACTCGGCGTCTGCGGCTCGCGCATACTCTGGATATACACGATATTCGCCATGCACCACACGCTCTTCACGCTCTTTATCTCCTACCCCATTTCGTGGGCGGCAACGGCGCTCATACACCTTCTCAGCTACTTCCTGCTGAAGAAGTTCAGGCTGAACCCGATGAAAAAGAAGCGCGACGAACGGCTGGCTGCGGAAGCAGCGGCGGCAACGGCCTGACCCTGTCAAACTTCATAGAATTTCTGCAATTCCCCGCGGGATATTTGTGGAGCATCACAAATATCCCCGGGGAAATCATTTTATACTTTACAAAACACGCCGCAGGATATAAAATATCCATAAGTTCAAAAGCGAGGTTTCAACCTATGTCTGACTGTTCGCGTAAAAACGGATACTTCTACTTTAGCTTCAGCTTTGCCGGCTACTACTTCGGCAAGGCTTGTTCTGCTGTGGAAGACGTCAGGGCATAGACATAATCTGTGCAGCAACGCTCCGCGGCAGACGCCGCGGAGCTTTTTTGTTCCGCGCGGCACGGAACCCGCTTCAAAAGTATCGGAGGAATTCAAAATGATCGTCATTCTCAAGCAGAACCCGGACAAGGCGCAGCTCGACATGCTGACAAAGTGGCTCGACGACATGGGCATAAGCGTCCATACGACCGTCGGACACCTTCAGACCATCCTCGGCCTCGTCGGCGACACCTCGAAGGTCGACATCGACCTCATTCAGGCGCTCGACATCGTCGAGGACGTCAAGCGCGTACAGGAGCCGTTCAAGAACGCGAACCGCAAGTTCCACCCGGACGACACCGTCGTGGATGTCGGCGGCGTGAAACTGGGCGGTGGGAACTTCCAGGTCATAGCCGGCCCGTGCTCGGTCGAGAGCGAGGAGCAGATATGCACCGTCGCAAAGGCCGTCAAGGCTTCCGGCGCGACGCTGCTGCGCGGCGGCGCGTTCAAGCCCCGCACCTCGCCCTACTCCTTCCAGGGACTGCGTGAGGACGGCATCCGTCTCCTTGTCGAGGCTAAGCGCGAGACCGGACTGCCGATAGTCACCGAGATAATGGACCTCTCCCAGCTCGGCCTGTACGACGATGTCGACATGATACAGGTCGGCGCGCGCAATATGCAAAACTTCGAGCTACTGAAGGAGCTCGGTCACCTCCGCAAGCCGATACTGCTCAAGCGCGGGCTCAGCTCCACGCTCGAGGAGCTGCTGATGAGCGCAGAGTACATCATGGCGGGCGGCAACGAACAGGTCGTGCTCTGCGAGCGCGGTATCCGCACGTTCGAGACCTACACCCGCAACACCCTCGACATCAGCGCCGTTCCGGTCCTCAAGGACCTCAGCCACCTTCCGGTCATAGTCGACCCGAGCCACGCCACCGGCAAGCACTCGCTCGTCCCGCCGACCGCGCTCGCAGCGGTCGCCGCCGGAGCGGACGGCCTCATCATCGAGGTCCACAACGACCCGGCGCACGCGCTCTGCGACGGCCCGCAGTCGCTCACCCCGAAGAACTTCGACCGCCTCATGCGGAGCATCGACGCGCTCCGTCCCTATGCTTACGAGCGCGAGGCGTGACCGTATGAATATAGGTATAGTCGGCCTCGGACTCATTGGCGGGAGCACGGCGCGCGCTATAAAGCGCTCCGGTGCCGGTCACACCGTCTACGCCTGCAACCGCTCGAAGGCGCCGCTTGAAGCGGCACTCGGCGAGGGCGTCGTGGACGCCGCCCTCACCGACGAGACTCTCCCCCTCTGCGACCTCGTGCTCGTCGCGCTGTATCCCCGTTCGACGGTGGACTATGTGCTCGACCACGCACATCTCTTCTCGCTGGACACCGCGGTCGTCGACCTCTGCGGGGTGAAAAGTGCTGTCTGCCCCGAGTGCTTCGAGGCGGCGCGCGAGCACGGCTTCGCCTTCATCGGCGGGCACCCCATGGCGGGCCGCGAGATTTCCGGCTTCTCCGCCTCTCAGGAGGAGCTGTTCGACGGCGCTTCGATGATACTCGTCCCGCCGGAGGATGTCGACCCCGACCTCATGAGCTCGCTCCGCGACTTCTTCATGTCGCTCGGCTTCGGACGGATAACCGTGTCGACGATGGAGCGGCACGACCGCGTCATCGCCTACACCTCCCAGCTCGCACATGTGGTCTCGAACGCCTACGTCCAGAGCGAGACCTCCGCGATGCACGGCGGCTTCTCCGCCGGCAGCTTCAAGGACCTCACCCGGGTCGCCCGGCTCAAGGTGGACATGTGGACCGAGCTCTTTCTTGATAACCGTGACGCGCTCTCCTGCGAGCTGCGCGGCCTTATCGACCGTCTCTCCGCGTTCGAGAGCGCTATACGCACCGGCGATTCGGAAACTCTCGCGGTAATGCTCGAGCGCGGCGTCGAGATGAAGGAGGCAAGCGAAAATGTCTGATGCGATACGCGTCCACGTCTCCGCCGACCCGATAGACGCCACGCCGGATTCTCGCGGCTACGACATCCACATCGGGGAAGGACTGCTCGGGCGCCTTCCCGACTTCTTCCCGCTGCGCGGCGGCGCGCCGGACGGCTTCGCCCTCGTTTGCGACGAAAAAACCGACCGTCTCTTCGGCGAACGCGCCGAGGCGGCGCTCGGGCGCATGGCTCCTGTGACGCGCATCGTCATGCCGGGCGGCGAGGACAACAAAAATCTCACAACGCTTGGCTCGATACTTGAGCGTATGGCGGCGGCGAAGCTCACCCGCCGCTGCGCCGTCGTCGCGGTCGGCGGCGGGATAGTCGGCGACGTCGCCGGCTTCGCCGCCGCGAGCTACCTTCGCGGCGTCCGCCTCATGCAGGTCCCGACGACGCTGCTCGCCGCCGTCGACAGCTCGGTCGGCGGCAAGACCGCCGTGAACCTCTCGGCGGGTAAGAACCTCGCGGGGGCGTTCCACCAGCCCTCCGCCGTCGTATGCGACACGTCGCTCTTTGCGACGCTCACGCCCGACCTTGTCGGAGACGGCACGGCGGAGGCTCTGAAGCACGGCGTTCTCTCGAGCCGCAAGCTCTTCCGCGACACCGTCGCGCACGGCGCGCTCCGTCCGGAGACCATAGCCGCTAACGTGTCCTTCAAGGCCAGCGTCGTCGCGGCGGACACTCGCGAGAGCGGCGCACGCAAGCTTCTGAACCTCGGCCACACCTTCGGCCACGCAATAGAGAAGTGCAGCGGCTACGCCGTTTCGCACGGCCACGCCGTCGCGATAGGAACGGCCATGGCGGCGCGCGCCGCGTGCTCGCTCGGCATTCTTTCCGCGGCCGACCGCGACGAGATAGCGGACGGCATCCGTGCCTCCGGGCTTCCCACCGAGACGGACATCCCCGCCTCCGAGCTCGCAGAGGTGATGCTGTCCGACAAGAAGCGCTCGGGCGACGGGATAGATTTCATCCTTCCCGAGACTATAGGGCGCTGCCGCATCACTCGCATACCCACCGACCGGCTCGGCGGCGTTCTCGCCGCCGCCGGCGCGAAATAAGGAGCCGCCATGGATCTCAGGATAACCCCGCACCGGCTTTCCGGCTCGCTCCGCGCGATACCCTCCAAGTCGGACGCACACCGTCTGCTGATACTCGCCGCACTCGCTGAAAGGGAGACGTTTGTGGGCTGTCCCGACGTCTCGCGGGATATCGACGCCACCGCGTCGCTTCTCCGCGCGCTCGGCGCAGGCGTAGAGCGGACGGAGGACGGCTTTCTTGTGACGCCGGTGTCCTCCGTGCCCACGTCGCCGCTCACGCTCGACTGCCGCGAGAGCGGCTCCACGCTCCGCTTCCTGCTGCCCGTCGCGGCGGCGCTCGGAGTGAGCGCAAGATTTGTCGGGGAGGGCCGCCTCGGCGAGCGGCCGATGCTCCCCCTCACCGCCGCTCTGCGGGGCGGCGGAGTCTCCGTCTCCGCAGACCTCCTTCCGATAGAGATAAGCGGCAGACTTCGCCCCGGAGAGTACGCGCTCCCGGGCAACATCAGCTCTCAGTTCATCAGCGGTATTCTGATGGCGCTTTCGCATCTCGGTGGCGGCTCAGTGCGCCTCACGACGGCGCTCGAGAGCGCCGGCTACGTCGATATGACCCTGCGGACGCTCGAGCGCTTCGGCGTGTCCGTTTCAAGCGGCGTCGGGATGTTTGCCGTATCCGGCAGCGTCCGCTCGCCCGGCCGAGCGGACGCGGAGGGCGACTGGTCGTCCGCCGCGTTCTGGCAGGAGGCGAACGCCTTCGGCTCGGACGTCTCGGTCGAGGGACTTGACGGCGCTTCCGCTCAGCCCGACCGCGCTGCCGCGCTGCTGCTCCAGCGCCTCGGCGGCACGGTGGACGTCAGCGGCTCACCCGACCTCTTCCCCGCGCTCGCGCTCGCGGCGTCCGCCGCCCCCGAGAGGACGGTCTTCGTCGGCGGCGCGCGCCTGCGCCTGAAGGAGAGCGACAGGATAGCCACCGTCGCGGCGGCGCTCCGCGCGCTCGGCGGCGTCTGTCGTGAGACCGACGACGGCCTCACGGTCGAGCCCTCTCCGCTCGCGGGCGGCGAGGTCAACGGCGCGGGCGACCATCGGATAGTCATGGCGGCAGCAGTCGCCGCCGCGCACGCCTCCGGCGAGACCGTCATACGCGGCGCGGAGGCCGTCGAAAAGAGCTATCCGGGATTCTTCAACGATTTCACTAATCTGGGAGGGATAGTCCATGTCCTCTAGCTTCGGCGATACCTTCAGGGTAACGATATTCGGCGAGTCGCACGGCGCGGGCATAGGCGCTGTCGCGGAGGGTTTCCCCGCGGGCGAGCATATAGACCCGGGCGAGCTCGCGCACTTCATGGCGCGCCGCGCCGGCGGGAAGAGCTTCTCGACGCAGCGCCGCGAGGCGGACAGTCCGCGCTTTCTCAGCGGCATGAAGGACGGCGTCCTCACCGGCGCGCCGCTCGCCCTCTTTATCGAGAACACCTCTCAGCGCTCGTCTGACTACAAATCCTTTGAGAATATCCCCCGACCGTCCCACGCGGACTACCCGATGTACGTCAAGTACGGCGGATACGCCGACCGCGCGGGTGGCGGACACTTCTCCGGCCGCCTCACCGCCGCGATATGCGCCGTCGGCGGCATGGCAAAGCAGATACTCGCGCGGCGCGGGATATACGTCGGCGCACACGCCGCCGCAATAGCGGGGGTGCGCGACGCGGCGTTCGACCCGCTCCGCGTCACCCGCGCGGAGCTCGAGGCAGCGTGCGCGAAGGAGTTTCCCGCGCTCGACGGCGACGCCGCCGAGAGGATGCTCGCGGCGATAGCCTCGGCGCGCGCCGAGGGCGACAGCGTCGGCGGCATAGTCGAGTGCGCCGCCGTCGGTCTGCCCGCCGGCCTCGGCGAACCGCTCTCGGACGGCATCGAAAATCGTCTCTCGGCGGCAATGTTCACTCTCGGCGCGGTGCGCGGCATAGAGTTCGGGGACGGATTTGCCGCCGCCGAGATGCGCGGCTCGGAGCATAACGACGGCTACGGCATGGCGGGCGGTGAGGTGACGCCGCTCACTAACCACGCCGGCGGCGTCCTCGGCGGGATGACGACCGGCGCACCGCTTCTCCTCCGCGTCGCGTTCAAACCGACGCCCTCCATCTCAAAGCCGCAGAGGTCGGTCGACCTCACGAGCGGCCGGGAGACCGAGCTTGTCATCGCAGGCAGGCACGACCCGTGCATCGTCCCGCGCGCCGTCCCGTGCGTAGAAGCGGTGACGGCCTGCGTACTTCTCGATTTTATCCTCGGAAACAAAGGAGCGACCGAAAATGGAACTCTCTGAGATTCGTGCACGGCTGGATGTGCTGGATAAGCAGCTGCTCGCACTCTTCACCGAACGGATGAGCATCGCCGCCGACGTGGCGGCGGTGAAGAAGCGCGACGGACTCGCGCTCTACCAGCCCGACCGCGAACAGCAGATACTTGAGCGCGTCGGTGCGGAGGCAGGCGAGCTCGGTGGCTACGCCCGCGCGCTCTTCTCCACACTGATGGCGCTCAGCCGCAGCTATCAGGCGCACCTCGGCGGCGCGGGAGACGACATAGTGAGCGCGTTTGACAGCGCCGCCGTGCGGGACGACTTCCCGCGCGGCGGGAACGTGGCGTGTCAGGGCGTCACCGGCGCGTTCTCCGAGGAGGCGTGTCTCGGCCTCATGCCGGACGCGCACATACTCTTCTTCAAGAACTTCGACGCGGTGTTCTCCGCCGTGGAAAGCGGTCTCTGCGCCTACGGCGTGCTTCCCGCCGAAAATTCCACCCATGGCACGGTGAGCCGCGTCTACGACCTCATGCTCGAGCACCGCTTCAGTATCGTCCGCTCGACAAAGCTGAAGGTCTCGCAGTCGCTGCTCGCGCCGCCCGGCGTCGGCATCCGCGACATACGCGAGGTGATAAGCCACGAACAGGCGCTCGGACAGTGCAGAGCCTACCTTGAAAAGCTCGGTGTCACCGCAACCGCCGTCGAGAATACGGCGCTTGCGGCCAAGACCGTCGCGGAGAGCGGTCGGCGCGACCTCGCGGCGCTCTCCAGCGCGCGCTGTGCCGAGCTGTACGGGCTCGAAGTCCTCGCGGAGGACGTTCAGGATGAGAGCGCGAACTTCACCCGCTTTATCTGCATAGCGCCCGAGATGCGGATATACCCCGGCGCAAACAAGCTGAGCTTCGTATGCTCGCTGAAGCACACTCCCGGCGCGCTCTATTCGCTGATAAGCCGTATAGCCGCGCTCGGCCTGAACCTCACGAAGCTCGAGAGCCGTCCGATACCCGGGCGCGACTTCGAGTTCACCTTCTACTTCGACATAGAGGCCGACCCGTCCGACCCGGACGTCCGCGCGCTGATAGGCGAGCTTGAGACGGTGACCGAGAGCTTCCGCTTCCTCGGCGCTTACTCGGAGGTGTAGGATGAGGCTCGGTCTTATCGGAAACCCCCTTGGCCACAGCTACTCCGCGATAATACACAAGCGGTTCGGCGGGGACTACTTCCTGCATGAGCTTGAGCGGGAGGAGCTTGCGGACTTTCTCACCGGCGGCGAGTGGGACGGGCTGAACGTCACCATCCCCTACAAGCGGGATGTCATGCCCTTCTGCTCCGAGCTCGGCGCCGCCGCGAGGGCTATCGGCAGCGTGAACACGCTTGTCCGCCGTCCGGACGGCAGCATATTCGGCGACAACACCGACTACACCGGCTTTCTCGCCCTCTCCCGCCGCGTCGGCGCGGACTTTGCGGGAAAGAAGGTGCTCATCCTCGGCTCGGGCGGCACATCGCTCACGGCGCGTGCCGTCGTTCGGGACGAGGGCGCGCGGGAGATACTTGTCGCGAGCCGTACCCCCTCCGGCGAGGGGATGATTGGCTACGGCGACATAGACCGCCACCTCGACGCGGACATATTGATAAACACCACACCGGTCGGGATGTTCCCGAAGGAGGACGCCGTACCGGTCGAGCCGGAGCGCTTCCGCCGGCTCGAGTGCGTCCTGGACGTGATATACAACCCCCTCCGCACCGAGCTCGTCCGCCGTGCCAGCGCCGCCAGGATACCGGCCTCCGGCGGGCTGTACATGCTCGTCTCCCAGGCTGAGGCGGCGAGGAAGATCTTCGGCGCGGAAAACCGCGCCTCCTGCGAGGAGGTCTACTCCGACCTTCTCCGCAGCCGCGAGAACATCGCGCTCATCGGGATGCCGGGGTGCGGCAAGAGCACCGTCGGCGCGCTCGTCGCGAAGGCGCTCGGACGCAAGCTTGTCGACACCGACGAGATGGTCGAAAGGGCGGCGGGGATGACCGTCCCCGAGATATTCGCCGCCGAGGGCGAGGCGGGCTTCCGCCGCTGCGAGTGCGCGGCAATAGCTGAGGCGTCCGCCCTGCGCGGCGCCGTCATCGCCACCGGCGGCGGCGCTCCGACCTTTGAGAAGAACCGCGCGGCGCTCGGCCGCTCGGCGCGGGTGTACTACGTCGAGCGGGACGTCGCTCTGCTCTCGACCGACGGGCGGCCGCTCTCGACCTCGCGGGAGCGCCTGCGCGAGATGCTTGCCGAGCGGACGCCGTCCTACCTCGCCTGCTCGGACGTCAGCGTGAAAAACGACCACCGCCCGGAGGACACGGCGGCGGAGATAGTGAGGGATTTCAATGAAAATTCTTGTGATCAACGGGCCTAACATCAACATGCTCGGCATACGCGAGCCGGACGTCTACGGCAAGAACACCTACGCCGACCTGTGCGAGTTTATCAAGCAGTCGGCGGTGGAGCTTGGCGTCACGGTCGAGCTCTTCCAGTCCAACCACGAGGGCGACATAGTCGACCGCATACAGGCGGCTTACGGGAATATCGACGGCATCGTCATAAACCCCGCGGCCTACACTCACACGTCGGTCGCGATACTCGACGCGCTGAAGGCCGTGTCGATACCCGCGGTCGAGGTCCACATCTCGGACGTGGCGGTACGGGAGGACTTCCGGCAGATAAGCTACGCCGGTATGGCCTGTGTGCAAACCTACAAGGGTCTCGGCTTCGACGGCTACCGTGAGGCGATGAAGTACCTCACGGAGCATGCCGGGAGGTCTGCCGAATGAGCGGTACCGACAACGCGGCGGGCTGCATATTCTGTCGGATAGCGGACGGCTCCGCCCCCTGCATGAAGGTGTACGAGGACGAACACACGCTGGCGTTTCTCGACATCGCAGGCGACGTCGACGGTCACATACTCGTTATCCCGAAAAAGCATGTGAATAGCATACTTGACTGCGACGCGGAGACGCTCTCCCACCTCATCAGGACGGTGCGGCTCATCTCCAAGCATCTCACGGAGAACTGCGGCTACGACGGTGTGAACCTACTGCACGCAAGCGGCGCGAGCGCCGGACAGTCGGTGCCCCACCTGCATTTTCACATCATCCCTAGGCGGAGCGGCGACGGCATAGACGCCTGGCCGCGCTTTGAAGGAGCTAAGGAGGAACCGGCGGAGATGCTTGAAAAGCTCGCTGTTCGTCAAGAAGGACATAGCCTTTTTACGTGGTAAAACCCCGCAGGATCATACGGAACCAAGCGGTTCCGACACCTTCGCGGGGCTGTGTCGCCCCACTCCCATCTAGCGGGGAAGCCCCGCAAGCATTTGCGGGGCGGGCCCCGCGTCCTGAAGTGAGGCAGAGCCTCACCGGCACTTTGCGGGGATTGCATCCCCGCACCCTGTGCTACTTTTTGCTTGTGCAAAAAGTAGCCAAAAACACACATAGGGGAGAAAACCAAGTTTTCTCCCCTATGTACCCC
>CANRIN010000028.1 GCA_947630675.1 uncultured Clostridia bacterium | reverse complement strand
CATTACCGCCTGCTCGGCGACGCGCGCCGCCGCTATGAAGCCCTGCGGCGCGGCGCGATAGAGTATCTTGCCGCGGACGGCGGCCTTCTGGCCTTCTGCCGGGAGGTGAAGGACGATCCCTCCGTCCCGCCGGTCATATTCGCCTCAAACGTCTCGGACGCGCTGCTTCCGCTCAACCTCGAGGCAGGGAGCGTCTGGCGCGACCTTCTCACCGGCTCTATCTTCTCGGAGGCGCTCATCGTACCTCCCCGCACGGCGCGGATACTCGTCCCGGAGGCCAGGCTGTGACGCGCCGCTACGAAGCGGGCAGCTTCGACGTCGCGGTGATAGGCGCGGGACACGCGGGAATAGAGGCGGCGCTCGCGTCGGCGCGTCTCGGCGCGAAGACCGTCGTCTTCTCGATAAGTCTCGACGCCGTCGGAAACATGCCCTGCAATCCGTCCATCGGCGGCACCGCAAAGGGCTGTCTCGTCCGCGAGATAGACGCCCTCGGCGGAGAGATGGCACGCGCTGCCGACGCCACTTGTATACAGTTCCGTCTGCTCGGCAGGGGCAAGGGTCCCGCCGTCCGCTCCCCGCGGGCCCAGGCGGACAGGACCGCCTACCGCTCCTACATGAAACGCGCCCTCGAGCGTGAACCTAATCTGTCGGTAAAGCAGGCCGAGGTCGTCTCTCTGGAGACGGAGGACGGCCGCGTCTCTGCGGTCGTGACGGCGCTCGGCGCGGTCTACCGCGTGAAGTGCGTCGTCTGCGCCACCGGCACCTTCCTCGGCGGCAAGATATTCGTCGGCGAATACTCCCGCGAGAGCGGCCCGGACGGGATGTTTCCCGCCTCCGAGCTGACAAAGAGCCTCGTCTCGCTCGGGCTCGGGCTTCGCCGCTTCAAGACCGGCACGCCGCCGCGCGTCCTCGCCTCGAGCGTGGACACCGGACGGATGGAGGTGCAGGAGGGCGAGCGCGACCTCGCGCCATTCAGCTTTTCCACGCCCGAGCTCCCCGAGAACCGGGCGCTCTGTTATCTGACATATACAAACGAACGGACGCACGAGGTGATACGTTCACACCTCGACCGCTCGCCGCTCTACGGCGGCGACATAGTCGGCGTGGGGCCGAGATACTGCCCCTCTATAGAGGACAAGGTCGTGCGCTTCGCGTCGAGGACACGGCACCCCGTGTTCGTCGAGCCCACCGAGCTCGGCGGCGGGGAGCTCTACCTTCAGGGTCTCAGCTCCTCCCTCCCGGAGGAGGTGCAGCTTGAGTTCGTCCACACCATCCCCGGCCTCGAGCACGCAGAGTTCACCCGGCCCGCATACGCGATAGAGTATGACTGCGCCGACCCGCTCGAGTTCGACAGCTCGCTCGCCCATCGGAAGCTGGGCGGCCTGTACGGCGCGGGGCAGTTCCTCGGCACCTCCGGGTACGAGGAGGCGGCGGCATTGGGGCTTATCGCCGGAGCGAACGCCGCGCGGCGCGCCCTCGCCCTCGAGCCGGTGACGGTCGACCGCACGCAGGGCTATGTCGGCGTGATGATAGACGACCTTGTGACAAAGGGTGCGGCAGAGCCCTATCGGATGATGACCTCCCGCTCGGAGCACCGCCTCGTGCTGCGGCAGGACAACGCCGACCTGAGGCTCACCGCCGTCGGGCACAGGCTCGGGCTCGTGCCTGAGGAGCGGGTGCGCGCGGTCGAGGAGAAGTACGCTCTCGTCCGCCTCGAGCTCCGCCGGTTGGAGAGGATAACCGTCGTGCCGTCGCGCACGGTGGACGTTCCACGTGGAACATCCGCCGCCGAATACATTGAGAAACTTTCCGGGAACCCTTTCGAGCACCCCTCAAAGCTCATAGACCTGCTCCGCCGCCCCGGCGTCTCCTACACCGCGCTCGCACCCTGCGACCCGGAGCGTCCCCCGCTCCCCGCCGCGGTCTGCGAGCAGGTCGAGATAGCCGCCAAGTACGAGGGCTACATCGCCCGCGCCGACGCGGAGCGTGCAGCGGCGCAGCGGTCGGAGGACGTCCTGCTTCCGGAGGACATAGACTACCTCTCCCTCGAGGGACTTCGCATCGAGGCGCGGCAGAAGCTCGCCGCCCACCGCCCGAGGACTCTCGGCCAGGCAGGGCGGCTCGAGGGCGTCAACCCCGCCGACGCGGCGGCGCTGATGCTCTATCTTGAACAGCGGAGGAGGTACGGCCATGACAAGAGCCGAAATTCGTAACGCGCTCGCCCCTGCGGGGCTCGACCTCCCGGAGCAGACCTGCGGCCTCCTCGCCGCATACTGTGAGCTTCTCCTCGACGGAAACCGCGAAATGAACCTTATCGGTCCCGCGACCGAGGCCGACATGGCAACGCGGCACATTCTAGACAGCCTCGCGCCTCTGCGCGCCGGGCTCCGGGAGCCGCGCCGGCTCATCGACGTCGGCAGCGGCGCAGGGCTTCCCGGGATACCGCTCGCCATAGCCCTTCCGGACACGGAGGTCGTGCTTTTAGACTCGCTCGGCAAGCGCTGCGCTTTCCTGCGCCGGACTGCGGAAGCGCTCTCCCTTTCAAACGTGACCGTCGTCGAGGCGCGCGCCGAGGAGGCGGCACACACGCCGCTCCGTGAGAGCTTCGACGCCGTGACGGCGCGCGCCGTCACGAAGATGGGCGCGCTCGCAGAGCTCTGTCTGCCGTTTCTCCGGCTTGGCGGCGTCTTCTATGCCTACAAAACCGCGCGCGCAGAAGAGGAGACCGCCGCAGCCGGGCGCGCCATTCGCCTGCTCGGCGGAGAGCCACTGCCGCCGTTTGACTACGGGCTCGACGGCGCGGCGATGCGGCTCGTCACCATCCGCAAGAAGTCTCCCACTCCCGTTAAGTACCCCCGCTCCTGGGGTAGTATAAAAAAGTCCGAGCTGTAACATTTTGTGTGTCAAGAAAGGAGAGTTCGTATGAGTATCAGCCAATTCGGTCATCTCGCGTACACATGTCAGGATCTTGACGCCTCGGTGAAGTTCTACCGCGACGTCCTGGGGCTGCGGCAGAAGTTTGTCATCTACTACGGCGACTGGCTCGACCACATGAAGCGCACCGCCGAGGCGGAGGGCCGCGCGCTCGACCCGGCCTTCGAGGCAAACCTCGAGGCCAAGCGGGACACCGCGTGGATAGCCTACTTCGAGATAGGCGAGGACGCCTTTGTCGAGCTCTTCGACCGCGGCGGCGCTGCCGAGCCCTGCATCCCGGACGGCCGCCACTTCAACTTCCAGCACATGTCTCTCGTCACCGACGACATACACGCACTTGAGCAGAGCCTGCGCGAGAAGGGCGCGCCGATAGACAGCGCCCCGGCGCTCGGCCTCGAGCACACATGGCAGATGTGGTCGCACGACCCGGACGGCAACAAGATAGAGTTCATGGAGTACACTCCCGAGTCCTGGCAGGTCGCGGGGCGGGAATAAACGCTCACGGAAAATCGCGCGGGCTTTGCCCGCGACCTATTTCCCGTGAGACCGTCGGACAAGGCGCAGCCTTGCCGACGGCATGCGCTCCGCTACGCGCCGAGTTTTCCGCCTTCGGCGGAAAATCGACGCACGCTCAGCGAGATGTATTTTCGGCGACGTACACGCCGCCGCCGAAAATAATTGAACTTTATTTCGCCGCTGACGCGGCGAAACTCTGCGAGGCTTTGGATGAGCTGCGGAGTTTTCCGGCGATCCGAAAGGCGGTTCCCTTCGCGGGAACCGCCTTTTGTCGGTCACAGCAAAAGCCGCGCAGTCTATATGTTTTCGAGGAACCGCCGCACCTCGCGGCGGTTTTTCAGCACCGTCACCTCGGCGTCCGCGCCCTCCAGCGCCGCAAGGAGCCTGCCCCGCTGCGAGCCGTTGAAGCCCCAGACATAGCGCATGAACTCCGCATCGAAGCGCTCGGGGCAACCGTCCCCCATGTCCGGGCGGCTCCTGCCATGATTCGTAATGACGCGCTTCAGCACCCCGAGCGTGCAGCGCAGCCTGCCGAAGTCGAGGAATATCACCCGGTCGCAGTACTTCAGGCGCAGCGGGAGCGTGCGGGAGTAGTTTCCGTCTATTATCCAGCGCGGCTTTTCGAGCTCCGCCGTAAGCAGCGCGTCAAACTCCTCCTGCGGAGCCTCGGTCCAGCCCGGCCGCCAGTGCAGCCGGTCGAGGTTCACGAGCGGGAGGCCGAGCTTCTCCGAGAGCGCTGTCGAGAGCGTCGTCTTCCCCGCGCCGGGGCAGCCTATCACGAGCACACGTTCCATCCGGAACACCTCTTTTCGCAAAAAGTAGGACTCAGTATAGCACATTCCCGCGAAAAGAGCAAGACTTCCGGCAAAAAATCATTAAATGTCGAAAACAGGGCTTTCCGGTTTGAGGGTGCGGTTACGCCGCTGTTTCTACGATACGATCTTTCTGGGCTTGAAATTATCTCACAACGGTCATTTATCTTTGTTTATCCTATCCATATAGCCGGCTGTAATGATACCGGCAGGCAAAGCTACGATTGCGATGCCAACGAAGGATGATACCATCGTAACAATTCTTCCGACTGTTGTTACGGGGTAAATGTCGCCGTAGCCCATTGTGGTAAGGCTCACGGTAGCCCAGTAGACGGCTTCAAAGAAATTGTCAAAGGTTTCGGGTTCTACGTTGAATATGATCAGTGCGGAAATCAGTACATAGCCTATGGCCATTGAGCAGACTGCCAATAGCGGCGTTCGCTGATCATGTATTACATCTCTGATTATCCGGACGCTGCGGGCATAACGCAGCATCTTGAGAGAGCGGAATACTCGAAAGGTTCGAAACAGCCTCAGCAGCTTCACAAGCCTGATGCCCGGCAGAAGAGCCGTAAACGACGGCAAAATGGCAAGTAGGTCTATCAGTGCCATAGGAGTAAGCGGGTACAGTAAAAAAGAAGCGGCTCCCTTTTTCAGCAGGTAGTCGGCGGTGAAAAGCCGCAGCGCATAGTCAATGATAAAAATGCTGACGGTGATATGATCTATGACATTCAAAACAGAGTTGGTCTGTTTGAAGGCCAAAGGAACAAGGCTTGCCAGAATGACTGCCATCATCAACGAATCATATACTGTGCTCGCTTTGTCGTCTTCCTTCGCACCTTCAAGGAGTTCATAAATCTTGTGTCTCATCATTTGCCTCCGCAATAACACTCGGCGTTTTGTGCGTGTTGTCACTGTACCCGGACGGATAGACACATTGTATCGCAATATCGGGGCGAACGCAAGATATTACAAAACTTATGAAACCAAACTTTCTGTACAGCGTAGCGCCGCATCTTTCATTGATCGTCTGATCCTCAGAGACGCTGTGTGGAAAGGCAGACGCATATAAGTCCGCCTTCCTTGCCTTTATGTGTTAATGTATATCCGACAAGCGGGTTTCCGTTGGCAGGATACGGCGTGAGAAAATACTAAAAATAACCGCCTCTTTCGGTATGAAGAGGCGGTTTTCTTTGCAGAAACGGATGTTTCTTACGAAATATCCGTACTAATCTTCCGTGTGAGGCTTTTCGGCGGTCGGCTTCTTCGGCGGCAGCCACATGTCAAGATAGATGTGATTTCCGAACAGAAAGACCGCAACGCCGGCAACGATAAGAAGCCCCCAGAGTGCTTTTGTAATACGCTGTATGTAGTATATCCCTATCAGATCACCGATGCCGCTGATTGTAAATGCCGCGCTGCCCAGAAATAGATCAACCCGGCGTGTTGTGAGATAGCCGCGGGGGTTTCTCAGACGCGCTTTGATAAGCTCCGCGACATGGTCCGGCATAAGAAGGCGCTGCGGCCGAAAAAACGAAATTATCATTTCTCCGATGGAGAGGGCCCCCACCGTAATTTCCAATATGCCGCAGATAATACCCAAAATATCCGGCATTTCGTGCGCCCCCTCTCTGACGGCCGCCGGCCCTACGTCCGCGGCGCGGTTCTCCCGATATGTTTTTATTGTATCGTTTACAAATATATTTGTCAAGCTGCTCCGAGACAGGCTCCTATTTTATGCTCCGACCGCCGCCGTACAGTCCGAAAATCGGCAGAAATATGTGAGATCAATACTTTTCGCTCTGCACGGGCAAAGGAGCGGGCGGCGCATTCACAGCGCCGCCCGCTCCTTTTTCACCGCACGCGGTATACGGACGGTGACGGTCAGCCCGTCTCCGCTCTCGACCTCCTCGGCGGATACGTCCACCCCGGCCGACTTCATCAGCTTCACCGCCTCGCGGAGGGTGTTGAGGAATATACGGACGTCCCGCAGCACCAGCTTTCTCCGCACCTTCGGCGGCGGGGCGGGGCGCTCCTCCCGCATCTCCGCGACGAGCGCCTCGGTCTCCGCGACCGTCAGCCCCTCCTCTATGACCGTGCGCGCCGCCTCTCTCCGCGCCTCGGCGTCCTCCAAGGCCAGCAGCGCGCGGGCATGACGCTCGGTGCAGCCCGCGCGGCGGAGCGCGTCCAGTATCTCCGGCTCGAGACGCAGTATCCGCAGCTTGTTTGCGACGGCTGACTGCGACAGTCCGAGCCCCTGCGCTGCCTCCTCCTGCGACAGGTTGTACTCCGCTATCAGCCGGCGAATGCCCTCCGCCTGCTCGACAAAGTCCAGGTCCTTGCGCTGGAGGTTCTCCACGAGCGCGAGGAGCGACGAGCGCTCGGCATCCGCCTCCACCTCGACGCAGGGCACCTTCTGCAGCCCCGCGAGCTTTGCCGCGCGCAGGCGGCGCTCCCCCGCTATCAGCTCCCACTCTCCGCCTTCCCGGCGTACGGCGAGAGGCTGCAAAACGCCGTTTTCCCGTATGCTCGCGGCAAGGCTCCGCAGAGTCTCATCCCCGAACTGCTTTCTCGGCTGATTGGGGTTGGGGCGTATGAACTCCACCGGTATGTATTTCAGCCTATTCCCGAGCGGTCTGTCCGCAATGCGCATTCTTCTCTCCTCCTTTGCTGCGGCTTGTCCCTTCAATTTGTATGTTATCAGACTTTTAGGAAATGTAAAGCGGGAAATATCGCGTAAAATCTCATAATCTTGGAATTATCGACGTGATTTCCCTCGCTTCAACTCATTCCCTGTCGGAAGCTGCGGCAGGCTGTCGAACGATTTCTTTTCCACTTGCGTTACAGGGAATTTGTGTTATAATAAGGTGTACATAAAACGGTACGGCGATGTTCCACGTGGAGCGTCGCCGGTGAACGGCAACACTCGGAGGATACTTTCTATGTCAAGGGTGATCGCGGTCGCAAACCAGAAGGGCGGCGTCGGGAAGACGACCACCTGCGTCAACCTCACAGCCGCGCTGCATCAGCTCGGCCGCAAGGTGCTGCTCTGCGACCTCGACCCGCAGGGGCAATCCACCTCCGGCACCGGCGCGGACAAGAACGAGGGCAGCACGATCTACGACGTTATCTGCGGAAATGCGGACGCGCACAGCGCCATCCGCCGCACGGACAGCGGCGACCTGATAGCGGCAAACAAGACCCTCGCCGGCGCGGAGATAGAGCTTGTGGGCGTCGAAAACCGCGAGAAGGTAGTGTCTGAAGCGCTCGAGCCGCTGCGCAGCGAGTACGACTTCATCATTCTCGACTGTCCGCCCTCGCTCGCCCTGATCACGCTGAACGCCCTCTGCGCGGCGGACGGAGTGCTTGTCCCGGTGCAGTGCGAATATCTGGCCCTCGAGGGACTTGCCGACCTCATGTACACGCTTCGGCTCGTCCGCTCGAAGCTCAATCCCTCTCTCGAGCTGGACGGCATACTTCTCACGATGTACGACTCGCGCACGAATCTCTCCGCTCAGGTCGCGGAGGAGGTCAAGCGCCACTTCCCCGGCAAGCTCTGCTCTGCGGTCATCCCCAGAAACGTCCGCCTGAGCGAGGCGCCGAGCTTCGGGCGCTCCATATTCGACTACGACCGCTCGAGCCGCGGCGCGGAGGCGTACCTTCGCCTCGCGGGCGAGCTTGCGCGCAAATTTTCCGGACAGGAGGTATAACCTATGTCGCCAAAAAAAGGGCTTGGACGCGGTCTCGGCAGCCTCTTCGGAGACGCCGTGCTGCCGGACGCGGAACCCTCTTCTGCCGGTGACGGGGGCGGCACTCTTCTCCGCGTCGTCGACGTGTTCCCCGACCCGGACCAGCCGAGAAAGTCCTTTGACAGGGACGCACTCGAAGCCCTCGCGGACAGCATCCGCCGCTACGGAGTGCTCCAGCCTATAACCGTGAGACGCCGATCGACGGAGGGCGGCTATCTTATCATCGCGGGAGAGCGCCGCTGGCGCGCCGCGCGGATGGCCGGTCTCGAGGAGATCCCGGCGCACGTCATCGAGGCGGACGACCGTCTTGCGGCAGAGCTCGCGCTCATCGAAAACCTTCAGCGCGAGGACCTCAACCCCATCGAGGAGGCCGAGGGCTACCGCTCACTTATAGACGGCTTCGGATTCACGCAGGATGAGGTCGCGGACACAGTCGGCAAGGCCCGCACGACCGTCACAAATTCGCTCCGTCTGCTCACCCTCGGTGACGACGTGAAGGAGATGGTCCGCGAGGGACGCATCTCCGCAGGACACGCCAAGGGGCTTCTCGCACTCCGTCCGGAACAGCAAAAGTCGGTCGCGATGGACACGATAGCGCGCGGACTGAGCGTGCGCGAGGTCGAGGCGGCGGTGCGGAAGATCCGCCTCGCCGAGGAGCGGGAAAAGAAGGGCTTGCCGCCGAAGCGGTCAGGTCCGGTCGAAAAGAAGGCCGCCCCCGCGGGCAGCGTCGAGAGCTATCTCAGCTCGATTTCTGACGCTTTGAGCCGACTCTACGAGCGGAAGGTGCGGGTCACCGGCGCGGGCAGGCAGGGCAAGGTCGAGTTCGAGTACTACGACTTAAACGACCTCAACCGCATACTCGAGGTATTTTTAAAGCTCTCCGGAGGTAACGAGTGATGCCGGGAGAAAACGGAAACAATAACAAGAAAAAGACCAACTTTCTTGTGATATACGCGGTGAGCCTGCTCACCATAGCACTCGTGCTGCTGCTTCTCAGCTACTTCCAGCAGCAGCGCGCAAGCGAGCAGATAGGCAGCCTTGAGAAGAAGCACGACGTCTTCTCGACCTCGGCGCTCCAGTCGATAGACGAGATGCGCAATTCACTCTCCGAGCTTGAAGCCAAGAACCAGGAGCTTGAAGCGTCGCTTGAAGACGCGCAGTCGGAAAACCGGAAGCTCGAAGAGAAGAACGGCGAGCTTGAGAACAAGGTTTCGTCTCTCGAGGACGATTCGTCCGCCCTGCGGGAACGCATAGCCGGGCTCGAAAAAACCGCAGAGGAAAACAAAGCTCTCTCCGCCGACCTGTGGCGCGTTGTTTCGCTCGTCAGCGGCAAAGAGTACGCGGAGGCCGCCGACCTCGTGGCACAGCGGCACGCCGGCTTTGCGGAGGCATTCTCCGAAAGCGCGGAGGGCTCGCCGGAGGCGGAGTTCTATGCGGCCTATCTCTCGGCGCTCGACAGGCTCGAATCCAGGGGTGCGGTCGAGCTCGAAAGAGACGAAAGCGGCACCGTAATCAACGTAAGTATCCCGCAAGAGGGGTAATATAGGAGGAAAATCAAGATGCTTGACATTCGATACATCAAAGAGAACCCGGAGGAGGTCATAGCCCGCGCGGCAAAGAAGCTGAAGGACGTCCGAGAGGATGTGTACCGCCTCATCGAGCTGGACGCGTCCCGCCGCGCGCTCATAGCCAAGGGAGATGAGCTGAAGGCCGAACAGAACCGGGCCTCGAAGCTCATCCCGCAGATGAAGAAAAAGGGCGAGGATACGACCGAGCTCCTTGCGAAGATGAAGGAGATAAGCTCCGCCGCCGCCGCCGCGGACGCCGAGCTCCGTGAGGTCGAGGCGGAGTACAACGTCACGCTCCTCGGCCTGCCGAACCTGCCGGACGACGACCTCGTCGCCGGAGGTAAAGAGGCAAACGAGCCGATACGTTACTACGGAGAGCCCCACAAGTTCGACTTTGAACCGAAGGACCACGTCGAGCTCTGCGAGTCTCTCGGCCTCATAGACTATTCCCGCAGCGCAAAGCTCGCCGGCAACGGCTTCTGGATATACAAGGGCATGGGCGCGCGGCTCGAGTGGGCGCTGCTCAACTACTTTATCGACACGCACGTCGCGGACGGCTACGAGATGATCCTTCCGCCTCACATGCTCCTGGAGGAATGCGGCGTGACGGCAGGGCAGTTCCCGAAGTACAAGGACGAGGTTTACCACATCGCAAACCCGACCGACGACCGCTTCCGTTTCATGCTCCCGACCGCCGAAACGGCTCTTGTCAGCCTGCACCGCGACGAGATACTGAGTGAGAAGGATCTTCCGAAGAAGTACTTTGCCTACACCCCCTGCTTCCGCCGCGAGGCCGGAAGCTACCGCTCCGACGAGCGCGGCATGGTGCGCGGCCATCAGTTCAACAAGGTCGAGATGGTACAGTACACCCTTCCCGAGAAGTCGGACGAGGCATTTGAGGAAATGGTCGGAAAGGCGGAGGCTCTCGTGAAGGGTCTCGGCTTCCACTTCCGCACGGTGAAGCTTGCCGCCGGCGACTGCTCCGACCTCATGGCCCGCACCTACGACATCGAGATACACATCCCCTCGATGAACGGCTACAAGGAGGTCTCGAGCGTCTCCAATGCCCGCGACTTCCAGGCGCGCCGCGGCCGCATGCGCTTCAAGCGTGAGAGCGCTGACAAGACCGAATTCCTGCACACGCTGAACGGCTCCGGCCTCGCCACGAGCCGTATCTTCCCCGCCCTCGTCGAGCAGAATCAGCAGAAGGACGGCTCGGTCGTTGTGCCGGAGGTCCTCCGCAAGTACCTCGGCGGCATCGAGCTGCTCACCAAGTAACTATGGACACGATATTCGCCCTCTCCACCGCACCCGCCCGCAGCGGCGTGGCGGTGATAAGAATATCCGGAAAAGACGCGCACGAGCTCCTCGGGCGCGTCTTTCGCACACGCTCGGCAATGGAGCCGAGGGTGATGACTCTCGGCTCCCTCCGCGACCGGGACGGAGAGACGATAGACCGCTGCCTCGCGGTCATTTTCAGTGGCAAGGCAAGCTATACCGGCGAGGATTCGGCTGAGCTCCACCTCCACGGCTCCCCCGCCGTCATATCCGCCGCACTCGAGGCCCTTGCCGAGGCGGGAGGACGCCCTGCCGAGGCGGGAGAATTCACAAAGCGCGCCTTTCTCAACGGCAAGCTCGACCTCAGCGAAGCGGAGGCCGTCGGTGAGCTTATCGCGGCGGAGACCCCGGACGCAGCGCGGAATGCCGCCGCAATGCTCGGCGGCGCGCTGGCGGGACGCCTGCGTAAGGTATACGATACTCTCACCGACATCCTCGCACACCTTGCGGCGGAGGTCGATTACCCGGAAGAGGACATCGACCCTCTCACCCGTACCGACGCGATAGAGGGAATGTTTCACGTGGAACATTCCCTCGAGGAGATACTTTCGCGCTCTGAAAGGGCTCGCGCCTTCACCCACGGCGTCGAGTGCGTCATACTCGGCGCACCGAACGCCGGAAAGTCCACGCTCTTCAATACCATACTCGGCGAGGAGCGCGCGATAGTCACATCCTCCCCCGGCACGACGCGCGATCTGCTTCGCGAACATGCATCGCTCGGCGGCGTGCCGCTGCGCCTTACCGACACAGCCGGGCTCCGTGACGCACAGGATGAGGCCGAGATGATAGGTGTGTCCCGCGCCGAGGCGGAGGCCGCCTCATCCGCTCTCGCCCTCCTCTGCATCGACCGCTCCGCCGCGCCGTCTCCGGAGGAGATACGGCGTGCCGTCCGCGCGGCAAATGGCGCGGACCGTGCGGTAGTCGTCGCGACCAAGTGCGACCTCGCGCCGGACGCCGTTGCTCTGCGCGCCGTATCCGAAGCCGCGGCAGAGCTCCACTGCGGCACGGTCGAGCTCTCGCTTACAAGCACGGACAGCGAAAACCCGCTCCTCCCTCTCGAGGACGAGCTGAGACGCCTCTACGACCGAGGATCTCTCCGCTTTGACGGGACGCTTCTCAGCTCCGCGCGCCAATTTGCCGCCGCCCGCTCAGCGCTGGAGTCGGCAAGAGCAGCGAGAGAGGCGCTTGAGCGGGGAGTCGAGACCGACGTCGCCCTCTCGGATGCTGAACGCGCCGCCCTGCGGCTCGGTGAACTCTTTGGGCGCGCCGCACCTCAGGACGTGATAGACAAGGTATTTGCCAATTTCTGCGTAGGAAAGTAGTGTTTCACTCGGTCTTACCCTTTAAAAACTCCATAGTTGCCCACCCCGCGACACCGTCCGCATAGAGCCCGTTCTCCGACTGGCAGCGCCTTAGCGCCGCCTCGGTGGCGGGCCCGAATTTTCCGTTCGGCTCGGCGTCGAAGTACCCCAGATCATGGAGCATAATTTGCAGCTCGAGCACGTCCGAGCCGGTCATACCGCTTTTCATCCCTCTGAACGGGACCGAATCATACTTTATATATATCGGCGTACCGTAGCTTATAAGCCCCTTCAGCTCGGCTACGTCTTTATTCAGCATCCTTATACAGCCGTGGGACGCGTTGACCTTCCCTATCGTCCAAGGCTCCACGGTACCGTGTATTCCGAACTTTCCCCAAGGGCAGTTTATCGCTATCCAGCTTCCGCCGAAGCCTTCCCCCCAATCCCCTTCTCCGAGGGTCTGCCACTCTCCCAGCGGAGACGGTGTGCTCTTCTTTCCTCCGGAACATGGCCAGGTCTTTTCGACCTCTCCGTCGTTATACAGAGTGAGAGTCAAATCATCCAAGTCCACTAGTATGCTTCTCCCGTGCTCCGCGGGCGAAAAAGCCGGTATCTGATAGATGGGGTAGTACGGCAGTCCCTCTATCTCCGGAATATACTTATGTATCAACCACGCGTCAAGAAATCCCAGAGCCAGCGTCGCCAGTGCTATCGCAGCCATAAGCCCTATAAGTGCGGCAGCTTCGAGCAGAGTTTGCTTTCTTATAACAAGCATGATTTTCGCCTCCGGGGGATATACATATATTTTACACAGGCTTATTCTTTTCTGCTGAGGAAAACTGTCGAAAACCTCTCATCAACGGAAAGTGAAAAATATATCAATAAAGTATGTGGATACACGGCGACGTATTCATCAGACTTTTTAACACCCTCCAGATACCTCAAACACCCGTCCCGCAGACGTTTCGCATCTTTCCCCACAATCCGCAGGCTCTAAAGACTACTCCCGCTCCTAAAAAATATGATATACTCCTTTCTTTTATGAGTGAAATTTTTTCTTTTCTCTATTTTTGAAAAAAACTGTGTAAAACAGAAGCGACTCGGAGAGGTCTCCGAGTCGCTTCTCTTCGTAATACCGGCGTTCTCACCGACAGATCGCTCACTCCGGCTTCCATTCGGGAACGCCGCCGCGCTGCATCGCCGTAAGGATCCTCTCCTTGAGCTCGGGAAATTTTTCCCGAAGCCCGCGTATAAGCTCCTTTGTCTCCTCACGCTTTGTATTCCCGTCCGCAGGACAGACCTTCTCCGCCACCGGAAGGCTGAGCTCCCGCGCAAGCTTCGAGCACCTCCACTCGTCGCAGTATATAAGAGGACGTATGACCGTTATCCCGCTCCTGTCGAGATGCGTGACGGGAGAAAAACAGGAGATCCGCCCCTCGTAGAAAAGACTCATAAGAAAGGTCTCGACCGCGTCGTCTAGGTGGTGCCCATAGGCGACCTTATTGCAGCCGAGGCTCCTTGCCGCGTCGTTTATCGCGCCGCGCCTGAGCTTTGCGCAGAGGGAGCATGGATGCTTCTCCTTCCTTATATCAAAAACTATTTCCTTTATATCTGTCCTTATCACCGTATACTCAATGCCGAGACGCGCACAGTATTCCGATATTGCGGAATAATCAAGCCCGAAGCCGGCGTCTATAGAGACGGCGTACAGCTCGAAGCGTTTGGGATAGAACTTCGCAAGCGATGAAAGCGCTGTCAGCGTCACGAGCGAGTCCTTGCCTCCGGAGACTCCGACGGCTATGCTGTCGCCCTCGCTTATCATTTTGTAATTGTCCACGGCCTTTCGCACAAGTCCAAGAAGTCTCTGCACTGCGGCGCCTCCCTATAAAAATTGGAAATGGAAAGTGAGTATAAGCAAGTATAAACGAGATTTACGGAAAAAAAGGAAGAACAGAAAAACATAACCCGAATTTCCGAAAAAAACTCTTGACAGTCAAAAAATGTTGTGGTATAACTAATCCTGCACCGGTAAAGGGCGGTTTTGTGTCCGTTCGGACCCGTTACCCGCACGGATATTGTACCGCACCGCCGGAAAACCGTCAATCTTTTTTGAGGAGCGTGTATGCGCTCTCCCAAAACAAACAATGCAGCATCCCGAAACGGGATGATCGAACGGAGGAAGAAAAATGCCCACCTTTATGGCAAAAGCCGCGACTTACGAGCGCCATTGGTACATTATCGATGCCGCCGGAAAGCCGCTCGGACGTACCGCCGCCCTTGCCGCGTCCATCCTTCGCGGCAAGCATCGCCCCGACTTCACCCCTCATGTTGACTGCGGCGACTTTGTCATCATAGTCAACGCGAAGGACGCGGTCCTCACCGGCGGCAAGCTCGGCAAGAAGGTCTACTATCATCACAGCGGATGGGTCGGCGGCCTCAAGGAGACCCGCTATGACCGTCTGATGGCCACCCGTCCGGAGTTCGCGATGGAGCTCGCGGTCAAGGGTATGCTCCCGCATAACTCTCTCGGCGCAAAAGCTTTCCAGCGCGTACACATCTACGCCGGACCGGAGCACAAGCATGCAGCTCAGAAGCCGGTACCCTACGAAGGAGGAAATAACTGATGTATACTCCGAAAAAGCCTTACCACTACGGCACCGGCCGCCGCAAGAGCTCGGTCGCCCGTGTTCATATCTATGAGGGCGGCACCGGCAAGATAACCATCAACGATCGCGATATCGACAAGTATTTCGGCCTTGACACCATGAAGATAATCGTCCGCCAGCCGCTTGTCGCCACCGACCTTCTCGGCAAGGTCGATGTCGAGTGCAAAGTCCAGGGCGGCGGATTCACCGGTCAGGCCGGCGCCATCCGTCACGGCATCGCCCGCGCCCTGCTCAAGATGAACGAGGAGTTCCGCCCCGTCCTCAAGCAGGCCGGCTACCTCACCCGCGATCCGCGCATGAAGGAGCGCAAGAAGTACGGCCTGAAAGCAGCCCGTAAAGCGCCCCAGTTCAGCAAGCGCTGACTCTTCAGAAATTCTCAGACGCTACTACTGCTTGCAGTTGAATTTGCCCCCGGGAGATCCCGGGGGCGCTTTTTTATACTTTGTTCGATTTCAAGCAGACGAATATATCCGCAAAATCGGTTTCCAGCCTCCGCACCGTTCTCATTCCGGCCGTGAGAATGAATTTCGCGGTCTGCTCCGGGATATCCGGGTAGACTTTGAGTCTGTACTTTCCCATGTCGATAAATTCACTCCGGTTTTTGTCTATCGAGAGGCAGAATATCCCGTTGTCGTTCAGCAGGGACGCGGCCTTTGTCATAAAGCTCTGTTTTTCCCGAAAGTGCATGAGAGTGAGAGATGAACATACGACGTCAAACCGCTCATGGAATTCGTGAGTAAGAAAATCCCCGATGAGAAGCTCGATATTTCCGAGTCCCGCGAGATTTTCCTTTGCCCGTTCAAGGCTTTTCGGGGAGATGTCTATACCGGTAAATTTACCGCAGAGCGGGGCAATGCGCGCGGCAAGCCGTCCCGTGCCGACGCCTATCTCAAGCACGCTCTCGGTACCTTTGAGCTCCATGGCACCGATAAATTTCTCTCCGTCCCATCTACCCATGTACTCTATGAGCTCCGGAGGGTCGCGGAACGGGTCGTTTCCGGCTTCGACGATCATATCATAGTGGCGCACCACGGATGCAGTTCCGTCCCAAATGACCCCCTCACTCATTCCGCCGAGAATGTCATGCCGTTAAACCGGCTTGCAGTAGACGGGACGTCGGTCTTGAGCAGCATCTCCGCGGCGTCCGCCGCACCGGCGCACGCCGCGCGGACGGTCTTCAGCTCGCCCGGCGGGAAGTGTCCCGTGACCCAGTTTATCAGCTCGTCGCCGCGCGCGTCCCCACCGCCGACGCCTATCCGTATCCTCGGAAAGTTCGGCCCGCCGAGCTGCGCTATTATCGACTTGAGGCCGTTGTGCCCTCCTGCGCTGCCGTCCGCGCGGACGCGGATCTTCCCGAGAGGTATAGAGATGTCGTCGCAGAGCACGAGCACGCGCTCGTTCGGAACCTTGTAGTAGAATGCCGCCGCCATTATCGCGTCCCCGGAAAGGTTCATGAAGGTCTGCGGCTTCATCAGAAACAGCTTTTTGTCGCCGAGCTTCGCCTTGCCGCAGAGGGCGTTGAAGCGCTTCGACGTGACCGACGCTCCGAGCCTCTCCGCGAAGATGTCAAGCGCCATAAAGCCCGCGTTGTGGCGGGTGTTCTCGTAGTTTGCGCCGGGATTTCCCAGCCCGGCGACAATGTAGTCAAAAGGGGATGTCATTTCGTTCTCCTGCTTCTTGTGATAACTAAAAGTAATATAATAATTATAATGTCCGAAACGTATTACTTGCTCTCGTGCTTTGCCCTGTACCTCTTGACCCAGTCCTCTTTATTTACGGTGTAGGCGCGGCCTATCGCGAGCGCGTCCTGTGGGACCTCGTCGGTGACGGTCGTGCCGGCCGCCGTGAACGCTCCCTCGCGGACGGTCACCGGCGCGACGAGGTTGGTGTTGCAGCCGATGAATGCGCCGTCTCCTATAGTCGTGCGGTGCTTCTTGTACCCGTCGTAGTTGCAGGTGACGGTGCCGCAGCCGAAGTTCACCCTGCTACCGACGTCGCTGTCGCCGACAAAGGTGAGATGGCTCGCCTTGGTGCCGTCCCCGATGTTCGAGTTCTTGAACTCCACGAACGCCCCGACGCGGCAGCGCTCGCCTATCACGCAGTTCGGGCGGACATGCGCGAACGGTCCGACGGTCGTGCCCTCCCCTATCCTGCTGTCGTATACCTGCGAGGCGTTCACCGTGACGCCGGAGGCTATCTCCGAGTTTTCGACTATGGAGTTCGGCCCGATGACGGCGCCGGAGCGTATAGTCGTCCTTCCGCGCAGTATGCAGCCGGGAAGGATCTCCGCGCCCGGTTCGACCGTGACCGTCGGCGCTATAAAGACAGTCGCGGGGCCGGCGATACGCACGCCGGAAGCGAGGAGCTTTGCGACGACCTCGCGCCGAAGCGTTTCCTCCGCCTCTGCGATCCCGGCAAAGTCGTGGTAAGGTACGGCGCCGGACGCGAGCGTTCCGCTCTCCAGTGTCTCTTTCAGCGTCTCGGGGGTGAAAAACACCGGCTCACCGAGTTCAAAGATATCGCCCGCTTCGTCCGTGAGGGACGGCGCAAGCACGGAACACATCTCGTCGTCCGCTGCGTCACAGACGACCTTCGCGCCGATGCCCTCAAGCGAGTGCGCGAGGTGTACGAAAAGCGGCGTGAAGAGGACCTGCGAGCGCCAGAGCGCTTCGGTTTCGGGGCGGACGGTGAGCTTCAGGGTCAGCATGAGAATTACTCCTTATATAAAATAGAAATAGTGTGAAAACATCTTGATCACGCGGCGCGCCGAGGCATTAAGCCGGCCGCGCGCCGTCACATACTACATATTATCACAGAAGCGGGAAAAAAGCTACATTCAAGACAGCTTCCGGGTAAAATTTCGGCGCAGGGGGAACCAGCGCCGCGCCCATGCGCGTATTGACAAAACCGGGCGGCACGGATATAATATGTGTACACGCGCGGCGGAAGCCGCCGGAAAATACGGCAAACAGCGGCGGAAGCGCGCGAAAAGCCTCGCAAATCTGTCCCTCGGGACTTTTTATATGCGGGTATGCTCCCGCGAAAGGAGAAATTAAAGTGGCGGACAAGAAAAAGCTCGTTGAGGCGATAACCTCGCGCGACGTGGACTTCGCGCAGTGGTACACCGATGTCGTGACAAAGGCCGAGCTTATTGACTACTCCCCGATAAAGGGCTTTACCATTATGCGCCCCTATGCGTGGGCTATCTGGGAAAACATCCAGGATCTCTTCGACGCTGAGTTCAAGCGTACCGGACACGAGAACGTCTCGATGCCTCTGCTCATACCGGAGAGCCTCCTGCAGAAGGAGAAGGATCACGTCGAGGGCTTCGCGCCGGAGGTGGCATGGGTCACCCACGGCGGCGAGGCGAAGCTGGAGGAGCGGCTCTGCATCCGCCCCACGAGCGAGACGCTGTTCTGCGACCACTTCTCCCGCGTCGTGCAGAGCTACCGCGACCTGCCCAAGAAGTACAACCAGTGGTGCTCGGTCGTGCGCTGGGAGAAGACGACGCGCCCGTTCCTGCGCGGCCGTGAGTTCCATTGGCAGGAGGGCCACACCCTCCACGAGACCCGCGAAGAGGGCGAGCAGGAGACCCTGATGATGCTCGACATCTACGCCGACATCGCCGAGAACGCGCTCGCCATGCCCGTCATAAAGGGACAGAAGACCGAGTCGGATAAGTTCGCCGGTGCGGAGGCGACCTATTGCATCGAGAGCATGATGCACGACGGCAAGAGCCTCCAGGCGGGCACGACCCACTTCTTCGGGGACGGCTTCTGCCGCGCTTACGACATACAGTACACCGGCCGTGACAACAAGCTCCATCACCCGTTCCAGACCTCGTGGGGCGTCTCGACGCGCCTTATCGGCGGCATCATCATGACCCACGGAGACGACAACGGACTGCGCCTGCCGCCCGCAGTCGCCCCGATACAGGTCGTGGTCGTGCCGGTGGCGACGCACAAGCCGGGCGTCACCGAAGCCGCCGAGGCGCTTGTGGAAAAGCTCACGGCGGCGGGCATCCGCGCGAAGGGCGACTTCTCGGACAACAGCCCCGGCTGGAAGTACGCCGAGTACGAGATGAAGGGCGTGCCGCTCCGCCTCGAGATAGGCCCGCGCGACATCGAGAACGGCGTCTGCATGGCTTCGAAGCGCACCGGCGGAGATAAGTTCACGATACCGCTCGACTCCGCGGCAGAGGGCGCAAGGAGCGCCCTCGACGATGTACAGCGCGAGTTGTACGAGCAGGCGCTCCGGAACCGCGCGAGCCGCATCTACACCGCGCAGACCCTCGAGGAAGCGGCGGAGAAGGTGCAGAACCGCATGGGTTTCGTAAAGATGATGTGGTGCGGAGACGAGGCGTGCGAGGACGCCGTCCGCGAGAAGGTGGGTATCCAGAGCCGCTGCATCCCGTTTGAACAGGAGCATGTCGGCGACGCCTGCCCGGTCTGCGGAAAGCCCGCAAAGCATATGGTGATCTGGGGGCAGTCGTATTAAAGCGGCTGACGCTGCTTTTCGCGGGAAATCGCGTGAGCACGCGAAGCGTGCTCACTTACCAATTTCCCGCGAAGCCGTCGGACAAGGCATAGCCTTGCCGACGGCAGCGCTACGCTACGCAATTCCCAAACGGTCAGTAGACCGTTTGGGAGCCCTTCCGATTAAAATGCTCAGCGGAAATGAATTCCGCCTGCGCGAAGTTGGCGGCTTTGCCGCCAACTTCAACCGCGCGAACAGGCGCGGAACCGCCTACGGCGGAAAATCGACGCACGCTCCGCGAGAGGTATTTTTCCCCTCCGTTATTACAATGTCGGGACGTCGGCGCGAAGCGCCGAGGTCTGATGCGCCCGGTAGACGGTCGGATGCGGTATGGGTTCGCGGGCGCATTGTACACGCCGCCGCCGAAAATGATTGGAATTTATTCGCCGCCGCAGGCGGCGAACTCTGCGAGGCTTTGTCGGGGCGACCGCGCGAGCAGGTGCGACGAGTCGTGCTCGCTGTATCAGCACATCGGAGTGCAATGTGCCGCGGCGCTGCGCAATTCCCCCGCGCGAAAGGTTCCACATGGAACATCCTCCCGCTGTGAACGGACGCGGCGTCAGCCGCGCGAGACAACCGAATACCCCTATATGCCCGACAAAGTCGGGCGTATAGTCGTCTCTTGTTATTACTTGGAGTATATTTAGATGCAGAAATTACTTGACGCAATTCAAAAACTGCCGGAATACCGTACACTTGCGGAAGCGCTCGAGCGGGGTGAGAGCCCCGTCGCGGCGGGTGGCCTCAACGCGGTACACAAGGCGCTCGTCGCGGCGGCGCTCGCCCGGGACACCGGGCGGCCGCTTTTCCTCGTCTGCCCGGACGACGAGGATGCGAAAAACGTCGCGGCGGACTGCGCCTCCCTTCTCGGGGAGGCGGTCGTGCTCCCGCCGAGGGAGTTCGACTTCGCGGGGGTGGAGACAAGCTCCCGCGAGTGGTCGCACCGCCGCATAGAGGCGCTTGAGGCTATCCGGAACGGCGCATGCGTCGTCGCGAGTGTCGAGAGCGCGTCCGCACGGACGCTCCCGCCATCTGCATTCAGCCGCCTGCGCCTCGAGATAACGCAGGGAATGACCCTCGACCCGGACGCGCTCGTCGACCTCCTCGAGGCGTCCGGCTACGTTCAGTCCTACGCCGTCGAGGGCGTGGGACAGTACTCCCGGCGCGGCGGGATAGTCGACTTCTACTCCCCCTCCGAGGAGCTGCCGGTAAGAATAGAGTTTTGGGGTGACGAGGTGGACACGCTCGCCCCGTTCGATCCGCAGACGCAGCGGCGCGGGGACGCGGCGGAACGCTGCCTTATCCTCCCCGCCGTAGAGACTGTGGTAAGTGCGGCAGAGGGCGGCGCGGACGGCGTGGCAAGGAAGCTCCGCGCTCTCGCCGCGCGTCAGAAGGAGGGTGCGCTGAAGACGACGCTCCTAGAGGACGCCGAGCGCTTCGAGAACCTCCGAACCTTCCCCGCCGCCGACCGCTGGACCGATTTGATATACGACGAGTTCACGACGGCGATGGACTACCTCCCCCGGGACGCGCTCGTAGTGATACTCGAGCACCGCCGCTCCTCCGAGCGCGGAAACGCGCTCGAGTGGAGGAACGGCGAGGATGTGACCGACCTGCTGAAAAGCGGGAAGCTGCACCCCCGCCACGCAAAATTCTACGCAGACATAAACGAACTGTACAGACGTGCAGACGATATACCGTTTGTATATCTGGATAGCTTTATAGGCGCAGGCTATCCCGTCCCGCCCAAGCGGCTCGAGACCTTCTCGATGCGCCAGCTCCCGAGCTACGGCGGGAGCCTCGACACCGCCGCGAGCGAGGTGAGGCACTATCTCGACGCGGGCGAGGGCGTCGTCCTTCTCTCGGCGGATGAGCACCGCGCGCGGCGGCTGATGGAGCTGCTCTTCGAGCGCGGCATAAACGCCCAGCTCGACTATGAGCTGAAGGAGCTGCCCGCGGCGGGACGTTCCCGCATAGCGCTCGGACGGCTCACCGCCGGCTTTGAGCTGCCGGAGGCGGGGCTTGCCGTCATGACCGAGGGGCAGATCGTCCGCGAGGGCCGCGCGGCCAAGCGCAGACCCGCAAAGAAGTCCGCGGCAAACCGTGTCAAGAGCTACGCCGACCTCACGGCGGGCGACTACGTCGTCCATGACGACTACGGCATAGCGCAGTTCGTCGGCATAGAGACCCTCGAGGTGGACGGCGCGAAGCGCGACTATGCGAAGCTCCGCTTCCTCGGCACCGATGTGCTCTATCTGCCCGCGACGCGGCTCGACGTCATATCGAAGTACATCGGCGCGGGCGAGGCGACGGAGGTCCGCCTCTCGAAGATGGGCGGAACGGAGTGGAAGCGCTCAAAGTCCCGCGCGAAGGCGGCGGCAAAGGAGCTCGCGGGCGAGCTTATCAAGCTCTACGCCGAGCGCGCACGGACGGAGGGCGTTGTCTGCGAGCCGGACGACGCCATGCAGCGCGAATTCGAGGAGCGCTTCGAGTTTGACGAGACGCCGGACCAGCTCGCCGCCGTGAAGGAGATAAAGCGGGACATGGAGCGTCCGGTCCCGATGGACCGTCTGCTCTGCGGAGACGTCGGCTTCGGCAAGACCGAGGTGGCGCTCCGCGCGGCGATGAAGTGCATCCTCTCGGGGATGCAGGCCGCGATACTCGTGCCCACGACCGTCCTTGCCCAGCAGCACTACCTCACCGCGTCCCGCCGCTTTGCGGGCTTTGCCGCGAACATCGAGGTGATGAGCCGCTTCCGCACCCCGGCAGAGCTGAAGCGCATCGCGGCTGCGACGGCGGCGGGACAGGTCGACCTGCTCATAGGTACGCACAGGATACTCCAGAAGGACGTCAGCTTCAAAAAGCTCGGTCTGCTCATAGTCGACGAGGAACAGCGCTTCGGCGTCATGCATAAGGAGCGCCTCACAGAGATGAGCC
>CANRIN010000027.1 GCA_947630675.1 uncultured Clostridia bacterium | reverse complement strand
GGTGACGGTCTTGGTGACAAGCAGGTTGCCGGTCTTCGGCTCGGGGCCCTTATCGTTGACGAATTCCACCGTGTCTGTGACGCCGGCTGTGATGCTGCCGGTGCCGACGGAGCTGACTGTGCCGTTCACCTTCGTGGTGTAGTCGTCCGCGCCGGTCTCGGTCACGGTGTACTCAGTGCCGACGGGCAGACCGGTGATGTCCACGGACTCGCCGTCCTTGAGAGTGAAGGTGAGGGTATTATTGTTATCGCCTGTCCATTTGACACCATGCGTTTCCGACGTGCCTGTGCTGAACTTCAGCGCCGCCTTTGCGGACCAGTCGCTCACCGTCTGACCCGCCGGAGCGGTGAAGGTCGCGGAGAAATTGAAGTCCCTCGTCTTTTCTCCCTCGGTGCCCGTGACATGCTTCTCGATGTGCAGGCCGCCGATCACCTCGTTGGTGAAGGTCGGAATATCAAACTCGGGCACGCCCGGATTATAGGTGACGCTTTCGACTTTCAGCACATTGCCGGTCTCGCTGATAACGACGGTGACGGTGTACTCCTGTTCATCGTATTTGATGTTGGTGTCTTCACCGGGGAGCTCCTTCATCGTGAAGGTGTAGGTGCCGGGCTGGGTAAACTTGACAGAGCCAAATTCTATGCGTCCGTCAGCGTCATTGGTTGCGGTCAAGCTGTTCCCCGTGCTGAACGATGCACCGTCTGCCGGTTCAAATTTCTCGCCTTTCAGTTCAAAATTGAACGTCTTTGCTTCCAGCGTTTCGCCGTTCAGGACCTTTCTCGCGCTGAACGGCTGCTCGATCTCCCGTTCGTTGTAGGTGTTGGTGAACGTGAACGCGATCGCGCCGTCAGTCACAGCTGTACCGTTGACCGTAACGTCCGCTGTGAGGTTTCCGGTGTAGACGCCGTCAGTGTACTTCTCGGACACAGTGACCTTCACTTGGTATATCTTGCCGTCGATGGAAATGCCGGGAATGTCGCTGGTCTGCTCCGATATGGTGTAGTTGTACGTACCGGGAGTTTCAAACTCTATCCCGTTAAATACGGATACTTGCTCACCGGACGAGCTCACCGTCACCGTTCGCGGCGTAGCGATTGGATCGTCCTTCGGGTTGCCCTCAACAGGCCGCACAAGGAAAGTGAAGGTCTTACTCGCGTCCCAAGTGAAGCCGTCGCCGGTCACGGTCTTTTGCAGCTTCAGGTTAATCTTTGCGGGTTCCGGCGTCTTCTTGGTGTTGGTGAAAGTCACCTTGACCGGGCCCACATTGCCGGGCACGACCGTGCCGGAAACCGTTTTGTCCGTATTCTTGCCGGGCTCGGTATCGCTGTCCGTCACGTCGTAGCCGTCAGAGATCGTGGCCTCGGTAACGGTGTAGGTGTATCCCGCGTTCACCGGGAGGCCGGTGACGGTCATGGTCTCGCCGCCCTTGAGCTTGAACGCCCAAGTTCCCTCGGGGCCGGCAACTATGTCGTTATCCTGCTTTTCGCTAACCTTGCTTGTCGGCAGCAGGCGTCCCGATTTGACCGTCTCGGGCGCGGCGGGAGTGCCGGACGTGCCGGGCTCGCCGGTCTCCTCGGCAGGCTTGGTTATCTCGTAGTTGTACACGCCGTCCGGCTTTCCGATGACGCCGCCGACCGGCGCCGTATCGAGCTTCAGCGTGAAGCCGAACTCGGTCTTCTTGTCCTGCTCCGTTATCTCCGTGCCGGCCGCCTTTTCCAGCTTCTTTGTTATCGAGAGCGTGCCCGGCTCGAAGGTGTTGATGTAGTTTACCTGTTCCTCACTGACGCCTGTGTCACCTGTGACGACGGGATCCGTGCCGGGTGTGGTTCCGGATTGCTGTACATGGTCGGCCTGTTTCAGCGTGTAGCCGGCCTTCTCCTGTGCGTCGGTCAGCTTCTCCACGAACTTGTAAGGCGTACTGCTGAGGTTGCTGAACATCAGGCCCTCGCCGTGTTTCAGCGTGAACTCGGCGGTTATCTGGCGCAGACGGCCGATATAATCAGGATTTCCAATTAAGCTGCCGAATGCGCTTGTGTCGTAGAGGTCGGCTTCTGTCAAGGCACTTCCCAGTCCGCCGCTGCTGCCGTCGTTCTCATTTGCGTTTTTGCCGAAGTTCAGCTCCACGGTCATGTACTGGGTGCGGGTCTTGTACGGCGAAGTAAAGTCCGTCGTGCTGTCCACGGCTTCGCCGGGCTTGCGGATGACGAAGGTGTGGAAGGTCAGGTCCACGTGGTCGCCGTAATCACCACCCTCGTGGTCCGTGTGCGACCATGCGTCGCCGCTGTTTTCGGCCTCAAGGGCTATGGTGGCGATAGCGCTCGTTGAGCCGGGGTCGCTCGTCAGAATGTCGTTGGCGCCCTCGACAATGTCTACATCTTCTTTCGGAATAAGCTCGGCGTCCTGCACCCAGTATGTCTTGGTGCCGGCAGGGCGCTGTTCGGAAGACTGGCGGTAGCTGTCGCGATTCTCCTCGCCGGGGGTGTTGCCCGTGAACTCGTGCTGACCCTCATCCACGAAGGTGGTCGTGCCGTTCTTGTAAGTTTCAAAGTCCCAATTTTCTTTATCCGTGCCCTCGTAGTCCTCGTTCTGATACAGCCTGTGCACGTGTCCGCTGTCCGTGCCCTCGATGGCGTTAGAGGCGAGATAGAGGTAGAAGAGATTATCTGTGCTATCGGGGAAAACACTTGAAACTATCGTCGAAGGATCCGGATTGCCGTCTGCATCCGTAGGCAGAGAACCGTCGTCATTGGCGTAATAATAATGGTCTCCGCTTAGGATTACCTGTTTAGCAATAGGAATATCGGTGCCGCCATCTAGGGTACTGGAAGTCGTCTCCTTGACGAAGATAGCGCGGGTGGAGTCGTTCGTCATCACCAGGTCGCTGTTGTCGGTGAGCACGTCGATGTAAGCCAGCTCGCGCTCCCAAGCACCGGTGACCTCGCCGTCGTCCGTCTCCGTGACGACATAGGGGTTGTACTCCGTCTTGACGGCGGTACGCGTGCCCGTGACGCCCTGAATGGAGACCTGGAAGTTGAATTCCTCGTCCGTCTCCTGACCCGCCGTCAGCGCGTAGCCGTCGGGCGGGGCGAGCATCTTTGTCACGTGCAGGGTCTCGTTCGATATCTCCAGACGGCCGTTGTTGCCGAGGAAGTTGTTGATGATGACCTCGTTATCGGTGCCCGAGTTGTCGGAGATCGTCGGCAGATAGTAGGTGTTCGACGTTTTGGTGTGGTTGTTATTGTAGTACCCGTCGGTGTAGGTGTCGCCCTTGTACTGTAGGTTGTTCGACATGTCGCCGGAGCGCACTCCGCCCGGACGTGCCGCGACCGCGAAGTCGAAGGCAGCCTTAAATTCATCTTCGGAAAGGGTGCCATCGCTGCCCGCGTCCGCAGCGTTCAGCGCAGCCTGAACGAGCTGGTCAGCCTGCACTTTCGTCCAGTACTTGACCTGCTGAGTAAGGGCGCCTATTGTCTTGGGATTGCTGCTTTCATCCTCTTCCTCTGCCGGGTTAAAGTCCGGGTTGGGAACCTTCTTGTCGTCGGTGAGACCGAGTGATCTGAGGTAATTTTCCAGCTGCTTATCATCGGTATCGTTCGTGTACGTCAGCTTTTGCCATGTGGGCTCGCCGCGGGTGCGGTCGCCGGTGTCGCTCATGGAGACATAATCCAGCTCGACATTCAGCTTGTTGTTGGTGTCCGTCCAACAGAGCATGTCGCCGTTCCTTATCTTCTCGGAGGCGTAGCCGGAGCCGAACTCGCTGCCCTTGCGCGCGATGGCGTACTGCACCATGTGGCCCTTGGAGGTTCCGGGGACTTCATGATTCTTGTCGTCCACTCCGGTTCCTTTGTCCGGCAGGTAGAACTCCAGCAGGATGAAATAGTAGTCGTCCGAGCTGAAGGACTTGGAGCCGGGCTCGACGCCGCCCGCCTCCGCCGAGGTCACGTGGTCGAGTATATCCTCCTCGGAGAAGATGATGCCGTTGTTGACGAACTCGTATATGTTGCCGTGGCTGTCGGTGATCGTACTTTTGTCCGAGGATTTATAATTCGAATATGCGGTTTGGAACGCGTCGCTGTCTGTATAGACGCCCATGAACTGGCCGCCCCGCCAGTTGGCGCCGCCGGTCGTGTCGTCACCGGTATCTTCCCAGACGGTCTTGCCGTTGCCTGTGCTGGTATAGGTGCCGCTATTCCATATACTGCCGTCGTTGTTGTCCACGGCATGGCCGGTGGCCACACCATCTTTCTCCGTGATCCGGTACGCATGTGCGTACAGCGGCAGAGGCTTCTGGAAGACGTAGTAGCGGTTGTCCGAGCTCGGCGAGAAGGTCACGGTCGGGTCGCCGCGGGTACGGGATGTGTCGTCGGTGGTGTAACCGCCGTAACGGGTCCCGGAGTAGTAGTTGGAGATGAACCAGACGTGGTCGTCCGTGCCCGTGTGCGCCTGGATATACTCCGGCGAGATGGCGTTCAGGTCAACGCCGACCTGTTCGCCCGAAGCGCCGCGGAGTATCAGGTCGTCCTCGAGGCCGACGGCGTAGAACAGCCGCAGCGGGGTGGACTGATAGCAGAAGCTGTTATACTCGTCCTCCGTGACTTGGTGCTCCTTCTTCCCGTCGGACTCATATCCGTAGTAAGACCCGACCTTGTGGTCGCTGCCGAGGTTAGTCTCGTAGGACAGCACGCCATCCTTGCCCATCGTGATGGTGGCAAGCTCGGTGGGGACCGCGGCGGCGGGGACGTTCATGTACAGCGAGCGGTCGTAGCCCTGGTTCGGGGCGATGGCGCCGGTGGTGTCCACGAAGTCGCCGGTGTCCTCCACCCAGACGCGGATGTCGCTGAGGCGGTACACGCCGGGGGTGTCGGCATAATCGCTGTCGCCCACAGGGTAGGAGCCTTCTGCCTCATACTTTGCCCACAAATCTGCCAGTTCTTTCGGCAAACCCTCGCCGTAGATGGGGTTGCGGTGCAGGGCGTTACGGTCGTCCGTACTGCCCGCGAAGCGGTACAGGGTGTACTTCGTGTTCTTTACCTGCGCGGGGAGATCACTCGGGTGGACGCCCGTGCCGGTAGTATCCACTCCCGTGATGGGGACGAACTGGAGCAGGGTCGAATAGTTCACACGGAAGACCCAGCCATCCGCCCGGGCCTCGTTGGCGTTAGCGTAAGTTTTGTTTTCATCGCCAATTGCATGTTTAGGAAATGTGCCCGCATCGTCATGGGTTGTGTTTTCGGCGGTTGCTGGCTCCGCCGTTTTGGGATCGTTGCCATAATACCAGCCCATCGGGAAAGCTGTTGTACCCGGCGTTCCTTCTGTCGAATGTTCTCGCATGTACGTGTCGTTCCACTGCCAGTCGTACACGCCGACGCGCACGAGGCCGTGCATCTCGCCGAAGACCAGCAGGGCCATGTCGTAGTCCTGGGGGCCGGTCGCGCCGACGGTGGGATCGTCAACGTGGTGCGGCGTGGCGGTGATGGCGCCGTCTTTTATCTCCATGTACTCGCCGAGCGGGTCCTGATAGGTTATCGAGTCGCCGACGCCCGCGTCGTTGTCGCCGGACACCGGGACAAACACGTTGCCGAGTATCAGGGAGAGTATAGCTGCGAAGGTCTCGTCAAGCGCTCCGGACGTTACATCGTAGAAGCCATCGTTGTATTGGATATGTTCGATTACATTTTCATTTTTAACTGTGATGGGATCAGTGCCGCCGCCGGCGTTATAAACAGTACCATCAGCTTCAATAGGACTGATTTTGACTCTATAGCCTTGTTTTACGCCGGCTGTTCCATCATTTCCTTCTTTCCATAATCCCCACGCTTCTTTCAAATTATCAAAAATCACCTGGTGCATAAAGTCACTAAGCGATCCGTCAGTGCTTCCGTATACTTGGCCAAGCTGCTTATTCGCAGACCAACTGTCTACACTATCGATTGGGTATTCCTTCGGGTCGAGCGTAGGGAACAGACGCCAACGCCCCCACTGCGGCACATGCACCGTGTCGACGTTCATCGTGTAGGTGAAAAGTTTGCTCTGGCTTTCAGGTGTAGCGTTGTTTGTCGTCCAACCATGCGAATAGTGCGTCTGCACCACATCGTTCATATATGCAGCCGTAAGCAGAACTTCCAAAACTGCACCTGATGTTCCTGCCAAATCATTATCGCTTTGAAACAGCACCCCGGCGTGTTCCAACTGCGGTGATGTTGTCAATGTGCCGTCCTGATAATAATCGGCGCCAACATTGAAAATACCGTGCAGGCCGTCCCATGTGCCATCCATATTAGATGTATATTTGTTTCCATCACCGGGCTTTAGCGTATCGTCGCCGGGGAGATAAACATTGTACCATTCATCACCGCGTTTGGATTGACCAGCAGTACCGTTAATACGATATTGAAAGTCGATTCTACGGTTGATATCCCATGTCTCGTCAGTACTGTGATCAAGCAAGCCTTCACAATTGTCATCGCTAATATAAGACGCAGGCCCATTAGAATCTGGTTTGCTTTTATTCGCTTCCTTTTTCTGCCCGTATCTCGCATTCCAGAAATCCACCGTAGTGGGATTTTTATTATCTCCCATCTCGTTGAACGCGATGTTTGCGCCGCCGTCGGACATGATTATCGCGGCGGGGATGCGCGCCACGGTTGATTCCACGCCGTTGGAGAGCTCCTCGGTGTAGGTCGTCGCTTTCGAGTCCGCAAGCTGCTTATACGCAAGGTAAATTCCGCCCTGCGTGTTCGTGAAGTAGCCCACGTAGTCGTCGGCCTCCATGGATTTGGCTCCGCCAATTAGTGAGCTTGTTCCGCCGTCTACTTGCGTATTCTCACCATTTGAGAATTTAGACTCGCCACCTTTTGCGCCCGTGTATAATTGCTCGCTTGCGCTCGCATATGTGTCTTTTGGTTTCCATTCGTTAGTTATTGCATCTATCTCCCAAGCGCCCGGAAGCGTAGACGAAACCTGTTTACCTTCACTCGTCAGCGCGTTGTTGCTGACGGTTTTGGTGACCGGCGTCCAAACGTCGGTTCCGCTCACGCCCGGCTGACCGTTACCGTCACCGTTATCATTCAGTACGCCCGTGTATGTATTGTACTCCGCGTTCACCACGACCGTGTAGCAGGTGTCGCGGTTGTTCATCCAGTACCAACCAGCGGGATTACTGCCGTTTTCTTCCTTATAGACCAAATCGCTCGGATGGTACAGCGTCTCCATGCCGCCCACTGTGATATAGGGGTCTTTATCATTTATTGTATTGTCGCCATTTACATCCACTCTCCTATAATGTCCAAGCGGCATTAGCACGACCGCGTTCATGCCATAACCGCAGACCGCGACCCTGTTTTGTGGGTTCTGCTCCATGAGCTTATCGATAGTGCTGTTGATAGCGTCAAGTGTAGTCTGTATACGCGAATTCTCGATACGCTCGGACATAAGTACACCCTGTTCCGGATATTCTTCAGGGTGTGTTGAAGCTTGATAAGTATTATAGCCCGGGTCAATGTCATACCTCGTGTCCTGACCCATTGAACCCGACATATCGAAGACGATAACGAGGTCGACCGGGCTCGGCGGGTACTCGTTGACGACCTGCGAGCTTGCTAGCACAGAATAGACGTGCGCAAAGTCCGAGTTGAAGCCGACCTTGCCGTCATAGCCGTCGGTCCCCATGTCGAGAACTATTTGGTTACCCGCAACGCCGCCTTTGTCGTCATTCGCGCCGTAGGCGAAGACGGTCTTATCCGTCCAGACGCGGCCGGCGTAACGGGAACCGTTCTCCGCGGTGAGCAGACGGTTGAGGTAGTCGTCCATGGTGTTGGGGTCAGCCACGCGGCTGCCGGTGACGATATCCTTCGTCGGCTCGGCGCCGGCGCGCGCCGACGGTCCGGCAGCGGCGACGGCGTTCAGCACGCCCACGCCGCTGATAAGCGACGTCACCATACATAGGCACAGAAGGGCGGCCGTTAACCTGTTCGAGAATCGATGTGTCTTATTTAGTCTCATCGAAAATACCCCCCGAAAAGCAATTTCAGGAACATATTGCTCCCCAAACGCGCGGCGGCTATGCCGCGCGGAAGAATACGGACTCACGCCCGTTCAGTCAACTATAGCCGGTATGTAACTTTTCCATTTCTGTTTCCTCCCGGCGAAGCTGAAATTTCGCGTTTTCGCTCCGTCAAAGCATATATTCCGCGAAAATCGGGAACAATGCCCGCAGGCGGTAAGGTCGCAGAGTTCGTCACTCTGTGCTTCAACCGGCCGGGGAAAACGGTCGCAGAGTTCGTCACTCTATGCCAAACCGGTATTTTTCAGCCGTTTTGACCCGCTTTTGTCAGGGCTTTCGGCGCCTTTTTCAGAACCTTGCTTCCGCCGAATTTTACCGTTTGACTGAAAAGTTTGACTGCGATGCTCGCGGCGTGACGCCGCGAGCCTGCCCGTGCACGCACGTTTTGGTCTATGCTCCTTTCCCTTGCAATAAGATGATTTCGGCGCATTTTGCCGCGCTGTTCCGCGGGCGCGTGGGAACCGCTTTTTTGACGGCGCATTTGACGGCTTAAAAACGGTAAAACTGTGCCGTTTGGGGTGTGAGACGCAGTTGATTTCCATCATTTTCCTGTATGTGCTGAAATTTTTTCGGAGAAATTGCCTGTAAACTATTGAATTTGAGCAATCGGCGTGGTATACTTTTTCCGTGTTTGGTTCGGAAGGTGTGGACGCAGAGTGACGAACTCTGCGACCAAAAAAGCTTACGCATTCGGGGCACAAGCGGCAGTTGTCCCGACAATACAAAAACGGGAGATTTCCGACAATCGGAAATCTCCCGTTTCGTCTGCGCCGCGGCCGAGATGTGCGGGCGCAGCCGCCTTGCATATTGATAAACGGCGGGAAAAGTCTCTGCGACCTTCCCCGCCGTCTCCTTATACCGGCTGCTTCTGCGCGTACTTCTGGAGCGCGGAATCTATCTTCGTTTTCTCGACGGACTGAGTCTCGTACCAGCCCTTCTGCTGCATCTTGTTGTATATCTTGTTCTGCATCTCGAGGCATCCGCCGAGCGCGGAGCTGAAGACGCCGTGGACCTCCGGAGTAGACGACTCTATCGTGCCGTGCAGCATGAGGTCGCAGACGCTCTTTACGCTTGTGAGAATAGTGCCCATTATTACCCTGTCTTCCATGATTTCCTCCCGTTACGCGTTTTTGTTCAGTACCTCGACGAACCTGGAGTACCACTGCGAATTTTCACCCGCAAGCTGCTCCACGAAGCTCTTCAACTCGGTGTCCTGTATCTCGGCCGCGAAGCCGGAGAATGCGGTCTGCATCTCCTTGGTGTGACCGAGCGCGTCCTCGACATAGAGAAGTTCCTTTGGTGTCATAGTCTCCCTCGCTTTCGATGATTTGCGGCTCTGCCGCTCGGTCGTTATTATCTGCCGTTGGCGGGAAAAATATGCTTTTTCGCGGCAAGCCGCGAAAAAGTCGCCGGAAATCGCAGTCGCGCGCAAGCGCGCTCCTTTACCAATTTCCGGCGAGGCCGCCGGACAAGGCAAAGCCTTGCCGGCGGCAAACGCTACGCTTCGCGCCTCGACGGCTCCGCCGTCTTCGACGCGCGCTCCGCGCAAAGTATTTTCGACGACGTACATGCCGCCGCCGAAAATGATTGGACTTTATTTCGCCGCCTGAGGCGGCGAAACTCTGCGAGGCTGTTGCAAATTTCAAACGGTGTGAAGCGCCTTTCCGCGCCTGTTCGCGCGGTTGAAGCCCACGGCAAGCCGTGGGCTTCGCGCAGGGCGATTTATTCGCCCGAGCACGTTTAATCGGAAGGGTTCCCACGCGGTCGCTGACCGCGTGGGAATTGCGAAGCGTAGCGCAAGGCACTGGCAGAGCTACGCTCTGCCGGTGCCCTCGGCGCGAAAGGGTGCGCAGGGCAATTCATTGCCCGAGCACATTTCGCGCCGAAACTGTCTATTTGGTATCCTTCAGCGCTTCCTCTATCCGGTGGCACATCCCTCTCGAGGGACAGTCTGCACAGCCGCAGCCGCAGCCGCCGGATTTCCGTTCCTTTACCATGTGGCGCACGGCGAAGAACAGCGCCGCCGCGAGCACGAGGCAGGTGATTATCGTGACAAGCATTTATCTCGCCTCCGCAGAGGTCACGCCGCCATCTCGACGGCGGGGTCGGACAGCCGGCCCTCTTTCCTGTAGGGATTCGGGCGGAACAGCGCGTAGACGAGCACCGCCGCAAGTACGAGCGCCACTATGAATCCCGCGACGTTCATGTTGCCCGAGACTGCGCTTCCCACCTGGTAGATTATGAGCGCGAGCGAGTACGCGAGAAGCGTCTGATATGTGACGGCTATCAGCGCCCACTTGCCGCCGATCTCACGCCGCACCGCACCGATGGCCGCAAAGCACGGGGCGCATATCAGGTTGAACACCATGTACGCAAAGCCCGCAAGTCCGCTGCCGAAGAGCGACGCCACGAGGACTTCCATCTCGAGGACGCCTTCGCCCTCGCTCATCATCTCTATCGCTTCCTCGCTCGCGTGCAGCAGTATGCCGAGGGTCCCGACGACCTGCTCCTTCGCGACGAGCCCGGTGACGGCTGCAACGGTGCTCTCCCATTCGCCGAACCCCAGCGGGACGAATATCGGCGCAAGGAAGCGGCCTATCGCCGCGAGCATCGACTGCTCGCTCGTCTCGACCATGCCGAAGCCCGCATCGGTAAATCCGAAGCTCTGGAGGAACCATATCGCGGCGCAGGCCACGAAGATTATAGTACCGGCCTTTATCATGAAGCTCTTCGCGCGCTCCCACATGTGAATGAGCACGCCCTTGACCGACGGGATGTGGTACTGCGGCAGCTCCATCACGAACGGTGCGGGGTCGCCCGCGAACAGCTTCGTCTTCTTGAGAACTATGCCGCTGAATACGACGACGGCTATGCCGATGAAGTAGCAGCTCGGCGCCACCCACCACGCGCCGCCGAAGAGCGAGCCCGCTATCATCGCGATTATCGGCATCTTTGCGCCGCAGGGGATGAAGGTCGTGGTCATGGCGGTCATGCGGCGGTCCTTCTCGTTCTCTATCGTGCGGGTCGCCATGACGCCGGGAACGCCGCAGCCGGACGATATGAGCATCGGGATGAAGCTCTTGCCCGAGAGTCCGAACTTGCGGAAGATGCGGTCCATGATGAACGCTACGCGCGCCATGTAGCCGCAGTCCTCGAGCACGGAGAGGAAGATGAAGAGTATCATCATCTGCGGTACGAACACGAGCACCGAGCCGACGCCGCCGATGATGCCGTCTATCACGAGACTCAGCAGCCAGTCGGGCGCGTTCGCGGCGGTGAGCCAGACTTCTATGTGGCCGCTCACCCACTCGAAGAAGGTCTCGACCCAGCCAATCGTCCAGTCTCCGACGGTCGAAATGGAGACGTAGTACACTATCGTCATTATCACGGCGAATATCGGCAGCGCGAGGATGCGGTTCGTGACCACGCGGTCTATCTTGTCCGATACGGTCATCGCCGCCGACTTCTTTGAAACGCACTTCGCTATTATCTCGCCTATCCGCTCGTAGCGCTCGCCCGTGATGATGCTCTCTGCATCGTCGTCATACTCCTGCTCGAGCGCGCTTGTAAGTTCCTCGGCGCGGCCGCGCTCCTCGCGCGAGAGCGTGAGATGCTCGAGGACCTTGCCGTCGCGCTCGAAGAGCTTTATCGCGTGATAGCGCTCGGTGCCGGGAGTAGTCTTCCCCGCGACCATCTCCTCGAGCTCGGAGAGCACCTGCTCGACCTCCGGAGCGAAGCGAACGCACTTCGGCGCCGAGTGCTTCTTCTCGGCGTCGAGCGCCTCGGAGATGACCGACTCGAGGCCCTCGTTCTTCAGCGCGGAGGTCTCCACGACCGGGCAGCCGAGCTCCTTTGAAAGCGCCTTCACGTTAATCGAAACGCCGTTCTTTCGTATCAGGTCTATCATGTTGAGCGCCACGACGACCGGGATGCCCACCTCGAGCAGCTGCGTCGTGAGGTAGAGGTTGCGCTCGATATTCGTCGCATCGACGAGGTCCACGATAACGCTCGGGCGCTCGCCCACGAGGTAGTCGCGCGCGACGACCTCCTCGAGCGTGTACGGCGAAAGCGAGTAGACGCCGGGCAGGTCGGTGACGGTCACGTCCTTCCGTCCCTTCAGACGGCCCTCCTTCTTCTCGACCGTGACGCCCGGCCAGTTGCCGACGTACTGCGTCGCACCGGTGAGGGCGTTGAACATCGTAGTCTTGCCGCAGTTAGGGTTTCCGGCAAGAGCCATCGTTGTTGACAAGCTTATCACTCCCCAAATATAAGTATGTTGATGCTAATATTGTTTGCTTAAACTAACAGTTGAGGCAAAAAAATTTGTCTCTCGCCGTGTAGCGGCGCTCCGAGGGAGCGGTGCGGGTCACTCGACCTCGACCGTCTCGGCGTCCGCCTTGCGGATGCTCAGCTCGTAGCCGCGCACCGTCACCTCGACCGGGTCGCCGAGCGGCGCGACCTTTCGCACATAGACCTCCACGCCGCGCGTGATGCCCATGTCCATGATGCGGCGGCGCACGGCGCCCTCGCCGTTCAGCTTGAGGACGCGCACCGTGTCGCCGGGCTTTACCTCTCTTAAAGTCACTTCAAGACCCCCTTTACACAAGTATGCGGGTCGCCATACTGCGGCTGAGGGCTACGCGCGCATCCTTCACGCTCACGATGAGCCCTGACCCGTTGTCGCTTATGACCATGACCTCTCCGCCCTCAACGAAGCCGAGATTTGCAAGGTGCCGGCGCATCTCTCCGCTGCCGGTTATCCTGCGGACTATCTTCTTCTCTCCGGACACTGCCTGCGTAAGCGGCATAAGTACGACCTCCCGCCGTCCGCCGTATGCGGACGCAAACTTAGTTAGTCTTCACTAACTCACGTCACATAGTTTACCACCGCTAACATTGTTTGTCAAGCATTGATTTTCATTTTTTTCTGTGTTAGAATATGTTTACCGATACCCGGCTTTTTCAGCCGATATGGGAGGAGGATTCGATGAAAATACAGAAATCGGGAGAAGATTACCTTGAAGCCATACTCGTCCTCGGCGAGAGCACCGGCGGCGAGGTGCGCTCGGTGGACGTGAGCCGTTCCCTCGGCGTGACGCGGCCGAGCGTCAGCCGCGCGATAAAGCTGCTCTCGGAGGGCGGATTTGTCATAATGCACCCCACCGGCCGCCTTGAACTGACGCCGGAGGGACTGGACATAGCGAGTCGGATATACGAGCGCCACCGCGTGCTGTCCGCGTGGCTCGAGTCGATAGGCGTGAGTCCCAACGTCGCCGCGGAGGACGCCTGCCGCATAGAGCACGACCTCAGCCCCGAGACCTTCGAGCATATCAAAGCGTTTATCAATCGTTCTTAAACAGATTTTGCCGCCCGAAAGGGCGGCAAATTAATATCGTATTTACAGAGGGATAAGAAATGATAATCAAGAACAGATATCCGGTTTGCGAGTATGATACAAGCCGAGATCCCATTATAAGACCCACGGATTTTTTGGACAAGACGCTTCCCTCCAAATGTGTCATCACATTTTTCAGGAAAGAGCTCGAGCAGCTTGTTGAGGAGAAAAATCACCCCGTGATCGGGCATCTTCATTCCGAGGTTTTGGACATTCCCATCTACGAGTATAACATATCCAAGGAAAGAATTTGTATCACAATGCCGTTTTCCACTGCTCCCGGCGCGGCGGCGACCATTGAAGAACTGCACGCTATGGGATGTGAAAAGTTTATTATATGCGGCGGCGCGGGCTCAATCAAGAAGGATTCCAAAGTGGGAGAAATCATTGTTCCCATTGCCGCCGTCAGAGACGAGGGAACATCTTATCATTACTTAGAACCTTCCCGCGAAGTGGAATGTCATAAGGCGACCACAGATTTTGTTATTTCCGGTTTGGAAAAATTAGGGATACCGTATACCGTCGGAAAAACATGGACGACGGACGCCATGTACAGAGAAACTCCCGAAATGATCGAGCTGCGAAGAAGCGAAGGGTGTATAACAGTGGAAATGGAAACGGCGGCATTTTTTGCCGTATCCAAGTATTACGATATTCCGTTAGCTCAATTGCTCTATGCAGGCGACGACGTAAGCGGCGAAAAATGGGATACTCGAAATTGGAATCATCAAAAGAATGTACGTTCAAATATGATTTTTACCGCTCTTAAGCTGATGGAGGAATTATAGCGAGCGCGATTCGCCGCGACACAAAAGAGCGTCCTGCCCGGGCAGGACGCTCTTTCTTTTCCTCAGGGCTTTTCAAACGGTGCTGTGCTGTTTGAAAAGCCGTTTCGTCGGCGATCGTCTGCGGTCGTTTTTACCACGAAGCCGTTTCGTAGACTATGCGGAACGCGTCTCCGTCGGCGACGGGCTGCTCGCTTATACCGTAATTGCAGTACTCGCCGTTTACGTAGAAGCTCCAGTACGCGCCGTCCGTGTCGTACACGGCGGTCTCGCCGTTGACGGTATCGACCATCATGCCGTAGTCGCCCTCGGTGCCGGAGAAGGTGAGGCCGTCGGCCTCCTCCATCGCCTGTTCGAGGTACTCCGCGTCGGTCGAGACGCTGTACACCGTCGACTCGGCGGCGCTGTTCACGACTTCTATCGTGATGTTCTTGCTCCCCTTCTGGGTCTTCGGCTGGAGCAGGATCCCCGTGACGACGACAGCCGCGAGCACTATCACCGCGATGACGATGCCGAGTATTTTCTTTGTCTTGGCGTTCAGAGCATTATCCCCCTTTCATTCGGATGTCAAGCGCAGAAGATTGTGGGAACGCCTGCATCCGAGGGCGCAAAGCTCCGACCGCCCGGGCAGAGTCGAAGGCGGTTCCGCTTCCCCAAACTGCAAACAGTCCTTGTTTTCGCCGATCACTCGCGGCTCCACAATATCACCCCGGGCAGGTCTTCTGACTTTGGCGTCATCGCGCCGTCCCGTCTTCTCGGCATAAGCCAATGACATTACATGGGTCTTCCCCACGGGGACTAGCTCTTCCTTCACAGCGACGAGTTCGTGCGGGACTCTCACCCGCTTCCCTTTTCACCCTGCGCGCCCTGCGGCGCGCCTGACACCCGCGGCGTTCCGTTCACTTGTGCATCCATAATATCTCATCCCGAGTGAACTGTCAATCGCGGCGGACGAAAATATCTTGCCGCCCGCCGCCGCGTGTGCTAGAATTTAGGTAGTGCCCAACAGCGAAAGGAGAACTGCAATATGAAGAAATATCTGCTGCCGCCCACCGGGCGGTTCTATAAGGCAAATCTGCACTGTCACACCACCATAAGCGACGGCCACCTCACCCCCGAGGAGGTGAAGGATCTCTACAAACGGCACGGCTACTCGGTGGTGGCGTTTACCGACCACGACATACTCATACCCCACCCCGAGCTGCGGGACGAGGACTTCCTGCCCCTCAACAGCTACGAGATGGAGGTGAATGAGCCGACCTCCGCACCCTTCTCGCAGACTAAGACCTGCCACATGTGCCTCATCGCGCTCGAGTCGGACAACGTCAAGCAGGTCTGCTGGCATAAGGACCGCTATCTCTTCGGCAACGCCCCGAAATACGTAGACCGCTCCGTGCATGACGATAACGAGAACTACGACCGCGTGTACAGCCACGAGGGCGTCTCCGACATGATGAAGAAGGCGCGTGAGAACGGCTTCTTTGTCACCTACAACCACCCGCGCTGGTCGCTTGAGAACTACTCGGACTACATGGGCTATGAGGGCATGAACGCCCTCGAGATAGCGAACTACTCCTGCCTCGTCGGCGGCTTTCCGGAGTACGACCCGCAGATATACGACGACCTCCTCCGCTCCGGCAGGCGCATCTTCTGCATCGCCGCTGACGACAACCACAACATCTTCCCCGAGGACGGGCCGTATTGCGACAGCTGCGGCGGCTTCACGATGATAAAGGCGGAAAAGCTCGAGTACCGCGAGATAACTCGCGCCCTTGAGCTCGGGAACTTCTACGCCTCGCAGGGACCGGAGATACGCGAGCTGTGGTATGAGGACGGGAAGATCCACGTCCGCACCTCCCCTGCGCGGAAGATAAGCTTCTGCTGCGCCACGCGCCACACATACAGCTTCTACGGCACGGACGAAAACCCCATAACCGAGGCGGAGTACGCCGTTCCGTCGGACGCGGTATACGTCCGCGTGAACGTCGTCGACAGCAGGGGCTTCCCCGCAGACTCAAACGCCTACTTTGTAGACGAGCTGGAGGGATGACGGTATGACCGACCGTGAGAGATTTATCGACATATACACGAAGAACATCACCCGCGAGGGCTCGGATAAGCTCCTCGAGTGGCTGGAGGGCTCGGACTTCTTCACCGCCCCCGCTTCCACCCGCTACCACGGCGCGGAGGAGGGCGGACTTCTCCGCCACTCCCTCGGCGTCTACGACTGTCTCACGGCGCTTCTTGACATGCGCGGCGAGCGCTCGAAGTGGAGCGAGGAGACTATAGCTGTCTCCGCACTGCTTCACGACATCTGCAAGGTCAACTTCTACCGGATAGGCTACCGCAACGTCAAGGAGAACGGCGGCTGGGTGCGTAAAGAGGTCTATGAGATAGACGAGAAGTTCCCCTGCGGCCACGGCGAGAAGTCGGTGATAATCCTCCAGAATTTCATCCGCCTCACTCCGGACGAGATACTGTCGATACGCGGGCACATGGGCGGCTTCGACACCTCCGTCAAGGGCGGCGACTTCATGATAAGCCGCATCTTCGAGCGCTGCCCGCTCGCCGTCCTGCTGCACATGGCGGACATGGAGGCGAGCTACCTTGACGAGGAGCGCGCCTGATGGAAATGAAGGTCATAGCGCGGGTGCGGAGCGGCTTTTCCGAGAAGTTCGGCATACCGCGCCAGAGCGGCCTCAGCGAAAGCAGCGAGGCGCGCGTCGTCTTTGAGCCGGAGTACCGCGTGCCGGAGGCGCTGCGCGGGCTCGAGGGTTTCTCGCACATATGGCTCATTTGGGAGTTCTCGGAGGCGGCGCGCGACGGTTGGTCGCCGACGGTGCGCCCTCCGCGCCTCGGCGGGAACGCCCGGATGGGCGTATTCGCGACGCGCTCGCCCTTCCGACCTAACCCCATAGCGCTCTCGGTCGTGCGCCTCAAGCAGATAGAACGCGTGGAGGGGCTCGGTGACACGCTCGTCGTCTCCGGCGCGGACATCCTCGACGGAACGCCGGTCTACGACGTCAAGCCCTACCTCCCCTACGCCGACTCGGTGCCGGACGCCGCCGGCGGCTTCGCTGACGGCGCGCCGGAGCGCCTCTCGGTAGACATGCCGGAGGCGGTCGAGGCCGCGCTCCCCGCGGAGATACGCTCCGCCGTGCGCGAGCTGCTCTCGCTCGACCCGCGCCCGCGCTATCAGCACGACCCCGAGCGCGTCTACGGCATGAGCTATGGCGGCTTCAACATCAGATTTACAGTGGACGGCGGGACGCTGCATGTCATCACGGCGCAGTCCGCCGCGACAGACTTTTAAGGCCGACGCTGCTTATTTCCATACGGAACTTTTCAGCAAACGGGTGCTTATAATTGCGCCCGTTTCTTTTTGTGCCGTGTTTACAAATCCTCCGAAATCTGCTATAATCAAAACAGATTTACCGTATATATCCCCGCCGCGCGCGGGAAAAAGGAGTGATACGTTTGGCAGCTAAAAGCACCGTAAAGGACGGTATCGTCCACGTCGAGCAGGAGAACGGCAAAACGCTTGCCTACAGCGAGGGCTCGGGCGTCCGCCTCATCGAGAAGGACGGTCTCCTCTTCAAGGACCTCGCCAAGACCGGCGAGCTGCTCCCCTACGAGGACTGGCGTCTCTCCGCGGAGGAGCGTGCGCGCGACCTCGCGTCGCGCCTCACCGTCGAGGAGATAGCGGGTCTCATGCTCTACTCGCCGCATCAGATGGTCCCGCCGGTCGCGGGCGGTCCGTTCGGCGGTACGTTTGACGGCAAGAGCTTTGCCGAGAGCGGCAAGGAGCCGTGGGAGCTCTCCGACCAGCAGAAGGAGTTCATGTCCGCCGACCACATCCGCCACATCCTCATGACCCAGGTGAAGAGCGCGGAGACCGCCGCGAAGTGGTCAAACGAGCTTCAGAAGAACGCCGAGTCGATGCGTCTCGGCATACCGGTCAATATCTCCACCGACCCGCGCAACGGAGCGAAGGGCTCGGAGGGCGGCGAGGAGTTCCGAAACGCCGGCGGCGACGTCAGCAAGTGGCCGGAGGGCGTCGGCTTTGCCGCGACGTTTGACCCCGCCGTCGTAAAGCAGTTCGCGGAGGATGCGAGCCGCGAGTACCGCGCGCTCGGCATCACCACGGCGCTCGGCCCGCAGATCGACCTCTGCACCGAGCCGCGCTGGATGCGCTTTATGGACACCCTCGGCGAAAACCTCGAGATGTCGAAGAAATTCGTCAAGGCGTACTGCGACGGAATGCAGACGACCGAAGGCGAGAAGAACGGCTGGGGCCGCGAGAGCGTCAACACCATGGTCAAGCACTGGCCGGGCGGCGGCACCGGCGAGGCGGGGCGCGACGCGCACTATGCCTACGGCGAGTACGCCGTCTATCCCGAAAACAACTCGGAGGAGCACCGCAAGCCGTTCACCGAGGCCGCGTTCAAGCTCGACGGCCCGACCGGCTGCGCCTCCGCCGTCATGCCCTACTACACCGTCTCGTGGGGGCTCGACGTAAAGAACCACAAGAACGTCGGCAACTCGTACAGCGAGTACCTGATAAAGGACCTGCTCCGCGAGAAGTACGCCTTCCCCGGCGTCGTCTGCACCGACTGGGGCATCACCGCCGACCCCGACCCGAACATGGACGCGTTCGCGAGCCGCTGCTACAACATGGAGCAGTACAGCGAGCCGGAGCGTATGCTCATCGCGATAATGAACGGCGTCGACCAGTTCGGCGGCAACGACAAGGCCGAGCCGATAATCAAGGCGTATGAGATAGGCTCGGAGAAGTACGGCAAAGACGTCATGGACGAGCGCTTCCGCCTCTCGGCCACGCGCCTGCTCATCAACATCTTCCGCTGCGGTCTCTTTGAGGACCCGTACCTCGACCCCGCCGAGAGCGCGAAAGTCGTCGGCTGCGAGGAGTTCGTCCGCCACGGCTACGGGGCGCAGCAGAAGAGCGTCGTCATGCTGAAGAACCGCAATTCAGCCCTCCCGCTGAAGAAGGGGCTCAAGATATATGTTCCGAAGCGCCACATCAGCGAGCAGCGGGCGTTCTTCCGCGGCATCATCCCAGCGCACGACGAGGACCCCGTCTCCGACGCGGTTATCTCGAAGTACGGCACGCGCGTCTCCGACCCGAAGGACGCGGACGTCGCGATAGTCTTTGTCGAGAGCCCGTCCTGCAACGCCTACTCCACCGATGACGTGAAGAACGGCGGCAACGGCTATCTGCCAATCACTCTCCAGTACCGCCCGTACACCGCAACCGAGGCGCGCGAGGTGAGCATCGCCGGCGGCGACTGGCGCGAGAGCTTCACGAACCGCACCTACAAGGGCAAGACGAACACCGCCTACAACGAGGCCGACCTTGATATCATCCTCGAGGCGCGTCAGGCGATGGGCGACAAGCCGGTCATAGTCTGCCTGTCGATGCGCAACCCGACTATCGTGAGTGAGTTCGAGCGCGAGGTCGACGGACTTATCGCCGACTTCGGCGTCAGCCGCTCCGCCGTGCTCGACGTCGTGTTCGGCGGCTACGACCCGACCGGCCGTCTGCCGATACAGATGCCGAAGGACATGGCGACGGTCGAGCATCAGTGCGAGGACAAGGCGCTCGACATGGATCCGCACGTCGACGAGGCGGGCAACGCCTACGACTACGGCTTCGGCCTTAGCTACGAGGGCGTCATAGGACCTAAGGAGTAAAGTCGACGGCAAACGGTATAATTCGACAGAAAAACTACAAGAAGTACAAAGCATCGGCGCGGCATTAGCCGCGCCGATCGCTAAACAGCATTAAAGAGACCGTTGACTTTCACCGGGAGCCGGTGTGTCAGCGGTCTCTTTTCAGTATTCGGTCGTGTTCTGTTCGGCAAATACGAATTATTATTTCTCCATCACATAGTTTGTGAGAAAAACGCCCTGCCGTTCTACTTGCTGCTCTTTGATTACCTTGTACCCACGACTTTCAAAGAAAGGCTTTGCCGTAATAGACGCGTGTGTGGTAATTCTGATGTTGCCAACGGAACTCTCCAACTCGTCACAGATCGCGGAGGCTATCCCCTGCCTTTGTCGGTCTTTGTGAACATACAGTCTGTCAAGATAGCCGGATGAGTCAATATCTCCGAAGCCGACAATTTCAGTGCCTTCAACGGCGACGATCGTTTTATGTTTCCTAAAAGAGCTGTCCCATTCTTGTATGTTGACCTTGCCGCTCGCCCATGCGTTTAACTGTTCTTCTGTGTAATCTTTTGCATTTACGCAGTGAACTGTTTGATAAAATAACTCTGCAAGGCAATTACAGTCTGAAGATTTATAATCACGAAGCAGCATTTCTATCCTCTCCGATTTTGATTTGCCGCACAGTCCCGCTCGACAATTCACATTATACACCCAAATGCGAAGAAATCTACCTCCCGTTAAGACTGGCCGTAGAATTTCCGCATCGCGCCGCCGCTATCTCGCAGAAAAGCGGTCGGACGTGCGCGCTTGCTCAATATTTCAGCTTTTCCTCGGTCCAGTCCGCAATTTTGCGGGAGTAGTACGCGCACTGCTCCCGAGCAAGCTCCGTGAAGAGATTTATGTAGTTGCCGCACTCCATCGGGCTCTTGCCGGGCATCTCGCCCTCGAATTCCGCTCCCGCGGCGAAGGTCTCGCGCACGAGCGCCACCGCGTCCGCATCCGGGACGACGCGGCTGTCAACAAGCAAATAAAACCCGGTCTGACAGCCCATCGGGCCGAAGTAGACTATGCCCTCCTTCGCGCGGCCGTTGCGGAGCAGCGTCGCTATGACGTGCTCGACCGAGTGCATCTCGGCGTTCGTGAGCAGGTCGCCGGTGTTCGGTTTCTTGAATCTGAGGTCGAAAGTCGTGACGTTCCCGTCCCGCCGGGAGAGGTACATCCCCGGCACCAGCTTCGTGTGGTCCACCTGAAAGCTCGCTATCTTCTCCATCTTCACAGCCTCCTTACAGCTTTGCAAGCTCGCGCACGAGCGCGAGCACCGTCTCATTCAGCGTCTCCATTGCCGCACCGAAGTCGAAGTATTCCTCCGCGTTGTTCTCGCTCGAAAGATGGTCTGAGACCGACTTGAGCGCGGCAAACTTCACCCCGTTCCGCAGACACACCTGCGCTGTCGCGCCGCCCTCCATCTCGCAGACGAGCGGGCGGAAGGTACTCCGTATCCAATCGGCGCGCCCGCCCTTCTTCAGAAACGCCTCGCCGGTCGCGACCCTTCCCGTGACGTACCCGACACCGAGCGCGTCGAGGCGCCTCCCCACGGTCTCCGCGCCGTCCGCGGGGAACTCCACGCGGTTCACCGTGCTGACGAGCCCTATCGGGTCGCCGACGGCGGTGGTGTCCACGTCGTGCTGAACGAACTCATCCGCGAGCACGAGCGTCCCTATCGGCAGCTCCTCAAAGCAGCCCGCGACGCCGACGTTCAGTACCATATCCGGGCGCAGGCGGTCGATGACGAGCTGCGCCGACATCGCGGCGTTCACCTTTCCGACACCGCCGATGTACGCGTACGCCCCACACGGCAGGCGGTATATCGGAACCCCCGCCGCGCTCTCCACCGGCTCCGCCCCGGAGGCGCGGATGAGGCTCTCCGCCTCCGCCGGCATAGCGTAAGCTATCGCAACAGTCATGGTTTGTCCTCCGTTTCCGTTCTATACGCATATATGTTACCACATTCGGTAGCGGCGCGCAACGGCTTTCACGTCGCGGAGGCGCAAGTCAAGCGCGGCGCGCGGGTGGAAAATCCCGCGGTGGTGTGTTATACTGTTTTTCAGTACACAGGGGAGGCGCAGAATGTACAGGCTTTTCATCATCGAGGACGACCGCGGCATTGCCGAGGGGATAGCGGAGCGCGCCGCGCTCTGGGGCATGGAGACGCGGATAGCGGACGACTTCCGGGACGTCATGCACGGGTTTGCGGAGTACCTTCCGCATCTCGTGCTCATCGACATCTCGCTCCCGTTCTACGACGGCTACCACTGGTGCCGCGAGATCCGCCGCGTATCGAAGGTGCCGATAATATTCATCTCCTCCGCCTCCGACAACATGAACATCGTCATGGCGGTGAACATGGGCGCGGACGACTTCGTCGCAAAGCCCTTCGACGGCGAGGTGCTTATCTCAAAGATACAGGCCCTCCTGCGGCGGAGCTATGACTTCTCTGCGGACATGCCGCTCCTCGAGTGCCGCGGGGCGTTCCTCAACACCGGCGACGGCACGCTTGTCTATAACGGCGAAAAGATACCGCTGACAAGGAACGAGTACCGCATACTCCTCTGCCTCATGGAGAACAAGGGGCGCGTTGTGAGCCGCGAGCGGCTGATGGAGCGGCTGTGGAAGACCGAGACCTTCATC